>CALZAF010000064.1 GCA_945612775.1 uncultured bacterium | reverse complement strand
CTGATAGATCTGTTGGATCTGCGTGAGATTATCAAAAACATCTGCGTGAGAGAGCGGGTGACTATCAGCATCTCCGAAGCTGATTTGCAGGTGGTTGGTGGCACACCACACCGGTCGCTTTGCTCCCTCTGTGTGGTGCTAACCATAAATCAACGTCTCCGACGTTGTGCTGCGGTCGCGCTATCCGTTAGATAACCTTATCGGGTAGATCAGTTGGATCTGCGTGAGATATTGAGATCGATGCTCGGAATCTGCGTGAGATTTGCGGGGCGGATAAAAAATAACGCCCGATGAGCTTGACAAAATGAGGCTCATCGGGGCGTGATATAGGATTATGATTTTGTTGCTGTGCTTAGTCGTCGAACGAGATGGCGTTGCTTGGCTTGGCAGGAGCTTTAGGCTCGCTTGGGAAGTATGACGAATCGCCGCTTTGCATCGACTTGATGGTGCTCTTAAACTGCTGGTCGCGTCGGAAAGTAGGAGTGCTTTCCATCATTTCGAGCAGTTTGTCGTTCTCGATGTCCTCGTTAGAGAGCACGAGGTAGCGAGCGCGTGCAATGCTCTGCTCGTGCTGTTCCACCTTGGCGGTGCCGTATTCGGCGGCGATGCGGTCGGTGGCAGAGGTGCTGGCAGGAGCTGGATTCTCGGTAAGCGAAGCTGTAGTGGTGCGAGTGTGAGAGTTAACCGGCTTTTTTGTGCTTTCTTCGTTGTTGAGCGATACGTTGAAACCCGAAGCGAGGATTGTAATCTTGATTTTCGAGCCGAGGGTTTCGTCGAATGCTGTACCCCAAATCACATCGACATCGGGGTCGAAATTGCACATAAATTCGCGCATTTCGTTCACTTCTTCCATCACGAATGGGCGTTCCGACTTAGGATTGAAGTAGAAGTTGATAAGAATCTTCTTCGAGCCATAAACGTCGCGATTCTTGAGCAAAGGCGAGTTGAGGGCATCTTCGATAGCCTTGGTGACGCGCTTATCGCCTTCGCCGTAGCCGCTGCTTATGATTGCAACGCCGCCATTGCGCAGGGTGGCGTTCACATCCTTGAAGTCGAGGTTGATTTTGCCGTTCACGGTAATGAGGTCTGAGATGCTTCGCGCAGCGGTAGAGAGGGTATCGTCAGCCTTGCCGAAAGCCGACAAGAAGTCGAGGTCGGGATATATTTCGGTGAGGCGTTCGTTGTTGATGATAAGAATGGCGTCAACATATTTGCTCATTTCGTCGGCACCGTCGATTGCCTTGAGGATTTTCTTATTGCCTTCGAAGAGGAATGGAATGGTTACGATGCCCACGGTAAGCACGCCCTTGTCGCGGGCAATGCGAGCCACCACAGGCGCAGCACCTGTTCCGGTGCCGCCACCCATACCGGCGGTGATAAACACCATCTTGGTGGAGTCGTCGAAAAGGCTGGCAATTTCGGCTTCGCTCTCTTCGGCGGCAGCTTTAGCCACTTCGGGGTCGTTGCCAGCGCCGAGGCCTTGGCAAGTCTTAGGTCCGATGAGCAGGCGGCATGGCACTGGCGAATTGTTGAGGTGCTGACGGTCGGTATTGCACACCACAAACGACACACCCTGAATATTCTGAGTGTACATGTGGTTAACGGCATTTCCGCCGCCGCCGCCCACGCCTACTACTTTGATGATAGGAGCCTGAGGATCGAGGTCTAAGTTGAAGCCTGGGTCTTCCATTGCTTCGTTATATTTATCTTGATTATCCATAGTCGTATTTTACTTTTAGGGGTGAATAAATGTAGTTATTGCCATGTCGGCGCGTTAAAAGTTGTCGTCGCTATCGGTGTCTTTATCTTCGGAGATAATGGTGACCACGCGGTCCTTCATACGTTCCCAGAACGACGGGGTGCGGCTCTTCTGCTCAGTCTCCGTTTTTTGGCGCTTAGTTTCGGCAGGATTAGGTGCTGAGGGGTCGTAGGGACTGACAGGAGAGGTTACAAATTCCTGCTTATGTACGCACGAATCTGTGCCGATACGCTTGGCGGCAGCGAGCAAGATGGCATATACGCCAAATTTTTCGAGTCGCGACTCTTCGGCAGAGCGAATCACTATGCCATCGGGTTTGCTCGAGGTGATGCGCACAGGCAAACCGGTGTTTTCGGCAATCAGAGAGTCGATGCCCTTGAGCAGAGCGCCGCCTCCAGTGATTACTATGGTGCGGACGTCGGCTAAAGTGAGTCCGGCGTTGCTCACCTGGTTGGTGATATTGGCAATGATTTCGCCGGTGCGGGCGAGGATATAGTTAGATGCGTCGCTCGACTTGATGCCGTCGATTGTAACAGGGTCGGCAGTGGGTTTGAGCGGGTTCTCTATGTTCTTTTTGATTCGTTCAGCCACTTCTTCGCGAATGCCGAGAGCCGAGATGTCGCGGCTCAGGTTGCGTCCGCCAAGAGGAATGGTGTTGAGATACTCGAGTGCGCCCTTGCGGTAGATTGAAACAGTGGTGGTCTCGGCGCCGAGGTCCACGAGCATACATCCCAGGGTGCGTTCGTCCTCGGTGAGCAAGGCATCAGCCATCGCGGTGGGCAGGGTGATATATCCTTTCACCATGCTTGGGTTGATTACGCGCTTAAGGTTGATGGTGATGATGGGTCGAGCGAGAATCATGCTAACGTGCGCCACGATGTGAGTGCCGAAGCTGCCCACAGGGTCCTTGATTTCGCGGTTATCGATGGTAAAGGTGCGAGGCACGGCATCTATGGTGTCGTAGTTGGGGAAAGTATCCTTGCACGCTTTTGTCATAATGCTTTTAATTATGGTGTCGGTGATGGCTTGCTCGGTGCTGAGGTTGCATTTCACTTCGGCGTTTTGCGAGTGAAGAGTGCGGCCAGCCACGCCCACATACACGCTCTTGATGTCGCCATCAACGTAGTTGCTTAGCTTAGAAATGATGCGGTTGACGGCAGCTTTGGTGCTTTCTACGTTCTGTATGCATCCATAGCGCACGCAGTTGATGGTTTGCTCGGTTTCGACGGCTTTGATAAATAGCTGTCCCGATGCCGCTACTTCAGCCACGGCACCCACAATTTTCGAACTGCCTATTTCGAGGGCTACTATATATTGAATGTCCATAATATTAAGTATTTATGTGTATTATTCTGAGTTTAGGGTTATTGATGTTAATTGGTTCGGAATGATTTTTCCACTTTGCTTTTAGCCTTAGAGCTGCTTGTGCTTGATTTGGGCTTTTCAGCCGGCTTAGCGCTTGGCTTTGCCGCCACTTTGGGCTTTGCGGGCTCTTTAGCCTTAGCTTTAGCGGTGTCGCCATCGGTGATTGGCCGCTTGGGCTCTTCGGCGCTGCCTTTCACGCGTGTGGTGTCGCTCATTGTCATAGTTTGCTCGTCGTCGGCTTCTTCGTCGCTGAGTACGCGCCAGTCGATTTCGGCTTTAACGGCTTTCACACGGCGTGTAGCCACCACTTGGTGGTTATATTTCACCGAAATGGTGTCGTAGTACATCCAGCCCTTATCGGGCATCACCTTGGTGTAGAATTCCTTGAGTTTAGCAAACTTGTTTTCAAAACCTTCGGGGCGACCTATGTTTACAACGTGACCATAGATTGAAGGCACGATAAACACATTGTTGGAGTCGGCAACCGAAATCATCGATACAAAGTTACGCAGTTCGGCGCTATTTTCCACATATCGGGCGAGCGGAATTAGTCGGGCAGGCGAGTAATTGGCGTCGAAATGCCCGTTGACCACCGGCACATCGATGTGGAATAGCTCGTTGGCGGTGATTCGCTTGCCGCTGCCGTTGATGTAGTAGGATGCATTGCCGTCGAACACGCGCATCACGGGCACAATTTGTGCCACGCGAATCTGCAGTGTGGCGTTGCCCACCACCACGCACTCGGCGTTCTCGAGGAAATCGGTCTTATTGAGCTGACGCTCAATCTCTAAAGTGTTGATTTGCGAGAATTTCTGACCCTCGGGGTGTATGCCGAGGCGGTTGAGTTCGAGCATAATGTTCTCACGGGTGATAAAAGCCGAACTGTCGGCGTTCTCTATCACCACATCGATGCTGCGGCACACCTCATGCTTGGCTTCGCTGTTGGCCCAGAGTCCTACGCCTACGAGCGATGCCAGCATCACGGTCACCGACGCAATATATAATCCTATTCTTATGCTTTTCTTTAACTTCACGCTTAGTGTAGAGGGGTGTTGATTATCTGTTTTTTATGATTTCACATATCTGAGGCAGGAAGTTCACCACATCGCCGGCACCCACGGTGAGCAGAATGTCGAATTGGTGGGTTTCGATGGTGTGAATCAAGTCCTTCTTCTCGATGAGCATCTTGTCGGGGCAAGTGATGCGGTCGAAGATTATCTGCGACGTCACGCCCGGAATGGGGAGTTCGCGGGCTGGGTAGATGTCGAGCAGAATCACCTGGTCGGCATGCGAGAGAGCCTCGGCAAACTGAGGGGCGAAGTCGCGAGTACGGGTATATAGGTGCGGCTGGAATATGGCAGTCACCTTGCGGTCGGGGTAAAGGTCCTTGATCGAGCGAATGCTTGCGCGCAATTCGTCGGGGTGGTGGGCATAGTCGTCGAGCACCACCTTGCCGTGAGCTCCTTCTTCCTTAATCCAGAAGTCGAAACGGCGTTTTGCTCCGCCAAAGGTAGCCATAGCGCTGCGCAATTCGTTGTCGGTAGCTCCCACGAGCCAGCACACAGCCATTGCAGCCACTGCGTTCTCTATGTTGATGTCCACAGGCACGCCGAGGTCGATGTCGCTTATGGTGCCTCGAGGCGTAACGAAGTCGAAAATGATTTTTCCGTTGCCTTTGCGCACGTTAGTGGCGTGAAAATCGCCTTCGTTGCGCGAATAAGTGTAGGTGGTAACGCCATTGGCGGTACGAGGCTTAAGTTTGAGCCCCGTGTGCACTATCAGAGTGCCGTCGGGGGAGATGAGTTCGGTGAAATGGGCAAAACTCTCGAGATAAGCCTCCTCGGTGCCGTAGATGTCGAGGTGATCGGGGTCGGTAGCGGTCACCACGGCGATATAAGGCTTCAGATGGTGGAAAGAGCGGTCGAACTCGTCGGCTTCGATTACCGAATATGGGCTATCGGCTGAAAGCAGCAGATTGCTATTGTAATTCTTGAGAATTCCGCCCAAGAATGCGTTGCAACCTATTGCCGACTGGTGCAATATGTGGGCAGCCATGCTCGAAGTGGTGGTTTTGCCGTGAGTTCCCGAGAAGCATAGCGCCTTAGAATTGTGGGTGATGAGTCCCAGCAGCTGGGCGCGCTTAATCACAGTGAAACCGTTGTCTCTGAACCAGCGCAGACCCTGATGCGAATCGGGAACAGCTGGGGTGTAAACCACCAGTGTGGTGGCAGCGTCGCGGCAGTAGTCGGGGATAAGTTCGGCGCGTTCGTCGAAAGTTATTTCCACGCCTTCGGCAATGAGTGCCGAGGTGAGTTCGCTCGGAGTGCGGTCGTAGCCAGCCACCTTGTAGCCATTGGCTAAAAAGTAGCGTTCGAGGTTAGCCATGCCTATGCCGCCGGCTCCTACAAAATATAGAGAACTATAATTGTCCATTTCTTAATTGTCTTTTTATGCGTTTTAGGGCGTTTCGCCGAGGGGTGTGCTCCACCCGGTTAGTCCCTTATTCTATTATCTCAAGCACCTTATCCACTATCTTTTCGGCAGCATTGTTGAGCGCCATAGCCTTTACGTTGGTTTCGAGCGATTCTATCAGTTCGGTGTTAGCCACCGTCTGAAGCATGGTGCTCACCAATCGCTGAGGAGCATCGGCGTCGGTGACCATGATAGCCGCGTTGCGGTTGGCAAGCGCGAGGGCGTTTTTGGTCTGATGATCTTCAGCCACATTAGGCGAAGGCACGAGAATTGAAGCCTTGCCAAGCAGTTGAAGTTCGCTGATGCTGCTTGCGCCGGCGCGCGACACCACAAGGTCGGCAGCGCGGTAAGCGATGTCCATATTTGAGATAAATGGGCTCTGAATCACGTTCTTCACGCCCGATGCGGCAAGAGCAGCGCTGCATTGCTCATCATAGATTTTGCCCGACTGCCATATCACTTGCACATCTTGATGCTTGCCTATCTCCTCGAGGCCGCCAATCACACTATCGTTGACGGTGCGGGCACCGAGGCTTCCGCCTATGATGAGGATAGTGCGCTTATCGGGGTCGAGGCCAAACGATTTCACGGCATCTTGGCGCGAAGTGGTGCAGTTGAGCAGATTGGCGCGCACAGGGTTGCCGGTCATCACTATCTTGTGGGCAGGAAAGAATCGCTCCATGCCTTCGTATGCCACGCAGATGCTGGTGGCGTTTTTAGCCAATAGTTTGTTGGTGACACCGGCATAGGAGTTTTGCTCCTGCAGCAGCGTAGGGATGCCTGCCTTTTGCGCAGCCTTTAGCATAGGTCCGCTGGCATATCCGCCTACGCCGATGGCGATGTCGGGTTTGAAGTCGCGGAGTATCTTTTTAGCCATTCTGATGCTCTTCGCCAAGTGGTAGAGCACCTTTATGTTTTTGAAGAGATTTTTGCGGTCGAAACCATACACAGGCAGCCCGATAATCTCATATCCGGCTGCAGGCACCTTCTCCATTTCCATACGGCCCAGAGCGCCCACAAATAGTATGTTGGCATCGGGGAAGCGGCGCTTGATTTCGCCAGCTATCGATAGCGCCGGGAAAATGTGTCCGCCGGTGCCACCGCCACTCACTAAAAAGTTCATCTTTCTATCGTTATTTTTCATTGTCGAGAATTATTTGCATAGGGTTAGGAGCTTGCTCCTCTTTAGGCAAGTCCTGTTCTTCTTTCTTCTTCATTTTGTCGAGGGTGTTTTGGCTCGCATGACGGCTCACGCTGAGCATGATGCCGAAAGCGGCGCTAATCACCCATACCGAGGTTCCACCCTCCGAAATCAGCGGCAGCGATTGCCCCGACACAGGGAAAAGACCCGTATTGATGGCCATGTGTACCAGCGCTTGGAAGGTAATCATCACTGCCATACCCATGATGAGCAGAGCCGGGAGGGCTCGAGCACAACGGCTGGCTATCAAGCCGGCACGAATGAGCAGCCACAGATAGAGCACTATAAGGACAATTCCGCCTATCAGCCCCTCTTCCTCTACGACGATAGAGAATATATAGTCGGAGAATGCCAAAGGCAGACGGCTACATTCGCGTGAGTTGCCGGGACCTACGCCATACACGCCGCCATGGGCTTGAGCCATGTGGGCAAAGGTTTCCTGCATATTTTCGGGTGTTAGAGGCATATATACGAGCGAGTCGTGATTGACTTTCCAACGCGTGAGACGAGCACTCCAAGTGTCGCTGCGTCGTGCTGCGGCGCGCTTGCTTTTTTCTTGACCGTCGTCGTAGGCTGCCATGTCGATTGCATTAGCTTCGGCGGCATTGGCATTTTGCGTTATCTCGTAACTGCGGGCTTTGACTTCAGCCTCTTTTTCCTCGTTGTTCTTATTGATGAGCATTACACATCCGGCAATGGCTACATATACACCGAACACCATAAACAGCTGGTGCACCTTGATGCCACCAATCCACATGATGATTACACTGGTGAACATGAGCAAGATGGTGTTGGTAAGACCTTGCCCCAAGAGAAACAAGGCGAAGGCACACACCACCGACACAGCCAAGATGGCTCCACGCCGCGAAACGCCGTTTTCCACCTGATGGCGCGACACAATGAGCGGCACGAGGGTGGCAATGGCAAGTTTACTCAACTCGGCTGGCTGAATGGTGCCCAATCCGGGCACAGGAATGGCACGCATAGCGCCATTGATGTTCTGACCGATAAAAAGCACAGCTATAACGCTCAGGAACGTCAGCGCGGAGAATACCTTGATGAAAGGTATGTACTTGGTGTAGTGCAGGCGCTGTAGGCCCCAAAGAATCAAGAATCCCGAGCCAAGCAATAGGCAGTGCTTGACAAGCGGGTAATATAGCCCCTGCTTGCCAACGACTTGGCTCAATGCTGCATACGATTCAACAATCGACACCAAACATAGGGCAATATAGATGCCCCAAATCCAACGGTCACCGCTTTGCACGGTTTCTTCTTCAATCTGTAGCTTTTTCTGTGTCATAATCTTTAAAAATTTTGTGGTTTTTCTAATTTTTACGTTTTATTCATACTCTATATCTGCGAGGATGCAGCGCGCTTGCGTTACTGCATCTTCTTAACACACTCCTTGAACTGAGTTCCGCGGTCTTCGTAGCTCTTGAAGAGGTCGAAGCTTGCGCAGCAGGGCGAAAGGAGCACTATGTCGCCGTCGGTGGCGAGCGAAGCGCACTTGTCCACAGCCTCTTGCATGCTGCCGGCATCGACCACGGTGGCTACCTTGCCGTCGAAGAAGGCGTGAAGCTTGGCGTTATCTACTCCGAGGCACACAATGGCTTTCACCTTGTCCTTCACAAACTGCTCAATCTCGGTATAATCGTTGCCCTTGTCCTTACCGCCGAGGATAAGCACGGTGGGCTGATTGACGCTTTCGAGGGCATACCAGCAGCTATTTACGTTGGTAGCCTTCGAGTCGTTGATATATTTCACGCCGCCTATGGTTGCCACATATTCCAAGCGGTGTTCCACGGCTTGGAAGTCGGCAAGAGCCTTGCGGATAGTTTCCTTCTTGATGTCGAGAATCGAAGCCGAAAGGGTTGCAGCCATCGAGTTGTAGAGGTTGTGCAAGCCCTTGAGCGATAGTTCGTTGCGGTCGATGCTCCATTTCTCGCCTTTGCAGTCGATAATCATCTGGTTGTTGGCTGTATAAGCTACAGCATCTTCGTGATTAAATTCGCTGAATGGCAGCAATTTAGCCTCGGTCTTGAGATTCTTGAGCTGAGCGGCGATGATTGGGTCGTCCTCCCAGAAGATAAACGAGTCCTCGCTGGTTTGATTCTGTGTGATGCGGAACTTGGCAGCCACATAATTCTCCATCTTGTAGTCGTAGCGGTCGAGGTGGTCGGGGGTGATGTTCATAATCACAGCCACATTTGCCTTAAACTCATACATATTGTCGAGTTGGAAGCTGCTTAGTTCAATCACATACACGTCGTGATGTTCGGTAGCCACTTGCAGCGCCAGACTCTTGCCCACATTGCCAGCCAAGCCCACATTCAGGCCCGCGCTTTGCAATATGTGGTAGGTGAGCAGTGTGGTAGTGGTCTTGCCGTTGCTACCAGTGATGCACACCATCTTGGCGTCGGTGTATCGGCCTGCAAATTCTATTTCCGAAATCACAGGTATATGTAGTTTTAATATCTTCTGCATGATAGGCGCCTTGTCGGGGATGCCGGGGCTCTTGATTACCTCGTCGGCAGCCAAGATTTTTTCCTCGGTGTGGCATTTTTCTTCCCATTGCACGCCGTAGGAGTCGAGAAGTTGCTTATACTTGTCCTTGATGGCGCCCATATCGCTGAGCCACACGTCGAAGCCCTTCTGCTTGGCAAGAACGGCAGCTCCAGCGCCGCTTTCGCCTCCACCTAATACAACTATTCTGCGGTTACTCATAATATTAATCGATAATTAATTAAAATCTGGTTTAACGTATCTTTAGTGTCACGAAAGTCACCACGGCAAGCATGATGGCTATCAGTGTGAAGCGCATCACAATCTTCGATTCGGGAATGGCTTGCAGCGGACGTTGAATTAAGGCGTCGATGCCCGCATTTCCCGGTTTCTGGAAGTGGTGGTGGAGCGGAGTCATCTTGAAGATGCGTCGGCCCACGCCAGTGCGCTTCTTGGTGTACTTGAAGTAAGCCACCTGCATCATCACCGATATGTCTTCAACGAAGAACACTGCGCAAAGCACCGGTATGAGCAGCTCCTTGCGGATGAGGATGGCAAACACGGCAATAATGCCGCCAAGAGTGAGGCTGCCTGTGTCGCCCATAAACACCTGAGCAGGGAATGAGTTGTACCACAAGAAACCAATAGTAGCACCGATGAATGCGGCGGCAAATACCACAAGTTCGGCGCTGTCGGGGATATACATGATGTTGAGGTAGCTCGAATAGATAATGTTGCCCCCCAGATAGCACATTATCGCCAGCGCCACGCCTATCACCGCCGAGATGCCTGTGCAGAGCCCGTCGAGTCCGTCGGTAAGGTTGGCACCGTTGCTCACAGCTGTTACCACAAATATTACCACGAGGATAAATAGAATCCATCCGCCAGTCTGGGCATGCTTACCCATCCACTTGGTGAGCGACGAGTAGTCGAAGTTGTTGTTCTTAACAAACGGGATTGTGGTCTGAGTGGCTTTTATGTCGTCGCTCTTGTGCTTAACCACAATTTCGTGACTGGTGCGATTTTCCACCTCAATGTTTTCGCGCATCACTATGCTCGGGCTGAGATACATGGTAAGACCCACCACGAGTCCCAATCCCACTTGACCCACAATCTTGAATTTGCCCTTGAGGCCGTCCTTATTGTGGCGAGCTATTTTCAGATAATCGTCGGCAAATCCGAGGCATCCGAGCCAGATGGTGGAGAATATCATCAGGAGCATATACACGTTGGAGAGTTTGCCCATAAGTAGGCAAGGCACTACGATAGATATGATTATGATGATACCGCCCATAGTGGGAGTGCCCTTTTTGCTCATTTGACCTTCAAGACCCAGGTCGCGCACTATTTCGCCCACCTGCATCAGCTGCAGACGGTCGATAATCTTGCGACCGAAAACTATGGCTATGAATAGCGATAGCACAAGTGCTACACCCGAGCGAAATGTGATGTAGGTCATCAGTCGAGCGCCCGGTATGTCGTAGTCGCGAAGCAGTTCGTAGAGGTAGTAAAACATAGATAATACTTATTATTGTCGTTGTACGGTTAAAATTCGCTTTCGAAGATTTTTCGCAGTTCCTCGCTATCGTCGAAGTGGTGCTTCACTCCGCACACCTCCTGATAGTTTTCATGCCCCTTGCCAGCCACAAGCACCACGTCGCCGGCATTGGCAAGCATGCAGGCGGTGCGAATGGCTTCGCGGCGGTCGGTAATCTTGATGGTGCGGCTGCGCTGTTCGGCGTCGAGTCCTGCTATCATCTGCGCCAAAATCTCCTCAGGATCTTCAAATCGAGGATTGTCGCTGGTGAGCACTACGCGGTTGCTGGCGTTGGCGGCATCGCGAGCCATGATGGGTCGCTTGCCTGCGTCGCGGTTGCCTCCGCAGCCCACCACGGTGATGATGTTGCCCTTTGACCCTATCACCTCGCGGATGCTGCTGAGCACATTCTCGATGGCATCGGGGGTGTGGGCGTAATCTACCACGGCGGTATAGCCACGCTTCGACTGGAATGTCTGGAAGCGGCCAGCCACAGGCACAAGCATGCTAAGCTTCACCAGCACATCTTCGGGATTCCATCCGAGCGAAACGCCTGCGCCATACACAGCGGTAAGGTTGTAGGCATTAAATCGTCCGGTGAATTGCACCTCCACGTCGCGGCCGTTGATGTTGAGCGACGTGTTGTTGAGTCGGCTTTCCACGAGAAGGCATTTGAAGTCGGCAAGTGCGCGCAGCGAGTAGGTAAGCACCTTAGCCTTGGTGTTCTGCACCATGGTCATGCCCTGCTTGTCATCGATATTTGTGATGGCGAAAGCGTCGGTAGGCAGCATGTCGAAAAATGCCTTTTTTGCGTTGATATAGTTATCCACAGTCTTGTGGAAATCGAGGTGGTCGCGTGTGAGGTTGGTGAAGATGCCGCCGGCAAAATGCAGACCATCGATGCGGTGCTGCACGCTCGAGTGAGAGCTTACCTCCATAAATGCGTATTCGCAACCCTCTTGCACCATGTCGTGGAGCAATTTTTGGAGCGAAAGCGGATCGGGGGTAGTCTGCTTGGCGTCGGTGGCAGTGCGATGCACTATGTTTTGCACCGTAGAGATAAGTCCAGCCTTAAATCCCATCATCTCAGCCATCTCATAGAGCAGAGTGGCGGTCGATGTCTTGCCGTTGGTGCCAGTCACGCCCACCAGGTGCAAGTGCTGCGAAGGGTGGTCGAACCACTCGTCGGCTATCAGCGGCAAGGCGTGCGTGGTGTTCTTCACCACCACATAGGTAGTGGCGTCGTTGAGCTCGCTTGGAAGCACCTCGCACACTATGGCAGCAGCGCCAGCCGCCACCACGTCGGGGATAAATTTATGGGCATCGACGGCTACACCGTTGATTGCCACAAACAGCGCTCCTGCTTTAGCCTTTCGGCTATCGCAAATCACGTCTTCGATGACCACATTGCCATCGCCCACCACTTGCAGTGGCTTCAGACACTTTATTATTTCGTTCAACGACTTTTCCATATCGCGGTAGAGTAATCTTATTTTTCTTCTTAAAAATATTTGTTAATAGTCCTGCATGCGCTATGTGGTTAATGTCGCAGCGAGAGCTCTATCTCCTCGCCCCGCTTGAAGCTGGAGCCTGGAGCGATGCTCTGTGATGCCACATAACCATTGCCTATGAGCTTCACTCGCAAGCCTACGGCTTCGAGCATTGCTATGGCTTCGCGTATGTTGAGCCCGCGAACGTTGGGCACGCCGCCGTCTTTCACCTTATTTGGTGTGGCAAACGAGCGAGCACCCTTGATATTGAGGTTGCGGGTGAGTGCAGTCTGATTATCATTGTCGTACGACGCATAGATGGTGGCAGGCGCTGGGTTTTCTACCTTTTCGCTCTTGCCTTTAGATCCCAGCAGACCGTGGGCATACATCTTGCGTGCTATTTGGCGCAATACCATGCCGCTGCTTGCAGCAGCGCCGCGGTTTGGCTTGAGCATCACCACTATGCACGAGTATTTAGGGTCTTTATAAGGAAAGAATCCGCAGAACGATACTCGGCGAATGTTGGTGTATTTGCCGTCTTGAGTGGTGAAGCAGGTGCCCGTCTTGCCGGCAATCTCCACATCGGGGTCTTGCACAAAGTTGCGTGCGGTGCCGTGTTCGCCCCACACCACGTCGTGAAGGCAGATGCGTAGTTTGGCGGCATTTACCGAGTCGCACACTTGGCGGCGGATGTATGTAACGCCCACTATCGAATCGGGTTCGCCCTCACGCGAGAACTTCTTTACCAGGTGCGGACGCACATATTTGC
>CALZAF010000063.1 GCA_945612775.1 uncultured bacterium | reverse complement strand
CCTAGGAAAAAAATAGTATGAATAAAATGTGGTATTAGGGTTAACTTTTATCTTTATATTGTAGGCTTGCGCCTGTAATAATCATTTTAAAAATATGGGAAACCGTGCATTCTTCAAGAACTTCGCCACTCACTCTCGGCAGCATCTCGGATTCTCCATCCGAGATATAACACATTTTCCTTTTCAAAAACTGTTAAGAAATCCTTGATTTCTACAGTTACCCATCTTCTTAAGACTGCCCATCTTTGCGCCGCTTGCGCTTGGACAATCTTAAAACCACAAATAATAAAACCTAAAAACTAACAATCTATGCCGATTCTCTCCTCGGCACTTTTTTACCTTAATTTCCCTTTATCGTGAAATAAATAAAATAATTTTTCCTCTTATT
Organism: uncultured bacterium; assembly: GCA_945612775.1. Taxonomy (GTDB): domain Bacteria; phylum Bacteroidota; class Bacteroidia; order Bacteroidales; family Muribaculaceae; genus SFTJ01. The sequence continues at coordinate 12,926 of CALZAF010000063.1, read as the reverse complement.
TGACTGCAAAGATAATGATAATTTTTGAAAAACAAAAAAAAATGCGCTCAGAGGCCTCAAATATCGCATTTATTGTCACTCTATCGCCATTTTTAACATTTTCATTGTTAAATTTTAATTTACAAATGCAAAACACGATGTTCTCCCAATGCATTTTGTTATTGTCTCCGCATTTTTCTCCGCCATATATTCTGATATATAAAAAGTGCGTGCCAAGGAGCATCACTCTCCCTGGCACGCATCGCAGACGCGCTTGTGCATTACTGAAGGCTTAACTATTCGCATAGTTTCCTCCCCACAAGCGTGCTACGCAGAAAAGATTAGTTATGTAATTATTACGAAATCTAAGTATTCTCCACTTTCGTCAGATACTCTCGTGTATCGCCCGAAATGTCGCGCTTCTTCCACGGCACTATCAATATCACGAGCGAACACAATAGGCATGCATAGAATGTCCATCCTGCCATCTCCTTAACTGCCGATAGTGTAGCTTGCACCTGTACCTTGCCCTTTGCCGAAATGGCTGCCATTTGCTCGGATTCGGTTACCGACTTGCCTTGATATTGCATACCACGCATGGTCTGGTTGTAGGTGTTGGTGAGTTCCACATTGGTGCGGTCGTAATCGTGTGCATAGCGGGTAACATAGTATTGCTGACGTTCTTGCAGCACATTGCTATACAAGGCTGTACCCACGCCTGGACCTATCACCATACGCACCGAGAGCATCACGCACACCCAGGTGGACATAAACTTAAACGGCATGCGTTGGTTGGCATAAACGGCGGTGAGCGAGTAGAGAAGCATCATACCTGTGGCACGCACTATAACCGGCCATTTCATGTGGCTGTAGAGTCCCTGGGTCTGCACCTCGAAGTACATATAGAGCGACGACAAACCTATCAGCAGGAATCCCAGCGCAAACATATATTTCAGGTGAATGCCCTTGCTGCCGCAATATACACCTACCACACAACCTATAAAGTAGCCAAGCACCACCCAGTTGCCGAGCGTGGCGTTCTGCCAGTTGTCAATCTTCATGCCCACGCTCACAAACACGTTGACAAACATCGCGCTCGAATTGAGCACCATAAGCATAAAGAATAGCAGCAATCCCACTCTCACGCTGCGCAGCTTGAACACGCTAAGCAAGAAATATGGGCAGCGGCGACTCCATTCGAGCCAGATAAACAAGCCCGTAAACAGCACGCAGAGCAGTGTGGCGAGGCGTATCTCTTGCGAGTCATACCAGTCGAGCACCTTGCCATAGACCATGATGTAGATAAATGAGCACATCATTCCGCAGAACACCACCACATTGCCAAACTTGGCGAAATTGATGGGGAAATGCTGTCCGGGATAGCGGTGGAATGGCATAGTGATGAATAGAATCAAGATAGCCACGAGCATGGTGCCCATCATATAATAGTAAACATATTGCCACTCATATTCATAGGCAAGCCATGCGGTGAAGCATGTACCTATCTGACCTAATATCATAAAGAAGAGGTAGATGGTGGGCATACTCGAGGTTTTCTGCACATCGAGTTCGTCCCATCCTTTCTCATCGGTAGGGTCGTTGCCTGGCGTGATGTTAACGGTAGCTTCCATGCCGAATGCATATTTGATGAGCGTAAACAGGTTGCACATCATCAGCACATTGCGCACAAAGCCCATCACGAGGCTACAGAGTGCCAAGAGGAAGAGGCTGTCGGTCTCGGCGCACACGTAGCTGAGCATGTACATTATCGAGAAACCCACTATACACATCATCTTCTCGCGGCGTATGCACACCAGCTGGTAGAAGAATGGCGAAAAAGCTGCCATTCCCACCGAGGTGACAAAGCCCACAAACTGTATGTGTTCCGACTGGATTCCGAGTCCACTGGTCATCTCACCGCTATTGGCTGAATACACACCGCCAATAGTGAGGATTGGGATGAAAAGTATTATCAGGAACAGGACGCCCAGCGGTTTAGGCACCCAGTCGTAGAACGGGTAATTGCGTGAATAAGTAGCACTCATATTACTTCCTTTCAGCCTTTACCACAACCATCATACCGGCTGCAAGGCGGTCGTTATCTTCTTTCGATAGTCCTTCGAAGTCGATGCGCACTGGCACACGTTGCTGTATCTTCACGAAGTTGCCTGCCGAGTTGTCGGTTGGCACAAGCGAGAATTTCGATCCTGTTGCACCCGAAATAGCTGTAATGGTGCCTTCAAATTCCTTGTCGCCGATGGCATCTACTGTCATACGCACCTTTTGACCTTCATAGAGGCTTTCTACTTGGGTTTCCTTATAGTTGGCGATAACCCACTTCTGAGTATCAGGGATAATATAGGTGATTGTAGTACCTGCGCTGATATACTGACCGTCCTCTATGGTGCGGCGTCCGAGTTTACCGTCGCATGGTGCCACCACTACTGTGTACGAGAGGTTGAGCTTTGCCATCTCGAGGGCTGCCTGAGTGCGCTCAATGGCTGCTTCGGTGTTGGCCTTGCGGGTCTGCACTTCGTTTACGCCCGAGTAAGCGGCTTTCTGCTGACGCTTCACCGATTCGAGCTTTTCGCGAGTGGCTTGCAGTTCGGTCTCTATCTGTTCGAGCTGGATTGGCGATGCTGCCTTGCGTTCCACAAGGTTCTTATAGCGCTGCTGGTCCTTCTCGAGCTTAGCTATGCGGATATTTATTTCGCTAATCGAGGTTTCATACACCGAAGCGGAGTTCTGTGTGGTAGCAAGTGTGGCGTTCATCACGTTTGCGCCTGCCATGGCATCTTTCAGGGCAGCCTCAGCTTCCATCACTCTGATGCGATATTCGCGGTCGTCGAGCACAAGCAGGGTATCGCCCTTGTGCACACGCTGGTGTTCGGTGAAATACACTTTCTTGATGTAGCCGGTGGCTCGCACATTCACCGGAGCAAGGTATTGCTCCACTTGTGCATCGTTGCAGGTTTCCATCTTCTTATAGTCGAGGAATAGCATGGTCACCTTGATTACACCCCACAATAGCACACCTATACCGAGGGCGCTGGTTATCACTTGGCGTACGCGTTGTCTCTTGAGTTTCTGTACTTTGGTTTCGTGAGTCGATTCACTTATATTCTTGCTCATAATTGTTTTCTAATTTTTTATATGGTGTTTATACTTGTATTATTTCTCTGTTATTTCTTACGATTTATATTTCTTTCTCGCCTTCTTTGCCGGGTTGCTTATCGCTTGTTGCTATTGCCAAGCAGCGTGCCGAGCTGTCCGGTGTATTTGAGTATCGATAGGCGGGCTACCTTGTAGCTGTAGCTTGCGCTCAAATAGTTGTTCTGAGCCGAACTGAGTTGCATTTCGTCTTGCAGAACGTCGGTCATGGTCACTATGCCTTCGCGATAGCGGTCGGTGGTGACGTTATACACATCTTCAGCAAGCTTGTAGTTGTCCTTTTGCTTCACATAATTGCGCTGATTGTTCTGCAAATCGTTGATTGCGTTCACATATTGTGTCTGAAGTCCCTTGTAGGCGTCTTCATACGAAATCTTTGCGTTCTCAATGTCGATTTGAGCCTTACGCACCTTAGAGCGGCGTCCGAAGCTGTCGAAGATAGGCACTCTGAGCGACAATCCCAAGCCGCTTGAACGATACCAGTGATTCGATTCACCCGAGTGGAACCAGTTGCCTATCTTGTCGGTGAATGCCGAGTACATAAACGAGCCTGTGAGTGCCAAACTTGGCAAATACTCGCTCTTGGCGAGGTCTTTCTGCTGTTCGGCGAGAGTTACTTGCTCTTGCAGCAACTGCAGCTCATATAGGTTGTTGTCGAGTCCGGCAAACGAGTTGATTTCGTCGATGCCGCCGCCATCCACCACCACTGCTATCTCGGCGTCGCTTGGATAGTCCATCACATATTTAAGCATATTATATTGTTGCACGAGCATCGCCTTGGCGTTGTCATACTGCACTTGCATGTTCTCGATGTTGATGTTCACGCGCTTCACATCCACTTCTATCGCCATATCGTTTTCGTAGAATGCCACTGTGATGTCGCGGAGTTCTTTCAGTCGTTTGATGTTGTCGCTCACCAGCACGAGCTGTTCCTCGGTGTTCTGAGCCATATAATACATCTTGCTTATCTGCATTATCAGGTCTTCTACTGCCTTTTCATACGATAGCGAGTTGATTCTATCTACCGTTTTTGCCACATCCATGGCTGTGAGCGCCATCTGATTGTAGAGCGGCATCTGCAGCTGCAAGCCGGCTGCCGCATTATATTGCAGTGTCTGGGTAACGTTATATTTTTTACCGTAGGGTGTACCATCGGTTACCGACACTGGAGGATCGAAATTGTCGTTGAGCGATGCCACCATATTAATTTGTGGCAACAACTTTGCGCGATTCTCACTAATAGTCAATTTTCCCTTTCTTATTTCCCCGTCGGCTTTCTTCAGCCCGAGGTTGTTTTCGATGCCTATATTCAGGCATTCTTGCAATGTCATCTGCTTCTGAGCGCTGGAATTAAACACCATTCCAGCCATTGCCAATAATAAAATAACTAATCTCATATTCTTTTCTCTTTTTCGGGTGCAAAGTTAGTCATATTTGCTCTCATAGAACTATTCATTTTTCACCACTAACTGTTCATTATTTACCTACTGGTCTTTTTTTGACACTTTTTTCACCACTTTGTCCATAGAGGGCATATATGACTACCAATTTTACAATAATTTTCTTACCTTTGCACTATCAACAATTTTCAAAACATTAATCCTATAGCAAGGCAGTGAAATTTCTCCAAATATTCATAATTTCGGTTATTTGTGCGCTTTTTGCGGCTTGTTCGAGCGGCAGCGTCTCGAGCGATGTCATCGCCACCAACCCGGAGTTTACCGTCACTGCCGATAGCGTTATCGAGGGCAACTTTGTGGCTTATGCGCCCTCGCCCACCGAGATTATTTCCAACTATCGCAGCGGGAAGGCTTCGGCGCCAATGTGGCCTATTTTGCTCCGATTGGCGTTTAATATGCGCGACAACGAACTCTTGCCGGGGTCTTTCCACTTGGTGATAGCACCTGCCGACACCATCTATGCCACTGCCTGCGTCCCCGACTCGGTTTCTGCCTACACCCCTACCGACACCATCGCTGCCAACACTCGCTGCACGCTCTGCGTCGATCTGAGCGCCATGACCGAGGCATTTAAGCAGCACGGCGTGTGGGTGACTGCTGCTGGCGACTCTATTTTCAGCGATGAGTTCAACGGCGTATGGGTGCTGGGCAATGTGGCGCCACTGTCGTGGAACCTATCGTCGCTCGCCTCAAACAATCGCGCCAAACTGCGCCCCACCGACCGGGAGGGAATCTATCAGCTCGACCTCGTGCTCAACCCCGACACCTATCAGCAGGACATAGAATTCACCCACTGGAAGGCTAAGGGCACCAACGATAAATACCCCCGGGTTTCCACCCAATTCAACATCCTCGATGCCACCTATAATATGGCAATCGACGCCATCACTGGCACTCCGCTCGGCGAGATTTCGGGCAGCAAGGCATCGCTCGCCACTTACTTGGCGCTCGCTTACCTCAACCCCGACCTTTGCATCCAGCTGCTGCGCTCTAAGGTGCGCGATGGCGTGATTCAGCAGGATTCTGCCTCGCGATTGGAGTCGCCTATCGTCAACGACCGCCTCATCTGGGCTGCCGCTGCTTGGCAGGTGTATTGCGCCAAAGGCGACCGCCGGTGGTTGGAATATGCCTTCCGCGTGATAAACCGAACCGTGGAGCACGACAAGCATATTATTTTCTGCCAAGACTTTTGGCTCATTCACGGATGCAACAGTTTTTCGCGCCTCGAAAACCAATATCCGCGCTGGATGCATGCCAAGGATTATTTTGAGAGCATCGGGCTCTGCACTAATGTCATATATGCCTATTGCCATTACATTTTGAGCGAGATGGCAGACGAACTCGGAGCAGAGAGCGACACCTACTACGAAACCTATAAGCGCATCAAGGAAAACATCAACCAGCGTCTGTGGAACGAGCGCCGCGGCAGCTATTGCGCCTACCTCATCAATGAGGCATACCCAGCGCAGTCGGCAACGGTGTGCAACTTCTCGCAAGCGCTGTGCATGCTTTTCGATATTGCCGACGACGACCGCGCCGTGACGTTGCTGCAGCGCACTCCGATGTTCGCCAAGGGCGTCCCCGACATATATCCCATTAGCATCATCGACCAGCGAATCGACCGTCTGCCATTCATCCAAGCCATGTGGAACATTGCATCGGCTCGCAACGCCAACGAGGCTGCTTTTGCCAATGGCATCAGCGCACAGATTCGCCAGGCTGCATTCAACGGATTCACTTCCAACCGTTTCTCGAAATCCGACCAACTGCTAAACGCTTGTGCCAATGTGGCGGTGATGCTCCGAGCTATGGCTGGCATCGAACTCCAGCCTCATGGCATAGAGTTTAACCCTTTTGTGCCGGCTTGCATGCCCGGCACTAAGCACATCGATGGTTTTCGCTATCGAAATGCCTCGTTCGACATCACCATCGAAGGCACCGGATCGGAAATAGCATCGATTAAACTCGACAAAAAGCCGCACAACAGCAATTTCATCAGCAACGACATCAGCGGAGCGCACTCCATCGAGATTACTCTTGCCCCGAGCCTCCGTGCAGAGCAAACCATCAATATGAGCGAAGCCCACACTCGCCCGTTCACGCCAAACGTGGTTTGGCATGGCGACAGCGCCACAATATCTAATTATCGCCGCGACTACACTTATTCTATTGTTATCAACGACCGAATGTTCAACGGCATTCACCCTTCTTTCGTTCTGCCGCAACTCTCGCAACCGTTCAACATTGTATATATTGTGGCTAAGGACAAATATTCACAGAGTTTTATCTCGCAACCTCACATTGCGCTCTCGGGAAAGCATTATCAGTGCCTCAATATCGCCGACTACGCCACCTCAGGCTCATGTCTTGTGAACGACTCGCACAAGATGGTGGAATTTAGCGCCAATCGCAATAGCGTGATAACCATCCCCGTAGAAGTGGATGAGGCTGGCGAATACTACCTCGATGTGTGCTACGCCAACGGCGCCACCAACACAGGCAACTGCCCTATGTGCCAACTCGTGGTCAACACCCACAAGCAGGACATCATAGTGTTGCCGCGGCGAGGCCACGGCGAATGGCGCAACACTGGATACTCAAATATGGTGCACCTGCAACTACTCCGCGGCCGCAACGTGCTGCAACTGCAATTCGTGCCGAGCCAAAACAGCCGCTTTGCCGAAAAAGCGTTGCTGCTCAACATGCGACTTTTCAAAAAATAGCGCACTGCCGCTACAATTTCCTCTTACCTCACCATCTATTTCTTTCGATTTTTAAGCCAAATGTAAGATTTTATGCTACTCTTCAAGCAAAACGGCATCACGATTGAAAAATTTTGCTACCTTTGTACTCTTGATTATACAAACTGCAAAACCAATACTAATCCCTATAAATAAATTATGAACAAGATAGTAAGCAAGGAATACTTTTCGGAAAAAGTAGTGAAACTTGTGGTAGAAGCGCCTTTAATTGCCAAGGCACGCCGCGCTGGTCACTTTGTGATAGTGCGTTGCGGCGAACACGGCGAGCGAATACCTCTCACTATTGCCGACTCTGATACTCAACTCGGCACCATTACCTTGGTGGTGCAAGCTGTGGGCGAATCTACTACTAAGATTTGTGCCCTCGAACCCGGCGATTACCTCACCGACGTGGTTGGTCCTCTCGGTCAAGCCACTAAGATTGCCAACTATGGCACCGTGGTGTGCTGTGGCGGCGGCGTGGGCGTAGCGCCTTTGCTACCTATCATTCGTGCACTCAAGGCTGCCGGCAACCGCGTTATCAGCATCCTCGCCGGCCGCACCAAGGAACTCATCATTCTCGAAAAAGAGGTGCGTGAAAGCAGCGACGAGGTGATTATTATGACCGACGATGGCAGCTATGGTCAAAAGGGCTTGATAACTCAAGGCGTTGAGCAAGTGATTCTGCGCGAAAAGGTTGACCGCGTAGAAACCATAGGTCCGGCTATCATGATGAAATTTGTGGCTCTGCTTACCAAGAAATACGAGATTCCTACCGAATGTTCGCTCAACGCTGTCATGGTCGATGGCACTGGCATGTGCGGTGCTTGCCGCGTTAGCGTGGGCGGAAAAACTCGCTTTGTGTGCGTAGAGGGTCCTGAATTCGATGCTCACCAAGTGGATTTCGACGGTCTGCTTTCTCGACTCAAACCTTAACCATCACTGATATTAATATTTTCACACTCCAAGACTAAGAATATGGATAACGACAATATATATGCAGCATCGCGCGAAGAAGCTTGGCGCGAAGAACTCCGCAAAAGCATGTCGCCCAAAGAGCGAACTGCCATAGCACGCGTAAAGATGCCTGAACTCGACCCTGCCTACCGCATCACTTGCAGCGAGGAGGTCAATCAGGGCATTACCACCGAAATGGCGCTCCTCGAGGCTAAGCGTTGCCTCGACTGCCCTAACCCTCAATGCGTTACCGGATGCCCTGTAGGAATCAATATACCTAAGTTTATCAAGAATATCGAGCGCGGCAACTTCGAAGAAGCCGCTGCCACTCTCAAGGAGACGAGTGCGCTGCCTGCTGTGTGCGGCCGCGTATGCCCTCAAGAGAAGCAATGCGAAAGCAAGTGTATTCACCTCAAGATGAAGCACCAAGCTGTGGCTATAGGCTATCTCGAACGCTTTGCAAGCGACTATGTGCGCCTCAACGGCTTAACTTCTACCCCTCAATGCGAACCAGCCAACGGCATCAAGGTGGCTGTTATCGGAAGCGGTCCTTGCGGACTCTCGTTTGCGGGCGATATGGCTAAAAAGGGCTATGATGTCACCGTATATGAGGCTCTGCACGAGATTGGCGGCGTGCTGAAGTATGGTATCCCTGAATTCCGCCTTCCAAACTCGATTGTAGATACCGAAATCGACGGCTTGCGACAAATAGGCGTGAAATTTGAGAAGGACTGCGTGATAGGCAAGACTCTATCCTACGACGACCTTCACGAAATGGGCTTCAAGGGCATCTTCGTGGCTTCGGGCGCCGGTCTGCCTCGATTTATGAACATCCCCGGCGAAAATCTTCGCGGCGTGATGTCGAGCAACGAATATCTCACTCGCGTCAATCTTATGGGTGCAGGTCGCCCCGACTGGGATACTCCTGTGCTTAAAGGCAAGAACGTGGCTATCATAGGCGGTGGCAACACGGCTATGGACTCGGTGCGCACCGCTAAGCGCATGGGCGCCGAAAAGGCTATGCTCGTGTATCGCCGCAGCGAGGAAGAGATGCCTGCACGACTCGAGGAAGTGAAGCACGCCAAGGAAGAGGGCGTGAAATTCATGACTCTGCACAACCCTATCGAATATCTGGCTGACGAAAACGGCCGCGTAGCCACTATGCGTGTGCAACGCATGGAACTTGGCGAACCCGATGCTTCGGGCCGCCGCTCGCCTGTGCCTGTAGAGGGTGCTATCGAGGACATCCCTGTAGATTTGGTTATCGTGAGCGTGGGCGTTTCGCCTAACCCTCTCGTGCCAAGTTCGATTCCTGGGCTCGAGGTCAGCAAGCGCAACACCATCGTGGTCGATGAGGCTTCGATGCAATCGTCGATTGCCGACATCTATGCCGGCGGCGACATTGTGCGCGGTGGCGCTACCGTAATCCTCGCAATGGGCGACGGTCGCCGTGCTGCTGCTCACATGCACGAGATGCTGCAATCGCAGAAATAATTGGCAAATAAAAGAATAAATTTTTTTCAAATCATAGTGCCTTCTGCCTGACATTTATGGGCACAAGGCACTTTTGTATTTCTTACATATAACACTTTACTGCTATGAATAAAACTATCATTTTAGCTCTTGCGATTGCCGCTTCGGCATCGCTGACGGCACACGCCGACGAGGGTCGCCTCATGCGATTCCCTGCCACAAATGGCTCCGACGTGGCTTTTTCCTACGCTGGCGACATCTACACCGTGCCAATAGGCGGCGGCGTGGCTAAGCGCCTTACTTCGCACGAAGGTTATGAAATGTTCGCGCGATTCTCTCCCGATGGCAACACCATCGCTTTCACTGGTCAATACGACGGCAACACCGAGGTGTTCATTATGCCTAAGGAGGGCGGACAACCCAAACGCATCACTTTCACTTCTACCAATTCGCGCGACGATGTGGCTGACCGTATGGGTCCTAACAACATAGCCATGACTTGGACCCCCGACGGCAAGGGCGTGGTTTACCGCAACCGCATCGGCGACGGATTCACAGGCAAACTCTGGATTGCGCCCATCGATGGCGGCATGTCCACCGAGTTACCTCTGCCTGAAGGTGGATTCTGCTCTTATTCGCCCGACGGCAAACGCCTTGCCTACAACCGCGTGTTCCGCGAATTCCGCACTTGGAAATACTACAAGGGCGGTATGGCTGACGATATCTGGATCTACGACACCGAAAAGAAGTCGGTAACCAATATCACCAACACCGTGGGTCAAGACATTGCCCCTATGTGGATTGGCAACGAGATTTACTACATCAGCGACCGCGAAAACCGCATGAACATCTACGTCTATAACACCGACACCAAGGCTACTCAGAAAGTGACCAATTTCACCGACTACGACGTGAAATTCCCAAGTTGCGGCGGCGGTAAGATTGTGTTCGAAAACGCTGGTTACCTCTATTCGCTCGACCCTGCCACCAAGTGTTACAGCAAAATAAATGTAGAACTCAACCATGAGGGCAGTTTCGCTCGCACCGAGGTGCGCCATGTGGCTCAATTCTCTCGCGGATTCAATGCCTCGCCAAATGGCGACCGTATCTGCATCGCAGCCCGCGGAGACATCTTCGATGTGCCTGTAGAAAAAGGCGTTACTCGCAACATCACCCGCACTCCCGGCGTTCACGACCGCGACGGTGCTTGGAGCCCCGACGGCAAGACTATTGCCTACATCAGCGACGCCACTGGCGAAACTGAAATATGGCTGCACTCTACTGCCGACGGCAAGAACACGCAACTCACCTTCGACAACGACACCTATATCCGCAACCTCACTTGGAGCAACAACGGCAAACACATTCTCTACACCGACCGCCGCAACCGCGCCGTGCTGGTTGACGTGGCTGCCAAGTCGAAGCGAACTCTCTTCGTTGATCCTAACGGCGAAATTCCATTGCCTAAATTCTCGCCCGACGACAAGTGGCTCACCTACACCAAGGACGAAAGCAACGAAATGCGAGTGGTGTATCTCTACTCTATAGAACAAAATAAGGAATTCGCAGTCACCGAACGCTGGTACGACTCTTCTCAACCTGCTTTCAGCAGCGACGGCAAGTATCTGTTCTTCACTTCGTCGCGCGACTTCAACCCTATATATAGCTCGGTTGAATGGAACTTCGCCTACACGCAGATGGACTGCATCTACTTCACCACCTTGGCTGCCGACACGCCTTCTCCTTTCCTCGAAAGCGATAGCTACAGCTCTCCAAAGCCTGGAAAACCCGAAAAACCGGAAGCTCCAAAGGCTGATGACAAGAAAAAGGGCAAAAAGGACGAAAAATCAGCTGCCGACGCCAAGCCAATAACCGTTAAGGTTGACATAGAAGGCATTGCCGACCGCATCGTGCGCATACCATTGGGCACTGGCCGCTATCATAGCCTCGCAAGCGACGGCAAGACACTCTACTACAATGGCAACGGCGGCGTTCATGCCTACGACCTCGCCAAGCAAAAGGACGAAAACATAGCTCCTAACGCTAATATGCGCGTAATGCCGGGCTTAAAGAAGGTTATCATCAATCAGGGCGGAAAAGTCTATGTCACCGACCTTCCTAAGGGCAAGGCCAACCTGTCGAAACCTGTGAACCTCGACGACATGGTATGCACCATCGACTACGCACAAGAATGGGAACAAATCTACAATGAAACTTGGCGCGCATTCCGCGATGGCTTCTATCTCGAAAATATGCACGGTGTGGATTGGAAAGCCATCCACGACAAATATGCTGTGCTCCTGCCATACGTGAAGAATCGCATCGACCTTACCTACGTTATCGGCGCTATGATTAGCGAACTCGCTTGCGGTCACGCCTACGTTGACGGCGGCGACCACATCCTCCCCGACCGCATCGATATGGGTCTGCTCGGCGCAAAAATATCGCAGCAAGGCAAGTATTTCCGCATCGATAAGATTTACACTGGTGCCCCCGACCGCAAGTCACTCCACTCACCTCTCACCGACCAAGGTCTGAATGTTAAGGAAGGCGACTACATCACTGCCATCGACGGCATCTCTACTGCCACCACCAGCAACATCTACTCGCTGCTCGTGGGCAAGGCTGGCGTACTCACCGAACTCACCATCAACTCGAAAGCAGAGGAAGGCGGCCGCAAGATTGTAATCAAACCTATCGCCGACGAATATCCTCTGGTGCATTACGATTGGATTCAGCGAAATATCGAATACGTCAATAAGAAGTCGGGCGGCAAAATCGGCTATATCTACATTCCTGATATGGGTCCCGACGGACTTAACGAATTTGCCCGCTACTTCTATCCTCAAGTCGATAAGGAAGCCCTTATCATCGACGACCGCGCCAACGGCGGCGGCAACATCTCGCCTATGATTATCGAGCGCCTGCTCCGTCAGCCTTATCGCCTAACCATGTATCGTGGCAGCAACCACAACGGCACTAACCCCGACAAGGTGCAATATGGTCCTAAGGCTCTGCTCGTAAATAAATATTCGGCAAGCGACGGCGACCTATTCCCTTGGAGCTTCAAGAAGAACGGCATCGGCAAGGTTATCGGTACTCGTTCTTGGGGCGGCATCATCGGCATATCTGGTTCATTGCCTTA
>CALZAF010000062.1 GCA_945612775.1 uncultured bacterium | reverse complement strand
TAACGAATATTTTCGCTAACTTTGGGATAATTAAAACTGGCTATAAATAAACCATAATAACTATCTCAAAAATTGATTATGAAGAAAATATTTGCACTACTGATGTGTGTGTTGTGCGCAGCACCTTTCGTTGCAGCACAGCCATTACCTCGCGTCGCTCCGCAGAAGGTGGGCATCGATCCTGAATTGATGCTTAACGCCGACCGAATCATCAACGACGCCGTCAACAATCAAGAAATTCCCGGCGCCGTGCTCGCCGTGGTGAAGGACGGCAAGATGGCTTACCTTAAAGCCTACGGCAATCGCCAGATTGTTCCCTCCGCCGAACCTATGACTGCCAACGCCATCTTCGACATGGCATCGTGCAGCAAGTCGCTCGGCACAGCGGTATGCTTTATGTCGCTTATCGAGAAGGGCTATGTGCGCCTTCAGGACGCTGTGAGCACCTACATCCCCGGCTTCAACGGTTGGCAGAGCGAGGACGGCAAAAACAAGAGCACCATTCGCATTGAGCATCTGCTCACTCACACTTCGGGCATTCCTTCCTACGTTACGCCTAACCAACTCCGCAAACAGTTCGGCGAGACTGCCAATAGCGACTCTCTTATGAAGTATATCGCCACTTGCAAACGAGATTTCGAACCAGGCACCGATTTCCAGTACAGCTGCCTCAACTTCATCACACTGCAGCGCATACTCGAGCAGATTACCGGCATGACCCTCCGCGACTATGCCAAGAAATATGTGTTCGAACCGCTCGGCATGAAGCACACCGACTATCTGCCTTGCCACCTCGATGCAAAATCGGGTCTGTGGGTTAACGATCAGAATGTGGTGGTTACCGACGAAGGCATTTTCACTACCGACGACTCTAAGGCCAAATCATCTACCTCGCGAGGCTACTACATAGCGCCTACCGAGAAGCAGGCTGCTAATCCTAAAATCTGCTTCACCGGACAGGTTCACGACCCTCTCGCCCGCGAAATCAACCTTGGCATTAGCGGCAACGCCGGCCTATTTACCACTGCCGAAGATGCTGCCATCCTATGCGCTGCACTGCAAAACGGCGGCGAACTCAATGGCGTGCGCATACTTAGTCCGCTCACTGTGAAGGCTATGCGCACTGTGCCTCGCGACGAACTTCCTCTGGGCCGCGCTCTCGGATGGGACCTATATTCGCCCTACGCAAGCAATGTGGGCAACTTGTTCTCGCCTGAGGCTTACGGTCACACTGGTTACACTGGCACGAGCGTGATTATCGACCCAGTTAACGACGTTAGCGTGATTCTGCTCACCAACCGCGCTCACCCCGACGATGCCGGCGGCGTGGTGCGCCTACGCACCCTCGTGGCTAACGCTGTGGCTGGTGCAGTTATCGACACCCGAAAAGGCTTCAGCGAGGAAAACAAAGCCTCTACCGAACATTATTTCCCTTATTATTACACTCGTTTCTTAGAATTTATGGACCAACCTGCCATCACAAGCAACGACATAGTGATGCTTGGCAACAGCCTTACCGAGGGCGGCAAAGACTGGGGCAAACGCCTCGGCTGGAAGAACGTGGTTAATCGCGGCATCATAGGCGATGAGATCAACGGCATCTACGACCGCCTGCACCAGATTCTCCCTGGCAAACCTAAGAAAATCTATCTGCTTAGCGGTGTTAACGACGTCAGCCACCACTTGACCACCGACGAGATTGTGGCTCGTATGCGTCGCCTCATCGAAAGAATTCAATCCGAAAGCCCTGCCACCGAACTTGTGCTTCAAAGTCTGCTTCCTATCAATGAAAGCTTCAAGCGCTACAAGAATCTCAACGGCAAGACTTATCAAATACCCGAAATCAACGCCCGATTGGCTGAATTGGCTAAAGAAAAGGGAATCCAGTTTATCAATTTGTTCCCATTATTCGAGCAACCGGGCACCAATGTGCTCCGCAAGGAATTGACATCCGACGGTCTGCACCTCAACGACGAGGGCTATAAGATTTGGACAAAGGCTATCCTCGACGCCGAGAAAGCCCGCAAATAAATCTCATAAGAAATATTCAGCAAAACAATCCCCCTGCAAACGCCACTCGGAGTGAACCGTTTGCAGGGGGTAATCATATTATAGCGCGTTCGTGGCGCATTACAGCTGCTCTGCGCGCTGCTTCCGCTTGAGCCACATCAATGCCGCGGCAAGCATCACTAATCCTGACGCCCACGATATGGCTACTCCGGTCACTGTGCCGAGCGAATGTGTAAACCCGGCCACGATAAAGGTCAAAAACGACACCGAAGCCACCGTAACCACATACGGCATCTGCGATGAAACGTGATTGATGTGCTTGCAACCCGCTCCAGCACTTGCCATTATGGTGGTGTCGGAAATGGGTGACACATGGTCGCCACACACGGCTCCCGCCATACATGCCGAGATAGAAATAATGCGCAGCGGCTCAACTTCGGCAAACACTGCCATGCAGATGGGTATCAAGATGCCGAATGTGCCCCACGATGTGCCTGTGGCAAACGCAAGAAATGCCGCTATCACAAAGATTATTGCAGGCAACAACATCTGCAGTCCCGCAGCGCTGCTCGCTACCGCTCCCGAAACGTAGGTTGCAGCCCCAAGCGAATCGGTCATGCTCTTTAATGTCCAAGCCAAAGTCAAAATAAGCACTGCCGGAACCATCGATTCAAATCCCTTTACTATACTACTCATAGCGTCGTCGAAAGTCAGCGTGCGGCGGCACACAAACATGGTTATGGTGAGTATGAGCGTAGCCATCGACCCTAACACGAGGCCCACCGAGGCATTGCTCTGAGCAAAGGCGTTGACAAAATCATGATAGCAGATGCTCGATGAATCGAAAAATCCGCCTGAATAAATCATACCAAGCACGCACAGGGCTATTAGCAGCAATATTGGCACCACCAGGTCAGCCACCGACCCCTTAACGCGCTTTTCGCCACTCGGCGCATCCACGCCATGCTCCACCACATGCAGTTTGGTGTCCATAACCTCTCCTGCCTTGTTTCTTATGCGGTCGTACCAGTCCTGTAGGTTGGCATCGTATTTGCTCATTGCTTTGAAGTCAAAACCGAGCATCACCACGCCAAACATAAAGACGAGGGTGAAAAATGCGTAGAAATTATAAGGAATAGCTCGGCAAAACAGCGCCAAACCGTTTTCGCCGGTTGTCACGAATCCCGACACAGCTGCTGCCCAGCTCGAAATTGGCGAAATAATGCACACCGGCGCCGCCGTCGAATCGATTAGGTAAGCCAATTTCTCGCGTGTAATGCCATAGCGCTTGGTTACGGGACTCATCACCGACCCCACTGTGAGGCAGTTGAAATAATCGTCGATAAATATCATTATGCCCAGAATGATGGTCGCGAGTTGCGCACCGCGGCGCGTCTTTACGTGATTCACAGCCCAGTTGCCAAACGCCACCGATCCACCCGCCTTATTCATCAGCGACACCACCGCTCCAAGCATCACCAGGAACACCAAGATGCCCACATTCCACGAGTCGGACAAGCAGTGAATCAAGCCATACGACTTCGCCTCATCGCCCTCGCCCACCGTATTATTCAGCATATGGGCAAGGAAGCCGTCGATGCCGGTGCCCATCGAAACACTAAAAAGCGCAGCACCGAGTATGATTCCCACAAACAACGACGAATACACCTCCTTGGTCTTCAAAGCAAGGCAAATAGCCACTATCGGCGGCAATAGCGACCATGCACTGCCTATTACATCTATTTCCATCGTTAAGTCTTAAGTTATTGATTTCATTTCCGGTTATTACCTAAAAAAGGATGACTACGAGGGGTGGTCATCCTTTAATTCGGTTAATATCGGTTGCCCAATATGCGCCTGCGCGGAGCAGCACGCATCGGGGACATAACGCACTCGCTATTAGTCGAGCACAGTCACCCAATTGTGAATATCAGGCTCGTCGCCAAGCTGAATAGCGCGAAGGCGGTTATATAGTTTAGTGGTCCAAGGACCAGGATTGCCGTCCTTGCTCATAATGTACGACTTGCCGTTGTCGATGTCATCGATTTGCGAGATAGGAGCTGCCACTGCTGCTGTTCCACATTCTGCAGCTTCGTCCATCTCTTCGAGTTCTTCGAGAGGCACTGCACGACATTCCACTTCCATGCCGAGGTCCTTAGCTATCTGCTGAAGGCTCATATTGGTGATAGATGGCAGAATAGAACCGCTCTTTGGGGTGATATAGGTATTTCCCTTAACACCGAAGAAGTTAGCTGGGCCACATTCGTCGATATATTTCTTCTCTTTTGGATCGAGGTAAAGCACTGCCGAGTAGCCGCCTTGCTTAGCCAATGCGCCTGCAGTAAGGCTTGCTGCATAATTACCGCCCACCTTCCAGCGTCCGGTGCCGCATGGTGCAGCGCGGTCGAATTGACGATATATTGCCACCTTTGTTGGCTTGAAACCTTCCTTAAAGTATGGACCTACAGGTGTTACGAATATCAAGAACAGATATTCAGTAGCAGGGCTAACGCCCACCTGTGCCGATGTTCCGAGTTCGAGTGGACGAATATAGAGCGACGAACCGCTTCCGTAAGGTGGAATAAATTCCTCGTTGAGTTTCACCACTTTCTTCACCATTTCACAGAACAACTCTTCAGGTATAGGTTCCATCAACACGCCGTTAGCGCTTCGCTGTATGCGCTTGGCATTTTCCTCGAGGCGGAAAATTCTTATCTTTCCATCTTTTCCGCGGAATGCTTTTAGACCTTCAAAAATTTCTTGGCCGTAGTGCAAACATGTTGCAGCCATGTGTAGATCTACTCGTTCCGAATCGCTTACCTCTATTTCGCCCCATTTGCCATCCTTAAATGTGCAGCGCACATTGTAATTAGTCTTTATGTAGCCAAACGAGAGGTTCGACCAGTCAAATTCTTTACTCATTTTTATCTGTGTTTTATTAATTTTCCGTTTAACGCTGCAAATTTACAAAAAATTGGCAACATTTAGCACGTTTTGCTTATAATTCGTTACCCACAAGGCGCCGATTGATTTCAATGCTCAATCTGCGCGGCAACATTTACTGCCACATTTTGCCTATCTGTTCGGGCATTTGCGTGCCACATCAGCCCGCGCCAGCCTCTACCGTATAATTCAAGTGCTTGCTCATCAGCAAGCACCTAAATTATTATTACGAAGCCTTGATAATTATCTTTAGCGATTTGGGCTTAAAGCGCCACCTTTTGAGTGCGGTTCTCTACCTTAACTATGTAGATGCCTCGCGAATTCACTCGCAGGTGATTCTCGCCGGGATTTAGCGTTGCTTGATTCACAAGCTGACCGAGAATGGTGAACACACGCACCTGTATTCGGCGGTTGGTCTTTATCACTATCTCGCTATCTTTGCCGCTTATCTCCACTTCCGACTCCACTACGGCAGCGTGCTTAGCCTCTTGCCACTGCATCTGCTGTGCCGTAGCATACCCAGCCGCACTGGCTGAGCCCATGAGAACTAATATTAGCAATGCTTTCTTTATCATAATCAAAGTCGGTTGGCTCGGCGTAGCTCATCTTATCGCATTTTTCGCATTGCGACGGCGTGAGCACACCTCTGCCTTATATGCAAAGTTAACGTTTAATTTCCACTTACGAGTGATTTTCACTCATTTTTTTGGGTATTATGCTCATTTTTAGCATTATTTTGTTCATCGAAAGGATATTTACGCTTTGGGTTGCGCGGAAACCATCCTTTGCGCACTCGTTCCTGCTGCTCGAAGATTTCAAGAATCGACCAGAAGCTCGAGAATGCCGTCACGCCAAGCAGCGCCGAGAGCATCACACTCTGCACCATCATCGCCGCCACTATCAGCACCACGCCCAGCACCACAAACCACCACCAGCACTTGGTGCCGAAGTAGTATTCGCCCTTTATCACTATCGGGTGAAACAGACCTATTATCAGAAAGGTGCACAAGCCTATCACCACACCTTGCCAGTTGGCAGAACCGAGAATTTCTATCATATTCATAACCGTAATTATCTGGTTTTGTTCATTTTCATTATTTTGTAGCGCACTGCCGCCACGCGTTGCCGGCAGATTTGCAGCGCAAAGATAGCGATTTTCGGCGAGATTACGCGCAAGCCGCCACATTCATCTTTCACGATTGGCTGCGCCGCAAGCGGGCTGAAGATACGAGAAAGCGGGGCGTGACATCTGTCACACCCCGCCAAGGATTTATCTTTTTAAGAGCTGATAAATTACTTCTTAGAAAGTTTTTCCTTCAATGCAGCCAATTCTTGAATGTCACCAAGAGTTGTCTTTTCGATTGATGGAGCAGCTGGAGCTTCTTCTACTGCAGCCTTAGAAGCGGCCTTCTTAGCCTTGCGTTGTTCAGCCTTTGCTGCATCTTCGAAGATGCGGCTGTGCGAAAGGATGATGCGCTTAGCGTCCTTATTGAATTCGATAACCTTGAATTCAAGAGTTTCGCCTTGTGCTGCGGTAGTGCCGTCTTCCTTAACCAAGTGCTTAGGAGTAGCGAAACCTTCAACACCGTGAGGCAATGCTACTACTGCGCCCTTGTCGAGCAATTCGGTGATAGTACCTTCGTGAACGCTACCTACAGTGAATACTGTTTCGAACACGTCCCAAGGATTTTCTTCGAGTTGCTTGTGGCCAAGGCTCAAGCGACGGTTGTCCTTATCGATTTCAAGAACTTGAACGTCGATGTCGGCACCGATTTGAGTGAATTCAGATGGGTGCTTGATCTTCTTAGTCCAAGAAAGGTCGCTGATGTGAATCAAGCCGTCAACACCTTCTTCGAGTTCTACAAATACACCGAAGTTAGTGAAGTTGCGAACCTTAGCAGTGTGCTTGCTACCTACAGGATACTTACCTTCGATGTTTTCCCATGGGTCAGCCTTCAATTGCTTGATACCAAGCGACATCTTGCGTTCGTCACGGTCGAGTGTCAAGATTACTGCTTCTACTTCGTCGTCCTTCTTCATGAAGTCTTGAGCAGAACGCAAGTGTTGCGACCACGACATTTCGCTTACGTGGATAAGACCTTCTACACCAGGAGCGATTTCTACGAATGCACCATAGTCAGCCATAACCACTACTTTACCCTTAACCTTGTCGCCAACCTTCAAGTTTGGATCAAGTGCATCCCATGGATGTGGTTGAAGTTGCTTCAAGCCCAATGCGATGCGACGCTTGTCATCGTCGAAGTCAAGGATTACTACATTAAGCTTCTGGTCAAGCGATACGATTTCTTCTGGGTGATTTACGCGGCCCCATGAAAGGTCGGTAATGTGAATCAAACCGTCTACGCCACCAAGGTCGATGAATACACCGTAGGTAGTGATGTTCTTAACAACACCTTCGAGTACCTGACCCTTTTCAAGCTTAGAGATGATTTCTTTCTTCTGTTGTTCGATTTCAGCTTCGATAAGTGCCTTGTGCGATACAACAACGTTCTTGAATTCTTGGTTGATCTTAACAACCTTGAATTGCATTGTCTTTCCGACGAATACATCGTAGTCACGGATTGGCTTAACGTCGATTTGGCTACCTGGCAAGAATGCTTCGATACCAAATACATCTACAATCATACCACCCTTAGTGCGGCACTTGATGTAGCCTGTGATTACTTCGTCGTTTTCAAGCGCTTCGTTCACGCGATCCCAGCTCTTGGCTGCACGAGCCTTGCGGTGCGACAATAGGAGTTGACCCTTCTTGTCTTCTTGGTTTTCGATGAAAACCTCTACATTATCACCGATCTTCAAATCTGGGTTGTAGCGGAATTCGTTTAATGGAATAATACCATCTGACTTGTAGCCGATGTTAACCACTACCTCGCGCTTGTTAATTGCGATAACGGTACCTTCAGTTACTTCCTTGTCCTTAATTGTGTTAAGGCTTTCGTCATAGGTCTTTTCCAACTCTTCGCGAGATTTCTCACCTTGAGTTTCGCCTTTTTCAAAGGCTTCCCAATCGAAATCTTCAATTGGAGAATTTTTCAATTCGCTCATTTAAAATTAGTTAATAAATTAGTTAATTACAGCATGCAGATTCGTTCCCGCACACTCGGCTGCAAAGTTACGCATAATTTCCTATTTATCAATAGTTTTTCGCAACTTTTTTATCTACTATTTTTGCAATATATCGCATTTCTTGTCGCCGCGATGCCATTTTATGGCGATTGGGCGCTCATTATGCCGCTTGGGCGTTATTTCGCTGGGCAATGCGGTGCTTCACAGCGTTATAGCCCTGCATCCACAGCAGCGGCAGGCCCACTCCGGCTATGGTATATAGCACCCAGAAGGCATCGTCGTGATGGTCGTGTATCACCATGTGGCACCCTATCTGCCCCCAGTCAAGGCCATACCACATTATCTTAATGGCACTTACCACCTTGAACGATATGATGTGGAACACATAGATATAAATCGTCATGCTGCCCGCATGCACAAGGAATCGCTTGAGCCATCCTTCGTGCGAGTCGATGATGCGCGACACGTAATGCACCATCAGAAATCCTATCGACCCCGTTATGGGCAGAGTGAGCACATCTATGAGTTTCGGACTTAGGTTCATACCTGCCAAATGGAGGTGTGCTCCGCCCAAAAGCAATCCGAAATACACCAGCGCCAACCACCAGTTTTCGCGTATCTTGCCTTCCCATGAGCGATAGAGCACTCCGAGCCCGAAGAATATCACGCCCCAATTCTCTCTGATGCCGCCTTGCACTATGGTCACCACCTTAAGCCCGTTGCCGATGCGGAATAGCGCAAACGCTAAGGCTGCCAAAATTATAGCCACTACTGCCTTATTGCCCTCAAGCCAGCGGTGACGGCCGTCGAGCACTCGATACAGCGCCATAAACAGGATGCTCGACACCAGCAAAGCCCTGAAGAACCAGAACGCTCCAAGCAGGAATTCGTCATATCCTGCCATCGAGAACACTATATTTACGGCTCGCTGGCACCCTTGACGCCATGTATAGGGGTGCGTAACGCCATTGTTCCAGTTGCCGAACTGCTCGTTGAGTAGCCCGATGTCGAAAAACAAGTTGTGAAGCAGCAGGAATATAAGCGACCACTTCACCATAGGCACATACAAGCCCTTGAATCGCTTCTCCACATAGGTCCATGAGTCGGTGAGATAGCGTCGGCTAAAGAAATAGCCTGCCGTGATAAAGAAAATGGGCATGTGAAAAAGGTAGATAAAGTTCATCAGCAAACCGGGGCCTTCGGCATGCCCCATCACCATCAGTATGATGGCGATTCCTTTACATATCGATATTGTGGTATTCTGCTGTTTCATAAGCATTGGCAGTTGGTTACTCCATGTAATTGCAATCATTTTTTTTGACGCCGCAAAATTAGCAACAATTTTCGACATAGCATTTTAGTGCTGCTCACTAATTTCCGCGCAATTCGTCATTTTTGCCATTTCATATTTGCTCTCGAAATCAGCATTTTAGCGCTGCATTGCCCAATTATTTTGCATTTTTGCCTCGATTTGTGTAATTTTAGCACCGCGTTTTGCGTCTAATTTTCAGAAAAACGATAATAACCCATTTAATATTTCAATTTTATGAAACTACACCGATTTGGCTTAATAGCCTCAGCTATCGTAGCATTCGCATTTTGCGCAAATGCTCAACTTCTTTGGAAAATCTCGGGAAACGGCCTCAATAAGCCTTCATTTGTGATTGGCACTCATCACATCGCGCCGGCTTCGATGCTCGACAGCATTGCCGGCTTCGACACTGCCATCAACCAATGCGATGTGGTGTATGGTGAAATCGAGAAGTCGGGTCTCACCGGTCAGGATGCGCAGCAAAAAATGCTTACCAAGATTACAGCACCTGCCGATAGCACTCTTTCGACAGTGCTCGATGCCAAAACTTATGCCGCTGTCGATTCAATATTCAAGGCTCATACTGCCGGCATGCTTGGCATTAACCAACTCGAAGGCATGTGCCCTGCTTTTATCGAAACCCAGCTCGCAATTCTCATAACAATGTCGGAATTCCCGGGTTTCAACCCTATGGAGCAAATCGACATCGCCATTCAATCAAAAGCCGCCGAACTCGGTAAGACTACCGGTGGCTTTGAAACCACCGACTTTCAGCTCGATTTGCTTTATGGCGCACCCATCAGCATGCAAGCCAGCGATTTAGCAAAAAGCATTGCAGATTTCGAAAAGAGCAAAACCATGGCGAAAGAACTCACCGAGTGCTACAAGCGCCATGACATCAACGGACTCAACAAGTTGATATTGCAAGAATATGAGGAGAGCGACTACACTCCCGAGCAAAAGCAACAGCGATTCGAGAAGCTGTTTACCAATCGCAACAAAAATTGGGTGCAGCAACTCAAAACCATCATGCCCGAAAAGTCGGTATTTGTGGTCGTAGGTTCTGGACATCTTCCCGGCAACGATGGCGTCATCGACCTGCTCAAGCGCGAAGGCTACACTGTTGAACCCATGAAATAATCTGTCGGGAAATACCCCGAAAAACAACAAAATAGAGGTCGTGCTCTCTGGGCGCGACCTCTATTTCTTTATCTGCGATGTGAATTATCACTGCACCACCACCTTGAAGTCGGTGATTCGGCTCTTGAAATCGCCTGCTTGGCGCAGCGGGAACACCAATGTGCGCTGATAATTAATCTTTGATTTGGGGTCGTAAACTATCGGCTCGGCTGTCTTGTTGCCTTCCACTTGATAGTGCGCACGGTCTTGTTCGCGCATCACATAGAGGGGCTTCGCGCCGAGGTTTTCCTTCAACTTGCCATCTATCCACAACTGAGTGCCGCGGTTGTCGCCCATTATGGTAATCGATGCCTTTTTGCCTTTTTCTATTTTATATTCGAAGGTGTTGAGATAACCTTCGCGCTCAAATGCCAACTTTCCGCTCTTTGGGTCGGCGAGATATACCACTGCATGGTCGGAGCGCAATAGTTCGGTGCCGGCATCCTCTTTTTCGCCTTCGATAACGAACGACACTGCGTAGTTATACCCTATCTCCTCGGCATCGAGCTTCTCACCGGGGGTAAGCACATCTTTTGCTATCACCGTTTCGCCCTTTGCGCCAAGTCGGCCAAGCTCGTTCACACCTGGAGCTTCGCTAAGGGTGAGGCGAAGGCGGTCGAAGTCATCCCACGCCAGCGAGGTGTTCTTTCCGGTCCAGCACTTCACTGCCAAGGTCTGCATCGCCGGGAATACGCGGTGATGTATGTCCTTCACAGTGATGCCGTTGCCCACATGGTCGTTCCAAACGGCAAACATACCGCCTTCTATCGATGGATCGTTCTCCTCGAAGTGTTCTCCACCTATCACGGCAGGAGTCCATTGGTTATAGAGATATTTGCAGTTGAGATAATCGTAGTAATAACCTGCAGCTGGCACTATATACACCAATCCGTCGGGTATGCTCACGAGCTGATAGCCGAGTTCCTTCATCTTGCGCGGGTCGGCATAGCCGTTGTACCAGCAGTCCATCATCACATTATCGCTTTTCACCTCGGTAGTGCCGTTTGCGTGGGTCAAAGAGCCCCACAGCACAGCCTGCTTGCCGAAGCTCTCCACATAGCGTATGTAGTGGTCGGTGTAGAATCTGAACTTCTCCACCACTTCTTGCTTGGCGTTGCTATATTCGTCGGTGCCGATATGCACTTTCTTGCCGCGGAACACAGGCTTATCGCCTTCGAGATATTCGCGGAACAAGGTGTCCATAAATTGATATACTTCATCGTTAAACAGGTCGAAATGGTCCATGCCATACTCCTTGCTGCCGAGCGATGGGCGGTATTGCGTAAATGCCAATACGTGGGCTGGAGTATCTATCTCAGGGATAATCTCCACGCAGCACTGCTCGGCAAGAATCTGAAGGTCGATAAATTCTTGCTTGGTGTAGTGGCCATCGCGCGCTGCAAGTCCGGGGAATGATTCGCTCTCGAGGCGGAAAGCCGCTTGTGTCTTCATCCAGTCGCCATCGAAGAACTGGCGAAAACCGTTGTCATTCAAGTGAATCTGGAGCGTATTCATCTTATAATATGCCATCACCTTCACCAGGTTGCGCAGATAATTCATAGGAATGAACTTGCGGCCGCAATCCATCATAAATCCGCGCAGAGCATATTGTGGCACATCCACTATGGCACCGCAAGGCAGCTGATGCTGGGCATTCTGTTCTGCCATCTGCAGCAAGGTGCGAGTTGCCCAATATGCGCCCTTTGCCGTTACGGCATCTATGGCAATGGTCGAACCGATATTCATTCGGTAGCCCTCATCGCCGAGCGACGCATCTTTTATCTTGCCTATCACTATGTCGCCCCGGCGAGCCTTGCCGCCGGTCACCGTTAGCGCCTTGCCAAACATCTGTTCATAGTCGGCAGCAAGCGCTTTTGCCACCTCTTTCATGGCATTGTTCTTCACCACCACGCGGCCCGACAGGCTTGTCATGCCTTCAGCGCCTGACCAAGATGTCAATTCAGGCACCACAAAGGGTTTTTCATTCACTTTTGCACACACCGATAGCGCACATGCCACAGCAAGTGCTGCCACAAGTGTTCTAAGGATTCTCTTTCGATTACTACTCATAAGCTATATTTTTTGTTGCAGATTAGTATTTTTCACAAAGTTAACTCTTACTCATCAATTGGCAAAATCCATCCAGTTTTCGCTCTTCAATAATCGCATCCCCAAACGCAAATTTCTCTACCAAAAAGTCTGTTACGGTCACGAATAAAGGGCGCAACGGTTACCCGATGCGCCCCCAACATTATTACTAACTAATTATCTAATCCTATGTCGTCAAAAGCTATTTTTTTAGCGTAGTGGCGAGTGCTTCGCCCAGTATATTACTGGATATCAATCATTTTAGCCTCTTTCTTGAGTGCCTCGCTATCCAACTTTGGCAACGATACGGTCAAAACGCCGTTCTCAACCTTTGCGCCTATCTTGTGCTTATCTACGTCGTCAGGCATGATGAAGGTCTGAGTGAACTGGGTGTATGAGAACTCGCGGCGCAAGTAGTGATACTTAGCTTCAGGCTTGTCCTCGCTGCCTTCTTCCTTGCTTTGCTGCTTTTCTACAGTGATTACAAGGTTGCCGTCAGCGTCGAGCTGTACCTTGAAATCTTCCTTTGTCATACCAGGTGCAGCAACCTCTACTTTATAGTCGTTTGCGGTTTCGATTACGTTCACTGCTGGCTTGGTTGTTGCCACGTTCATGTGTCCCATAAAGTCGTTGTCAAAGAAATTGTTGAACAATACTGTTGGCAACCAATCTTGATTCTTTCTACTAAGTGTTAGCATAATTTTATTCTCCTATTTTTAAGTTTATTAATTCAATTTTGCTCTGAACGCCTCGCCTTTCAGCGCCGCGTTCACTTATCTATTATGCAACGCTCGTGCCAAGAGCCAAAAAGGTCAATTCATCGCGTGCCAACTGGCAATTATGGCATAAAATTAAAAAATATTGGTCA
>CALZAF010000061.1 GCA_945612775.1 uncultured bacterium | reverse complement strand
TGGAGTCAGCCCAAATTGTGCCTTTTGTATGCCGGTGGGGTGATGGTTTTTACATATCCAAGCGTAGGGGGATGGAGTCGGGGGAAATTTCACGATTTGGCTCGTTGATGTTGAGCACTACGCGTACGTTGCCGTTGATGGCGTGGAGAAGTTGCACTATATTGTGCAGTTCGTTGATGCGTGCGCGGCGTATGTGGTCGGAATTAATCATTGTCTGCATCACGAAGTCCTTCATGCGCGATTCGAGTTCGCGGCTTTGCTGTGCAGTGATGGTGGGCGCTTTGAAGTGGAGTTTGCCGTCGGCAAAATATTCGTCGAGGAGTCGGCGGTCGAGTTCGTGAGCCACGATGTCCTCGTGGGGTAGTTCCACTATCAGAGTATCGCCACTCATGGCGTAGCGCATGCGTTCGAGGTCGTATTGCACTGTGATGCGAGCCTTGATGCTATACACCTCGCAAACTCCGTCGATGGTGTCGGAGTAGATGGCTTCATCTATGATTTGCAGGGCGTTGTGGCGTACCATGGTCTTTATGTTCTCCACCTTAGCCGCATAGTTGAGGCGAGGGCGTTCTACCATAAAGTAGTGGTATATCCACATTCCTATGCCCACGCAGAGCACAATGCCAAGGGCATAAACCAAGAGCCGAAGCGTGCGATAGGCTAAATTGCCGCGAGAGATATTTGACCTTGTTTTCATTGCTTAAATGTGATAGTGGGGGTGTAACCCCAATTAGATAGAATAGTGCAAAAATAGTCGATAGCTTTGCCTTGAGCTTGGCTTCGGAGCTCGTTGAGGCAGGCGTCTCCACCGTTTGCCATATCGGTTTCGAGCTGCTTCGATGCCTTATGGCGCATGGCGGCGCGTTCGTCTTCAGTGATGCGAGAACGCAGTCCGCTCGAGCGCTCGTGATATACTTCAGTCTCAAATTTGTTGCCCATCCGGCGAATTTCCACAGGCGGAAGGACGATGGAGATTCGCTTCACCTTTTTCCTTGGTTATGACTATGTCGTCGGGGGTAAGTCGATTGAGGTCGATAACGGCGGCATATTCGCAACGGATGGCATATACTCCCACGCGTTCGCCAATCTTGATGCTGTGCTCAACGAAGTGAATAGAGCGCTGAAACATCTCCAACACGCTCATCTTGTCGGGTTGCGATTCGCGGTCGTCATAGTATGGGTCGCGCACGGTGTAAGTCTTGGTGACTGTGGTGCTTGCCAGCTGCAGTTCGTTGAGGTCGCGCACCGACTGATAAACGGTGGCAGTGTCGTCGGTGTGTTTGTTGCAAGATCCGAGCGCCGTTGCTATTGTTAATGCTATGATTATGTTTCTAATTTTCATCGTTTTTTAGTGGTTGTTTTTTTAGTAGGGGGCATCATGAGCCCGCTGGGGATAAAATGATGCCGCAAAGTTATGTGTCTAATCGCGGCGGCGGTGCATCAATTTATCCTAATGATATGACAATTTTTCGCAAAGATAGTTTAATGGCAGAGCAACATATTTTCCTGATTTAGGCGTCTGTGGCTAATGCAAGGGGCGTCTGTGGCGACATAAAAAAGAGAGAGACTGGATCCCGCATGGAATCCAGTCTCTTGGATATCGATTTTGTTATAAAAATCTGACGGTTTTCAGCCGAAAGGCATTAGAGAACGCTCGAGAGGTTTACGTTAGCAAATTCGAGGTCGTTCTTAGCACGGTCAGCAAGCGAAGAGTCGAGCTTAACAGCTTGACGGAGGTTGCTGGTAACCATCTTTTCGTTGTTGGTGCGAGCACCGAGCACTGCCATTAGGTAGTAGGTAGTTGCGTCTGGCTTAGCGATGTTAGCAAGCACTTGCTTAGCGCCGCTGTAGTCCTTGGTAAGGATCTTAGCGAGGGCAGCATTGTTGCAAACGGTCTTGCCATATGCAGCGTTAGCAGCGTTGTAGTCGCCAGTCTTAACGTAGTAAGCGCCGAGAGCGTCGTTGAGTTCTTCAAGACCTGCAGCGTTGCCGAGCTTTTGCTTAGCCACTGAATACTTGTCGTCGAGAAGAGCGATAAGACCTTGGTTCATCTGAGCTTCTGGGCTTGATGGGTTGATCTTAGCAGCCTTGTCGAAGTTCTTAGAAGCAGCTTGGAAGTCGCCGAGCTTGTATTGGCACATACCTAGGTTGTTCCATCCGCGATAATCTTCAGGATAGATGTCGGTGCAAGTAGCATACACCTTAGCTTGTTGCTTAACATCGTCGGTAAGAGTAGCGCAGTATAGGAGTTCGTCAACGGTGAGTGACTTAGGATTGGTGTTGTAAGCTTGTTCGATTTCAGCGTCGCTCTTGCCGATGATGTTAACTGAAGCAGTTAGGCGAGAGTAGCGCAATTGAGGAAGCACGTCCTTAGCGAGTTGGTCGAAAATCGAAGAAAGGTTACGAATTTCGCGTTCGCGTTGTTCTGGGTCCTTATACATAGAGAGAACGCTGAGGATAAGTTCCTTGTCTTGGATGTTGCTTTGGCTAACGAGCTGTTGGAAACCTTCCCAGTCTTGAGCAGTGAAGTCAGAAGTGAGTGCACCAAATTCGGTTACGTTGTTCTTCTTGAGTTCCTTGTTGAGGTATTCCTTAGTGTTCTGTTCGCGGCCCGAAGCGATGCGGGTGTTAAGCTTTACACCACCTTCTGGTGAAGCGTACGACTTGATGTTGATTTCTTCAACTTCGAGCTTTTCGTTGGTTTGAGCTTCCTTGAGGGTTTGGTGAAGTGCTGTGAGTTCGTCGCTGCCAAGTTCGCTCTTGCGAATGTTTGTTTGGTTGATGAGGAACTTGATGTCGGCGCTAACCTTGTCCTTGATGATGCGTTGGAACTTGTCTTGACCGATAGCAGGAGTAACAGCAGCTACGTCGCAGAGGGTAGAAGTAGCGATCACGCCGTTAGCTACCTTAACGCGAGGAAGGGTGTATTCCTTGCTGCCTTGCTTAACGTCGAATGCAAGGTAAAGTTGGCTGCTTAGCATCTCTGGCGAGTATTTGTAGGCTACAGGCATAGTAGCAGTGCTACCATATTCGTAAGGCACAACGGTGTTGTTGCCGCGCACCTTTTCGCCTTGTAGGTTAAGAGGTGTGCCAGGAGTTTCTTTTGAACCATACACCAAGTAAGGAGTTACGGTTACTTCGGCATTCTTCACGAAGAACTTGGCTGGAATGTTAGCTGTAACAGTGGCAGGAACAAGGTCGCCAGTTGCTTCGAGTGGATTAGGGTTAACTGTGAAGTAATCGGCTGCAAATGGTTGCATCTTCTTGCTACAGCTTGAGAGCACCAATACGCTTGCCGAAATTAAAAGAATAAGATTTTTCTTCATAATAATTACGCGTGATAAATTATATAATTTTTAAAATGATTAGCGGTTGCAATAATTCGTTCAAAGTTACATCTTTTCTTGCGATTAGGATTAATATTTTGCTCCAAAATTTGAAGAAAAAATCGTGAAAAAACTAAAAAAATGAAAAATCGGCAGAAAGAAGCGCAAATAAGAGGCTTCCTTCTGCCGTTATAGGGTGAAAAATTGAGCAAATGATGCAATCAGCCGATTAATATACTCCTATTGTTGCGAGAATAATTATCGACAAAATATAGATTCCCATACCAATCAATCCAGCGAAAAATCCCCACTTGGTCCACTTGCCAGCTTCGCGCGAAGCTTCTTCGGCTTGTTGGTATTGACCTTGATTGTAGAGCGAACTTACGTTTGCTGCCTTAACGATGCCCAAAATGCCGAAGACGAGGCAGCAAAATAGAGTTACGAGAATCGACTCTGCAAGCCAAGTCTTGGGTTGTGGAGGTGGGCATTGACCGTTGTTTTGGTCATAATATGCGTTGGTGTTAGGAGCGCCATAAATGCCTGCTGGAGGATTAGGAGGTACGGCACCTACAAACAGGTCGGGACGCACTTGCTTAGCTGGTAGCCATTCAGCCATTCCTTCAGCCCAAATCAATGTGTCGGGTGTTACGTTGTGAGCACGAAGTTCGGTTTCTTCAAACGGGCCGGTCTGTTGGCCGTTGACTGCGACATAATACTTCATAGTTTCGATGTTTTTTTTATATAGTTTTGTTATATAAATTAATTTGTCATATATAGCCAATAGTGCGCTCGTGAGGTGCACTATCGGGGCGTTATGACAAAGTTAATAAATTAATTTTGTGTATCTGTGTAGAAATGGCATAAAATCAAGCGAAAGTAAGCGTAATGGCTCGTTTTCTCCTAATTAAGCGCCAACTATCTCCTCAATAAATTCGTCAAAAGGAACTCCCTCGGCGATAAATGCCACAAACATCAATGCGAACACTAAAAGATATATCGATAGAGTGATAAGAAATCCCCATTTGCACCATTTCCAGGCGCTGCGTGATGCCTCTTGGGCTTCTTGATAGCGTCCCTGCGAATAGAGAGAGCCCACCCTTGCGGCTTTGATGATGCCTACAATGCCAAATGGCATACAGCAGAATAGGGTTACGAGTATCGACTCTGCAAGATAATTTTTTGGCGGTGCCGGAATGGGCTGACCGCTTGCGGTAGAATAATCATTCATAGCTGTATATTATATATGCTGGTTGTAATAAATATTTGTTGCTTTGTGATTTACAAAGATATGCTATAAAATCGAGTGTTGAGCATTTATTTATAGAAATAATGCGAATGCATTGACATTTTTCTAAAAAAACAAACCGCAGCTGATAGATTGCCGCGGTTTGCAGTTAGTATGCTTATTTGCTGTAAGCGTTACTTCATATATTTCGAGAAGTCGGTCTTGCTCATATCGCCTTCAGCCAAGAAAGTGGTGTGGAAGGCGAGGGCTGCTTCGAGGGTAGCTGCGGTCTGACCGCCACGACCTTCTACGCCCATGCGGAGGTATTCGTGAAGCAAAGGACGATACATAGGGTGAGCACAGTTGTCGATAATCTTTTCGGCGCGTTGCACTGGGTCGAGACCGCGAATATCGGCGATACCTTGTTCGGTGATGATAACATCCACAGAGTGCTCTGAGTGATCGACGTGCGATACCATAGGCACGATGGCGCTGATGAGGCCGTTCTTAGCCACTGATGGGCAGCTGAAGATGCTGAGGTAACCGTTGCGAGTGAAGTCGCCCGAACCGCCGATGCCGTTCATCATCTTGGTGCCGGTAACGTGGGTAGAGTTGATGTTACCGAAGATGTCGGCTTCGAGGGCAGTGTTCATGGCGATTACGCCGAGTCGGCGGATAAGTCCTGGGTTGTTAGAGATTTCGGCAGGACGAAGTATGATGTGCTTCTTGAGATTGTCGATATCCTTGTAGAAGTCGAGGATGGCGTCGTTAGAGAACGACATAGAGCAAGTGCTCACAAGTTTACACTTACCGCTCTTAACGAGTTCGAGCACAGTGTCTTGCATTACCTCGGTGTACATAGTGAATGGTGGAATCTCGTCGCTTGCTTCGAGTCCGGCGAGCACGGCATTAGCCACGTTGCCCACACCGCTCTGTATAGGAAGGAATTCCTTAGGAATACGTCCGTGGCGTATTTCGTTGATGAGGAATGAGCAAACGTTTGCGCCGATTTGGTTAGTAACCTCGTTGGCTGGAGTGAATCCGGCTGCAGTGCCCACAGGCATATTTGTCTTAACCACGCCCACAACCTTAGCAGGGTCGATTTGCATGTAAGTAGTACCGATGCGGTCGTATGGAGTGTAAAGAGGAATTTCGCGGCGGTAAGGAGGGTCGAGAGGCACATATACGTCGTGCATACCTTCCATGCGAGGGTCGAGCTGTTCGTTAAGCTCGATGATGATTTTGTCGGCGAGGCGCACCCAAGTAGGAGCGTTGCCAAGTCCGGTGCCGAGAATCACCTTGCCGTCGTCGGTAATCGAAGTAGCTTCGATGATGGCGCAATGCATCTTGCCGAATGTGCCGTAGCGGAACTTTTGAGCGAGTTCCGAAAGGTGAAGGTCGAAGTAGTGAACTTCGTGGTTGTTGATGTGCTTGCGAAGTTCAGGGGTGTTTTGATATGGGGTTCGGCGGTTGATGGCTTGAGCGCGCGAGAGTTCACCGTCAACGCCATCGCCAGTAGAAGCACCGGTGAAGATGCTTACTTTGAATTCACGACCTGCTTCGTGTTCGCGGCGTGCTTTGGCTGCAATAGCGCCAGGCACAACTTTAGGAATACCAGAATAGGTAAAACCCGAGAAACCGAGATTATCGCCATTATTAATGAGTTCGGCAGCTTCTTCGGCTGTAATAATTGGGAATTTCATGTCAATATTAAGTCTTTAGTATTGAAGTATTTATTGTTTGTTAAAATTTTCGTTTTAGTATTTCGTGAGCTATCACGGCGCGACGCCAATCGGTCTTGCGCATTTCGCTTGCCAGGTTGGTTCCCGGCAGGTCGTAGGCGTGGTCGTCGGCAGCGGCAGTTTGCTTGGCGTTGGTCACACTCGCGCCCTCTTGTTCGGGGCTTTCGATGATGTAGCGTTGCTGAACCACAGGGGTGGTTGGAGCAGTTGGAACAGTTTGAGCAGCTGGCTTCCGCGTCACTACGCGCTTTTTGGGGCGCACGGGCGCAGGCTTTGTTTTGCCGTTTAATAGATCAATTACGTCCTGCCAAGTAGGCTCGCCTGGCAGATTGCTTGAATCCTGGTAGGAATCGTCGTCATCCTCCGTGGGTTGAGGCATATGGGCGTTAGGGCTATGCTGTATGGGTGGCGGTGTGTTGGCCTTCTTGCGCTTGTTTTCTGCCCAAGAGTTGAACACAAACATAGCTATTGAACCCACAGTAATCAATATGTAATATAAAACGTCGTCCATAGAATTCCTAATCTATGCAAATGTATGCAATAATCGATTAACCACCAAAAATATTAGGATAAAAATCGCAGTGTTGGGTTCAAAACGACTAATTTTTGTGATATTAGGCATACCTAATCGTATGTGATATTAGGCATACTTAATCGTAAGAATGGCGCATCGCGAGTGCGGCAGGGTGAGACGAGGCACAAGTGGCTAAAGCCAATGGCGTTCATGCTTTGGTATTTGTGTTTCGAAGTGCTTCAGGCACAGGCGATTCCGACCTGATGAACCTCGAATGGTTTAGGTTCGCTAAGTAGCTATTTAGATTGATTAATTTGTATATTGTTTCGCCTGCGGTTCACTCTTGAATTGCGGGCGATGACTTTATGTGTAGTAACGACAGCTTATTTCAGGTTTTTTCGTTATCTTTGCAATTAATACGAACAAAATAACGGAAAAAAGATATGGCATCGAAACTTTGGGAAAAGAACGTAGAAGTAAACCACGATGTGGAGGCCTACACCGTGGGCCGCGACCGCGAGATGGATATGTATCTGGCACGATACGACGTGCTGGGCTCGTTGGCGCACATCACTATGCTCGAATCGATAGGATTGTTAACTAATAGCGAACTCACCACCCTGGTGGCTGAATTGCGAAATATATATGCCGAGATAGAGCGCGGCGAGTTCACCATCGAAGATGGCGTGGAAGATGTGCATAGCGAGGTGGAACTGCTGCTCACCAAGCGCTTGGGCGATGTGGGCAAGAAGATTCATAGCGGCCGCAGTCGCAACGACCAAGTGCTGGTGGATTTGCGCCTATTCATTCGCAGCGCCATCGAGGAGCTTGTGCATCATGTGTCGATGCTCTTCGATACACTTATCAGCCAGTCGGAGCGCTATAAACATGTGTTGATGCCTGGCTATACTCACTTGCAGGTGGCTATGCCTTCGTCGTTCGGACTCTGGTTTGGAGCTTATGCCGAGAGCCTTGCCGACGACCTTCGCCTGTTGCTTGCCGCCTACGAGGTCAACAACCGCAATCCGCTGGGTTCGGCTGCGGGATATGGCTCGTCGTTCCCGCTCAACCGCACCATGACCACCCAGCTGCTTGGCTTTGCTTCGCCTGCCTATAATGTTGTGTATGCCCAGATGGGTCGCGGCAAGACTGAGCGTATAGTGTCGCAAGCCATTGCAAACATAGCCGCTACAATCTCGAAACTCGCATTCGATGCCTGCATGTTTAATTCGCAGAACTTCGGATTTATTAAACTTGCCGACGAATACACCACAGGGTCTTCGATTATGCCGCATAAGAAGAACCCCGATGTGTTTGAATTGACTCGCGCTAAGTGCAATAAACTTCAGTCGCTGCCTTTCCAGATGACTATGATTACCAACAACCTGCCATCGGGCTATTTCCGCGATTTGCAGCTCACTAAGGAGGAATTCTTGCCTGCTTTCGATGAGATGAATGCCATTCTCGACATGGTGAACGCCATGATGGCTCAAGTGAAGGTGAATGAGCACATCCTCGATGATAGCCGCTACGACTTGATGTTCTCGGTGGAAGAGGTAAATCGCCTTGCTGCAGCCGGAATGCCTTTCCGCGATGCTTACAAGAAAGTGGGACTCGATATAGAGGCTGGCAATTTCACTCCTGTGAAGGCTGTTAACCACACTCACGAGGGGTCGGTGGGCAATCTGTGCAACGATAAGATTAAGGCGCTGTTCGACCAAACTCTCGGCTCTTTCGGCTTCGAACAGTATCACAAGGCGTTCGATGCTCTGTTAGGAAGATAAATATTTTTGAAAACAACAAAAGATATCGATATGAATTACAAGAAGACCTATATAGCCAACCCTGATCGTTATGCCGAGGGCGTGATGAACTATCGCACATGTGGCAAATCGGGAATAGTATTGCCCGAGATTTCGCTCGGATTCTGGTGGAATTTCGGCGGAGTTGACGTCTATGAGGATTCGCTTGCCAAGATGACCTATGCTTTCGACCATGGCATCACTTGCTTCGACCTCGCCAACAACTACGGCCCTCCATTTGGCAGCGCCGAGGAGACTTTCGGCAAGATGTATGCCGAGAATTTCAAGAGCCATCGCCACGAGATGATAATCACCACCAAGGCTGGCTATCACATGTGGGAAGGCCCTTATGGACAAGGTTCATCGCGAAAAATGCTCATCACAAGCCTCGATGAGAGCCTTCAGCGCATGAATCTCGACTATGTGGATATATTCTATTCGCATCGCTACGACGGATTTACGCCTATCGAGGAAACTATGCAAGCGCTCGTAGATATAGTGCGCAGCGGCAAGGCTCTGTATGTGGGATTGTCGAACTATCCAGTGGACAAACTTAAAGAAGCTGTGGCATATCTCAAGGCTCGCGATGTGCGCCCGCTAATCTATCAAGGCAAATATAATATGATAGCTCGCGATGTGGAGAATGGCCATCTCGATGCTATGCAAGAGCTCGGCATGGGATTTACGGCATTTTCGCCTATCAACCAAGGCGTGCTTACCAATAAGTATCTAAAGGGCATACCTGCCGACTCGCGTGCCGGTAGGGGCAATCACTTGCAAGCTTCGATGCTTACGCCCGAGTTTGTGGCAAAACTTCAGAAACTCAATGATTTGGCAGAACAGCGTGGTCAGACGCTTGCCCAGATGGCTACGGCATGGATACTGTCGCGCCCCGAGGTGACTTCGGTTATAATCGGACCTCGCACAGTGGAGCAGATGGCCGACAGCCTGCAAGCCATTAAGTCGGCGCCATTCAGCGCAGAGGAATTGACTCGAATTAATGAAATACTGAAATGAAACATCTGTTGAGGACGTTGGCGGTGGTTTTGGCGGTGGCGATGGCAGGCAACGGCTGCACAAAAATCGAAGATGATAATGCATTCGGGTCGTGCCGCATCGATTTGACGATTCTCGCCAATTGGACTATCTATGGAGTTAACGGACTCGGCACATATCGCTATTTCATTAAGGATCGCCGTCTGCCGTCGAATTTTCCCTACACTGCCACCACCTACACCGGACTTGGCGGCGTGCTGCTTATGGACGTAGGCGTGGGTGCCACGCAACCGGTGGCTTACGAGATGTCGTGCCCCTACGAACATAAAAAGAGCGTGGTGGTGAGCATAGATGATGCCACTCTCGAGGCTGTTTGCCCGGAATGTAAATCGCGGTTTAATGTGCTTATGGGCAACGGAATAGCAATCGACGGTCCGGCGTATAAAAAGCATATGGGCATGCACCGCTACCGGGTTAGCCCAGCCTCCGCCGGCGGCTACCTGATTAGCAATTAACCACCCTGAGCCGCCGATTAGGCGATGCTGCATCGAGACTGTAGCTCCCTCAAACATATTTTTTTGCGTGTTTACGCACTTTTCAAACGTAAAACAGTTTCTTCTATTCGGCTGAAAGTCTGGCGCGAGGTTCGGGTCAGACTTTGGCTCGTTAGCCCGCTGGCTCATCAGGTGAGGTCGGCTCACTATTTTGTTTGAAAAACACTTTTGGCGCGGATTTTGCAGCAGTAAAGGATAATTAAAAATTAAATTATTAATCCATAAAAACATTAATAGTCATGAATAATGAAAAACCTACGCCGTTCTGGCTTGAAGTAAAAAAATCGTATGTAGTTGACAATTTCGAAAACTTGGTGGAATATCTGAAGAATTATTCTACCCACCCCGACAAGATAGAGGTGCTCGAGGATCCACATTCCGATTTCGGAAGGACTTATGAGGCATTAAAAGAACTTGTGTATGACTACATAAATGAACATTCATCCGACTGCGTATATACTTATGAGGGAGGCGACTGGGCTCAGATTTCATTTCAGTTGCGTGCTATGTGCACCTATCTTTTGGCTTCTAAAATCAAGAGTCAGACCGACAATAAAGTGCTCGCATCTGTGGCTGATATAATGCTGCTCAATAAAGCTGCATCCACAGCCGAATCGCGCGAAGGAATAAAAAAGGTGATAATGGGGTGTATGACCATGTCGGAAGTAGATAGTTACGGCTTCACGTGGCGAGACATAAAAGAATGGAACAGCCTTTCACCCGAAATTTTCTGCAATAAAATAGGCAATACAGCATTTAAGGTTCCCCAAAGAGGAATGTATGCCTTTGAAGGCAAGGGAACAATAGTGTATAACGACAATAAATGGCAAATTGTGCCAATGAATATCGGGGGATATGTCAATCCTCGCACACGACTCGCGAGCCAATTTATTATCGATGAGAATATCTCCTTCGAGGTGCCTCGAGGCGATTATAAAGCGCGATTGGAAGATTTCGAGAAAATAAGAAATGTATGGAGTGACATCAATCGAACTCAACCCTCCATCAATCCTACGCCTGTGGCGATTAAGAAGCAATATAGCGTTGACGACGTTTTTGTGGCAAAAGTGACAGGCTATTCCGAATCGGGTGTGACTGCCGAATCGGTCGATGAGAAGTACGAAAAGGTGAAAGGAAAAGTGTTTGTGGGAAATATCTATTGCTACCTTGATGAAACGGATTTCAAAAAGAATGTCAAGATAGGCGACTACATATTGGTGGGTCTTAACGATGTGAAAGACGTGCCCATGATTCTTTCTGCAGGGTTTGAGCAGTTTTATAAGGAATATATCGAAAATGTTGACTGGGAAACATGCGGTGTGTATCTGCGAGACTATAATTTGGGTCATTCGTGGCTTACCGAACATGGTATTCAAGCCAATGTAATGGGTAGGGAATTGCGCGAAGATATCCGCGACGCCATCGCTACTCACCAAGCTATATCCATAGATATCATAGGTACAGGCATCGACCGTAATAATCACCCGGTGGTGAATGCAAAATATTCCGACGAAGAAGTTGCGGAAGATACACCATGTGGTGGCGACTTTGTGAATCATGCCAAAAAAAGTATTTTCGAGTCGTTTGTGGAATACGCCACAGAGAGACTGCCCGAAAATAAGCCAGGAACACAATACTATCGCATCGACAACCTTTGCGTAAAGGCATTGTCGCACTATCTATATGTGCTTGCAGGCTCTTTGCCCAACTCTCGCGACCGATATGTGCATATAGCCGCTGCTCGTTTCCTTGCCAATATCGCTTCAAATTGCGACGACGCCGATT
Source organism: uncultured bacterium (assembly GCA_945612775.1). Taxonomy (GTDB): domain Bacteria; phylum Bacteroidota; class Bacteroidia; order Bacteroidales; family Muribaculaceae; genus SFTJ01. Next base: position 1,656 of record CALZAF010000061.1, on the reverse strand, counting down.
ATATGACTATGGAATTGCGCTATCAGCACTGTTTAGCGCGTTTCGCAGCTGACGTCGATGACCCTAAAGCCCTCGATTTTAAGGTCTGCGACAAACTATTAGAATTAGATTCGGTGAAGCGCCATATCCAGGTTATTAAATATCTGCAATCATATAAGAAAGATAGCGGCATAACTCTGAACAAAATGGATCTTCAAGATTTGGGCGACGACGAGCGTCTGGATATGATAGGGAGCCTTATCGATTCGTCGAACACGCTAAACGGCAAGATTTCGCAACCAGAAATTAACCGTATTAAGAAGCAGGTAACCAAACTGCTCGGCGTGGACGATTTGTTTGTAAACACAATTCCCGACATCACCTACTATGGTGAAGAGAGCGATACGCTCGAATTTAAGAGCTCAGCTGTTTATCCGCCCGACAATGGTGGAAAACCTGAACCAAGCCGTCAGTTGTGGACTATTCTGAAAACCATCAACGGGTTTTTGAACACGCTCAATGGTGGCGAACTTTTGCTTGGTGTGAGCGATAGTGGCACTGCGTGCGGACTTTCCGACGACCTGAATTATTTGTATAAATGCGGCAAAATCTCGGAGTGCTCTATGGATAAATATCGCAACTACATAAAACTGGCTGTTGACACTGCTTTTGTTGACAATATGAAATTTGCGTCGTCAAAGGAGATTACTACCGGGAGAGTACACTATTTTATCGAAAACAACAAGGAGGGGTACGACATATTGCGCATTCAGATTCGCCCCTATGAATACGGCGTGGTGCTTTTCAATAACGAGCGCCCCGATTATGTGAGCGAAGGCTATGTGCGTGCCAGCGGCGCTACTATGTCGCTAACCAACCAAATGAAAGAAGATATTGCCAAACGAAAGATTAATGTTGCATCCGACGAAAATCAGCGAAAACTCAAACTCTTGCTCCAAGCCTGCAAAAACCGCAAACAGGTGCGCTTGGTGAACTATCGCTCGGGGAGTGGCGTAAAAGACCGCATAGTGGAACCATACCTTCTTGTGCCTTTGCACAATGAGTTTATATGCTATGAAGCTGCAGCGCAGGGCTCTCACATACGATCGTTTAAGATATCGCGAATGGAAAACGTGGTGAAACTCGACACCGGTTGGGCTTACGCAAATAAGCACAAACCTCTCAAAGTTGACGTTTTTGGCATGCTCGAAGACCCATCAAATCCTCCTTTTGAGGTAATGCTCAAACTCGATACTTTGGCATATAACCTTCTTACGGAAGAGTGCCCATTGGCGAAGAAGGATATCATCGAAAACACCGACGCGAGCGACCGTGAACAATATCCGTGGGTGCTTCAAACTTCAATCTGCAAGCCGGAAGGTGTGGGGCGATTCTACATAGGATTATCTGACCACATCAAGGTGGTGAGTGGCGAATGCCTCAAAGCGTATGCCAAGGCAAGTGCCGAGCGATTCCTCAATAACTTGGCGAATGCTGAATAGACACAGCGATTTTATAAAATTTTCGCGGCAAAAGTAGCAGAAAATTTGCAAAAAACGCAGTTAAGTATTAACTTTGCACCGCTCAATAGCCCGTAGGCGCCATGCTTGCGAGGCAGAGCAACCGAGGTCGCCCGGATGGTGGAATCGGTAGACACGAGGGACTTAAAATCCCTTG
>CALZAF010000060.1 GCA_945612775.1 uncultured bacterium | reverse complement strand
CGCTTAAAAAGAACGCAGATTTCCACAGAATTGTTTCGCATATCTCCACAAATCCCTACTGGAAATATTGTGAAAATCGGTGCAAAACCAACCTTGTGGAAATCCGTGTTAAAAAACCGCCGCATAAGCTGAATAAGCAATCCGTTCTATATGTTGGATATGCGGGAGGTTATGTGGGGAGTTTTGATTTATTTGATGCTGTTTAGGAGATCCACTTTGCCTTCGTTGACGAGTTTAAGGATTAGTTCGCCGAAGAGGGTGTTTTGCCAAGCGAACCAGTCGCGGGTGTAGTCGGTGCAGTCGTTCACGTTGAACGATTCGTGAATGAATCCCTTGCCGGCGTCGGTGTCCATCACCATCTTGATGCAAGCCTTGATTTCCTCATCGTCTTGGCTGGTGAATGCTTTCATCATGATGCTCATAGGCCAAGCCATGTCGTAGCCTACGTGAGGGCCGCCAATGCCTTCGCCGTCCTTACCGCGGAAGAAGTAAGGGTTGCTGTCGCTCCACACAAATCGGCGGGTGTTCTGATAGATAGGGTCGTTGATGTCAACATCGCCGAGGTAAGCCATAGCGAGCAGGCTTGGCACATTGGCGTCGTCCATCAGGTGATAGTTGCCGAATCCGTCAACTTCGAAGGCGTAGATAGTGCCGAATCGAGGGTGATTGTAGGTGGCATATTTCTTCAGTGCCACTTCTACTTCGTCGGCGAGGTCGGTGCATGCGCTGGCGAGGTCGGCACGGCGATTTACTTCGTTGAGCACCTTGGCGGCTTTGCGCAGATTGCTCACTGCCATAAAGTTAGATGGAATTAGGTATTGGAAAGTGGTGGCATCGTCCGATGGGCGGAAGCACGACACTATCAAGCCGCAGCCGCTCACTGGAGCGCCCCAGCCGGCGTTGCACAGGGTGTCGAGCTGGCGGTCGGTAACGCGAAGGAAGTGATACGGACCCTTGTCGCCGTGTTTGCGTTGCTGTTCCTTGAAAGTTTTGAGTATATTAGCTATGGCTTTGAGCCATTCTTCGTCGAAGATAGAAGCGTCGCCAGTCACGCGCCAGTATTCATAAGCCAGACGGATAGGGTAGCAGAGCGAGTCGATTTCATATTTTCGTTCGTGCACTTCGAGCTTCATGTCGGTGTCGTCCTTCTGCCATTCGCCGCCGGTAGGGCCGTCGTTGAAAGCATTAGCATAAGGGTCGATATTGATGAGCTTAAATTGCTGGCGTATGGTGCCTTCTACCATGTCCTTGAGGTGAGCGTCCTGATTGGCAAGCTGAACGTATGGCCATACCTGAGCGCCCGAGTCGCGGAGCCACATGGCGTGAATATCGCCGGTATATACGAAAGTTTCGTTTTTGCCATCTTTATCCTTGCGGAAATGCACAGTGGTGTCGATGGTGTTAGGGAAGCAGTTTTCGAACATCCAAGCCAATTTAGGGTTGGTAAGTAGGCTCTTAACGCGCACTATCTCGCGTTCCACGGCTTCCGACACAAATAGGCGTTCGTTCACTGCAGGTCGGTTGGTTTTGCTGTAGTTTGGCTTGGCTACTTTGGCTTTAGCAGCGGCAGCACTCACACTATAGAGTGCTGTGTTGTCGCTAACGCACTCGGTGCTGCTGTTTGCAAGGGCTGTGCCGCATCCAGCCAAAAGCATTGCCCCTGTAAGAACTGCAATTTTCTTCATGTTGCTTAGTTTTGAATTTAGTTATTAATTGTAATTATTTTTTGTCGAATAAGGTGTGAAAAATGCAAATCGATTCTGCCCATAATCGGGGCTAATTTTTACAAAGTTAATCAATTTTTTTGCTAATATATTATCGTGTGTTCAGAAAGTGCCGATTTTATGCGCAATTGGCGCGTTTAGCGAAAAAAGCATCCGCTGGGGCGTGTCGAATAAAACCGATACGCCCCAGCGGGGATGATGTATTGCTGAGCCCCATGGCGGGGTTTATGCTGCTTTAGAGAGCCTTAAAGTCGCTGGCTGGGTGCTTGCAGAGTGGGCAGATAAAGTCGTCGGGCAAGGTTTCGCCTTCGTAGATATATCCGCAGATGGTGCAAACCCAACCCTTCTTCTTTTGAGCTTGAGGGGCAGGCTTGATGTTCTTGTGATAGTAGGCATAGGTGGCAGATGGAGTTTCGTTGAGCACGAAAGCATCGCTAACGTCGGCGATGAAGAGCAAGTGAGTTCCGAGGTCGACGATTTGCGATACTTCAGCGCAAAGCACAGCATTCACGCCTTCGGTAACGTAGATTACGCCATTATCGGCGCGCGAGAATGTGATGTCCACAGCCTTATCTACATTGGCACCGCTCTGGAATCCCCAGTGCTTGAAAGTGTCGAATACGGCGCTTTCGGAGAGAATCGATACGTTGAACTTCTTGGTGCGTTCTATCATGCCGCAAGTGTAGTTGGCTTTGTTCACAGCCACAGTGATGCGGTTAGGGGTTACAGTTACTTGTTGCACGGTGTTGGTGATGCAGCCGTTATCTTTTTCGCCCTCACGAGCTGTTACAACAAACAGTCCGTAAGATAGTTTAAACATAGCTTTTTCGTCCATGATAATGTATAGGGTTTTTTAGGTTGTTATATTGTTTCGATAGTAATTAGTAAGGCAAATTTATGATAATTTTTTGGCTTTTCTATCACTTTCCTGCGTGTTTTATCAAAATCTAAGGCGAAAAATAGCATCTTGGCTTGCAATGTTGTAGGCGAGAGATTGGCGGTGGGTCGGTTTTGAAGTGATATGTTGCAAATCGCATTGACACATGGCTCGCAATGGCGATATTTGTAGCAAGAATAAGATTTATCAACAATTTAACAACATAAGATATGGACAAAATACTATCAACCTTAGCGAGCCTGATAATGGTGATTTTGATGTTACTATAATAGCGCAATAATGGCTTGAACTCAATTTTGACGGCAACAATAGTCATGTGGTGGGCGAAGGAATCCGGTTCCTCCGCCCACCACAGTGGTTTTAATCATATTAGCCATGAGCTTATTGGCGAATCGTGTATTGCGGTTTTATAGTTCGATAATTCGATGCTCTTTGCGGCTGCGTTCGGCTTCGAAGCATAGACGATGGCTTTCTACAGAGAGGTCGATAGATGTAGCCATTTCGGTTTGATTACCGGCAATGGCGTCAACGAAATTTGCCACAATATTTAGGTCGGAACCGGCGTGAAAAGGCATATCCTGCGTATGCGAGAAGTCGATTACCGAGCGGCTATGGTCGCGGAAACGATTGATGATGATAGTCTTTTCGTTGCCTATTATTTCGCCTTCGGTGAGGCAAATGCGAGTGTCGCGGTTGTCGTCGATGCGGAAGCAGTCCATAGTGAAGTTTATGGTGATGTCATTGTCCATTTCGAGTGCCACTATTTGGTGGTCCACCACATTGTTATCGCAGTGGAAAACGCATCTGCCATAAGGTCCTTCAGCGAGTTCGCGGTCGATGACATCGTCGATGGTTTCACCGTCCTTTACGTCGAAGTTGGCTATCCATTCATGTCGTTCCTTATAAAGGTTTATGGCAGAGAATGGACACTGCTTCTGCACGTCGGGATTGCAGTGAATGCAGCGCATTGCCGATCCGGCAGGGGCGTTTTCGGCTTTAAACCATCGGAGCGAGCCGAAGGAAGCCACTCGGCGGCATGTGCTTTGAGCTATCCACAGCAGCAAGTCGATGTCGTGGCAGCATTTTGAGAGGAGCATGGGGTTGGTGCGCTGGTCGTTGTTCCAGAGTCCGCGCACAAATCCGTGGGTAGTGCGGTCTAATCCCACAGCCGAGGTATGGCTTATCGATACTATCTTGCCGAGTTCGCCCGATGTCGCCAGCTCCCTAATTTTCATAAAATAGGGGTGGTAGCGCATCACATGGCACACAGCCACTATCACGCCCTTCTCTTTGGCGGCTTTGCCTATGTCCTGACATTCTTGTAGGGTGGGCGCGATGGGTTTTTCGAGCAGCACATGGTAGCCGGCATTAATCGCCTTGATACACGGGTCGAAATGCACGTTTTCGTTGGTGCAAATCATCACGGCGTCGGCTTCGATGCCGCTGGCAAAGAAGTCGTTATAGTCGGTAAAGCATTGCTCAGGTGCGAGCCCGAAACGCTTGGCTACGTTGTTAATGCGAATGGTGTTGATGTCCACAACCCCCACCAATCGCACCTTGGTGGGGTTCTGGACGAAGTATTCTAAGTATTTATTGGTGCGGTTGCCTGCACCTATTGCTACTATTCTAACCGGGTTGTTTTTATCGAAGTGTTTCATCAATTAGTTGTTATTTGCTCAAATCCTTGATGCGGATATTGCGTATTTTCAGACCTGCGCCGTGACCTAAGAAACCTATATGTCCCGATTTGTTGAATAGTCCGGGGTGGTTATGCTTATCCACGGTGTAGGGGTTGTCGTTCGATCCATCGGGGGCTACATTCTTGCCCTGACAAGCTTGGCGGATATTGCCGTCGAGAATCACCTCGCCGTTTACTGTGACGGTGATGTGGTCGCCCACGGCGCGAATCTCCTCGGTGTTCCATGTGCCGAGAGCAGGGAACTTAACGCGCTTGGCAGGAATTATGCCATACACCGATCCGTGCTGCTGATATTCGCGGAGGCCTTTGTAGATGTCGGCATCGTGGTCGAGAATCTGTATTTCCATGCCCTCGTAGGCGGCATCTACGCCCATCGGGGTGCGTATGCCCACGCCATTGTTCACGCCCTCGCGAAGGAAGGCAAATTCGAAGCGGAACACGAAGTCGCTATACTCCTTCACGGTGTAGAGGTTGCCTGTGCCGCCATATTGTGCTGTTACGTTGATGGCACCATCGGCAGGAACGTAGTCGGTGGTGTTGCCAGTCCATTTGTGCATCGATGTGCCGTCGAATAGCACTTCAAAACCTTCTTTCTCTTCTTGCTTCGAGAGCACGAACTTAGGGGTAGAAGGCAGGCGGCGCACCATGATGTCGCGCAGCTCCACAGGAGCGCCTTGGCTTATGAGAAGTATCTTGCCGGTGCCGTAAGGGGCAATGTTGCGGTCGCAGGTGTTCTCGAGCACAACGTTTTCGGCTGTGATGATGCCGTTGATGGTCACGGTAACGCGGTCGTCGATTACGCGAATCGATGCGCTGTTCCATTCGCCGGCTGCGTTGTCGGCTATTTGCTTAGGTGCGCTTGAATGGGCGATATTGCCCGAGAGTGCGCCCGACTTGTCGCCGCCAAGGTCGATTTGCGGTATCGAACGAACGCCTACGGCAGCCTTGCCGGTAGTTTTCCAATCGAAAATGAGTTCGAAATTCTCGTAATCGTCGGCAGTGCCGAGGGTTACTGCGCCGTTGCTAGTGTATTGCATGCCGCACTCGGTGGCGCGCCATGCTTTAGCGGCTGATTCAGCCAATGATTGAGCCGATTTCACCATCTTGGCGCTTGCTGTAGCCATCTCGGCAGGGTTGAGAGCCACCACACTCCATGCCGAAGCACCGATTGCTTCGTAGGTGCTGTCGTTTAGACGCTGAAGTATCGATTTGATGTCATCGATAGCATATCCGGCATCGGCGTCGCCCACGCCTTCAAACACCTTGATGGCTTTTTCGAGAGCGTTTCGCATAGCTTCACCGCCAGTTACAGCACCTGTCTTCGATGCAATGGTGCGCACAGCCTCGGCGGCTGCTACGGCATTGTCGCTGCGATCGAGATAAGGCACAATCACAGTGAAAGCCTGATAGGTGAGCGTATTGCCGAGGAGCGTGATAAGGCGATTTTGCACGCTTGGCTCGGTTGCCAACTCGAGCGCCTGGCGATAGAGCTGATATTTGCGAATAGCGTTGAAATTGCTCTTATCCACGAGGGTGGTGTATTGCTTCAGAGCCTTTTGCGAGAATTGCTTCTCGGTGGCGGCAATATTGTAGAGTGTGCCGATGGTGGCAGGGTTATCCACCTTCAGCAGAGCCTCAAATGCCTCGTTCTTGTAGTCGCCGTTGTAGCCTTTCATAATCTCGGCTATCGCGTCGGCAGAACCTATTTCGGCGAATACGGGATAGTAGAGCGACTTTTGCTTCGACTTATCGACCACGGGCACTGCTATAGCCATCTGCTTGGCGCTGTCGAGGCCTTTAATCGAGCTGATTAGAGCAGCTTGGAGTTGAGGGGTGTGTTTGCCAGCGTCTTTTTCGATGAGCGAAGCCACGGTGGCGAAGTCGCTTGGCGTAACCACACCCGTGAGGGATTCGTGTGCCGCAGCATTGATGTCGGCGTCGGGTGCATTAAGCAGAGCGAATATCGCAGGCGATGCCGCGGTGATGTGGCGGGTAGAAGCGAGCTTCAAGGCGGCAAGTTGTGTGGTCTTGTCGGCAGTAAGAGCCGATTTCACAGCATCGTCGATGCGGCCGTTGAATGAGAGCAGTGCTTTCGATGCAGCATCGGCGCGGCTGCCTTTGAGTTGGGCTATAAGTGCAGATAGAGCCTTGTCGCCGCCTATTTTTCCGGCAGCGGCAATGGCAGCTTCGGCTATCTCGTTGTCGGTAGATGCCATGCATGCTATCACAGCATCAATCTGCGAATTAACGTGTCTTGTGCCGAACCAGTTGAGGATATCAGCTTTCACAGGCTTCACGCTTTTGCCCTTGAGCATCTTAGCCACGGCGGCATAGAAAGCCTCATCGGCAAACGACTCGGCGAGTCGCAAAGCGCCCACGCGATAAGCGCGGTCGTTGTCGCGTAGAGCCTTAATCACTGCGCCCTGAGCATTGCTGCCTTGTGCAGTGACGAGTGCAGTGAGGGCGGCAGAGCGAATGTGCGACTTGCTGGTGGATTTCAGCAACTTTTTTGCTTCAGCCACTGCTGCAGGACTCTTTTGTTCGGCAAGAGTCTGGAGCAGGCGCAAATACGATGCTGTGGCATCGCTCTTATTGTATTCATATCCAATGGCTTGAGCCGCCTTGCCAAGCACTGGCAGAGCAGCTTCAGAGCCGCATATGCCGAGGGCATGCAGAGCCGCTTGCTGTGTGCGCTCGTCGGCATCGGATGTCCACTCTATGAGTATCGGTTCGGCTTTGCTGAGGCATTTAGCGCCGGCTGCGTAAGCCAATAGTTGGCGGTTGTAACCGTTTTTGCCCATAATGTCGAGCAGCACAGCATCGGTGCCGGGAGTGTGAGCAAGGCCATTGATAGCCCATTGTTCGAGATATGGGTCTTGAACGTATTTCAAGAACACTGGAGCATCGTCGGCAGTGGCGCATTTCTCGAGGAGAGTCATTAAGAATGCGCGGTTGGCATTGTCGGAGCATTGCTCTATGGCAGCCGCCAATCCCTGTCGCACTTGAGCGCGTTCGGCTTCCATGCCAGTCTGAGTGACGAAAGTGGCGAGTCCAAACAGGGCATATTCAGTGTAGGAATTCTTGCCTTTGTCGGCAGGAACGAGCATTGCTGCGAGTTGCTGCACGCCCTCAGCGCCGGTAGCGGCGAGATCCTTCATCACGGTGTTGTAGTTTGCCTCGGTGCTTGCAGGCATCTGGGCGAGCGCATCGGCTATCACGGTAGCGGTGGTGCGCTGGCGAGCATCTTGAGCCATAGCGCTGAGCGGCATAATGGCAGCCAGCGCCAAGGCTATGAGTGAGTGTCGTATTATAGTTTTCATCGTGTATAGGCTTGAAAGATAATGATTACAGTTTCCAAGGAGCTCTCATAGGTTGGTCGATGAGGCGGTTGGCAGCTTCATCGCCGATAAACTCCTGCTTCACGGGGTCGAAGTGCAGAGTGCGGTTCAGACGGAGCGCGCAGAGACCCATATTTACCACATTGGCGCTGCGGTGGCCGTTACGCTCGTTGAGCGCAAAGAGTTCGCGGTTGCGAATGCACTTTATGAAGTCGGTGTTCTGTGGTTCGGGGTCGGGGAGTTGTGCAATGATGTTCATGATGTCGGGGGCAGGCTTGCCGTCGAGTTCCACCTCGAAACCCTTGAAAACTTTTCCCTTAGGACCTTCGATATAAGGCACCTTGTTGCCGCTCTCGAATCCTTCGCCCTCGAGAATGATTTGGCAACCGTCCTCGTAGGTGTAACTTATCTTGCGCCAGATGCCAATGGCATCGGGGTGCTGCTGTGGAGCATCCACCTCCACCTTTATAGGGTTGGTGTCGTCCTTGCCCAAGATGTATTGCACAGGGTCGATGTAGTGTTGTCCCATATCGCCAAGGCCGCCGCCATCGTAGTCCCAATAGCCTCGGAATGTGGAGTGCACACGGTGGCTATTGTAGGGCTTAAATGGGGCAGGGCCGAGCCACATATCGTAGTCGAGTTCCTTTGGCACTGGTTCGGGCACAAGGTTCTCCTTGCCCACCCAGTAGAATTTCCAGGTGAAGCCCGTAGCGCCCGATATGGTCACCTTCAGAGGCCAGCCGAGCAGACCGCTATCCACGAGTTTTTTCAGCGGTTCAACGGTAGTGCCGAGGCCGTAGAAATTGTCCTTAAAGCGGAACCAAGTGTTGAGGCGGAATATGCGGTTGTTCTGCTTCACAGCCTCCACCACGCGTCGGCCTTCGCCTATTGTGCGGGTCATAGGTTTCTCGCACCAGATGTCTTTGCCAGCCTTGGCGGCTTCGATAGCCATCAGAGCGTGCCAGTGAGGAGGAGTGGCTATGTGCACCACATCGATATTTGGGTCGTTGATAAGGTTGCGGAAGTCGTGGTGAGCGTTGAGGTTCTCGTTGAACTTAGTTCTGGCGAGTTCTAAAGCCTGCTGCAAGTGTCGCTGGTCAACGTCGCACACCGACACCAATCGGCAGTGCTCATCGCTTGTGAAGTGGTAGCTGCTACGGCCTATGCCGCCCACACCGATAATACCCTTAGTAAGTTGGTCGCTTGGAGCCACGTGCTTGGGTCCGCCCAGCACCTTGGCTGGCACTATTGAGAATAGCGCCAATGCTCCTGTGGCCTTAAGAAAATCTCGTCGGTTGCTTGCCATATTATTTCTGTTTTTATGGATTTTTGTAAAGTTTTTTATGATGATTACAGGCGGTTGAGGCGAATGTTGCGCCATAGCACCTTGATGCCGCCGCCGTCGTGAATCTGGAGTGCTATGCGGCCCTGGGCTGCACCTATCTTGGCATCGTGGATATCAACCATAGCTTCGCCGTTGAGCCAAGTCTGCACATGGTCGCCCTCAACGCGTAGGCGAAGGGTGTTCCACTCGCCGGGTTTGAGAATGTTTTCCTTTTCTTCAGGAATCTGCACGAGCCATCCGCGGCCATACGACTCATATATGCCGGCGGTGTCGTGACCCTTGGGAGCCACTTCGCATTGCCAACCGTGAACGCGGGCGTTAGGTTCGCAGAACGAGTGGAAGAATACGCCCGAATTGCCGTTGGCAAGTTGCTTAAACTCGAGTGTGAGGTCGAAATCGTTGTAATAGTCGCGGGTAGCCAAGTAGCCATATTTCTTGTCCTTGCCGCTCTCGCACACAAGGTGACCTTCGTCATCTACATACCACAATTCAGTGCCGTATTGGTCCCAACCGGTGAGGTCTTTGCCGTTGAAAAGTGTGATGGTGGCGTTATCCACGCGACGAGGCAATTCCTTGATTTTTATGTTGCGGAACGAAGCCGGGTAGCCGTGGTCTTGAAGGCAGATAGCGCCGCGGCGGCCCAAACCGTATTCGGGAGCCATCTCCCACTTGCCGCTATTCTTGCGGGCAAACCAATCGTCGGTCCATGCGTCGAATTCCACTATCTTTTTGCCATTTAGGTAGTGCTCCACGTGGCCGTTGTCGAACACGATGCGCGAATTGTTCCATTCGCCCTGCTTATTTACCTTCTTTTTGCTCTTGTCGGGCAGATACATGGCGTAGTCCACGCCGAGTTTTTGCCATTCTTCGAGTTTTGTGGGCGCGTTGGTCTTTTCCCAACCTTCTTCATCTATGAGTTGGTATTCCGGACCGGTAACGTAAGGAACTTTGAAATAGGGGTCTTCGATTACGTGGTAAAGCATGCCGCTATTGCCGCCATACGATAGTTTCCAATCCCAATCGATGATGAAATTCTCGTATTGCTTCTTGGTTACGATATATCCCGACAGGTCGCTACCGTCGCCGTTGGCTTGAATGCAGCCATCTACCACATGCCATGGCTGTGTGAGGGTAGTGCCGTTGAAGTCCTTCCACTCGCTCAGCGTGTTGCCGTCGAAGAGCAGTTCCCAGCCTTCGGCTTTTTCTTTTTCGGTGAGCGTGTTGTGCTTAGCGGTAGAGCACGATGAGGCAAGAAGTGAGCCGCAAAGTGCCACTGATAGGTAACTTAGAGTTCGGATAGCGGTTTTCATAAAATTTTTGCTTTTAGGGGGGTGGTTTAGTAAATGTTTTTTTTGATTTTGGTTACGAGGAGGGTGTTACAGATTCTTATTTGGCGGCAGTGATGATGCCGCCTATGCTAAATTTCTATGAGTTCGTCGTAGATAAAGTCGCGTTTGGCGGTAGTGCCTATCACGCTATCCCAGAGCATTGGCGATATGCCGTTGCCGGGACGCTTAACGGTGATATTATCTTCGGTGAGCACTTCGCCCTTAGCGATGGCGCGGGCAGCCACTATGCTCTTGCGAGCCACCTCCTTGTTGGGCGTTTCACTGGCTGTGGCGTGCTTCTGGCTCGAGCCGATGGCTTGTTCCACATTGCGGATGGCATCTACCATAGCTTTGAGCTGATGAGGTTCGAGCGATGCCTTGTGGTCGGGGCCTTCCATATTGCAATCGAGCGTGAAGTGCTTCTCAATCATTGTGGCACCCATAGCCACGGCGGCAATAGGCACCTCGATGCCGCGAGTGTGGTCGCTATAGCCCACCTCTACGCCGAAGGTGCTGGCTATGGTGTGCATAGCGGCGAGATTAACGTCGGCAAACGGCGTGGGATATTGCGTATTGCAGTGCAGAAGCGTGATTTGGTCGCGCGTAAGGCCTCCAGCCTCGAGCACAGCCAGAGCGTCGGCTATTTCCTGCATTTCGCACATGCCAGTTGACATTATCACTGGCCTATGCTTAGATGCTATCTTGCGCAGATAAGGCAGATTGGTGATTTCGCCCGAAGGGATTTTGTAGTAGTCCATATCGAGTTCTTCGAGAACGTCGATCGACACCAAGTCGAAAGGAGTGCTCATAAAACCTATGCCCACTTCGCGGCAGATGGCAGCAAGCTTCACATAGTCGGTGAGCGGCAAGTGAATGGCGCGGCACATGTCGAGTTGGCTCTCGTCGCTGCCGGTGGTCTCCTTCTGATATTCAGCCTTTGGTGCGAAAGTAGAGATTACGAGTTCGGGCACAGCGGTCTGAAATTTCACATAGTCGGCGCCGGCGCGCTTGGCTTCGTGAATCATCTTCACAGCGAGGTCGTAGTTGCCATTGTGGTTTACGCCCGCTTCGGCTATTATTATCACTTTGTTATTTTTCATCGTCGGTAGAGTCGTTAAAGAATATCACTTCCTTGAAATATCGAGTCATCAGCGTCTTGTCGCGCCAGTCGTGGCGAGGCATGGCGTTGAGGTCTTGAGCTTCTTCGATTATCATCGATGCAATGTCGGCGCCGGCGCAGATTGAGCAGATTACGCCACCGCCCAGGCGTGGGTTAATCTCCATAAGCAGATATCGGTCGGCATCGATGTCGTGAATGAATTGCAGCGTCACAGCGCCCTCCAAATGTAGTGCCGAGAGCACCGATTTTGCGGTTTTTTCGAGTTCGGGATTGCGCTGCGTGATGGTGCGGATGGCTTCGCCGCCAGCGGTGGCAAGGCGAATGCGAGGCACGGTGCACTTGGCTTCGTGGTCGAATGTTCCCACATAGCAGTCCACGGTGAGTTCCTCGCGGTGCTCGATGTATTGCTGAATGAGGTATTGGTCGAGCGGCATCGGTGCTGCTTGCACTTCTTCGATGCTTCGCGCCACTATTATGCCTCGCGAGGCGCTTCCTGTGCGCGGTTTGAGTATGGCAGGGAATGCGATGCTTTCGGGCGAATAGGTGGCAGGAATGGCAATGCCGTTCTGCTCATATAGTTCGGCAGCCAGCACCTTGTCGAACATAGCGCGGCTCACTTCGGGGCTCGACACCGGCACAAACACATCACTATGGCGCTGCTTGCATCGTGCTGCCACCTCGATGGCAGGATCTACGAAGGGTAGCACCACATGAATCTTGTGGCGAGCGATGATTTCGTCTAATTCGGCATCAACGGCAGGGTCGCTGTAGCGAAGCCCTGTGATGATGGTCCCGATGGAGGCAATGGGTTCTTGATTGCTCAGTTCGTGGCTGAAAATCTTCACATTGCAGCCAAGCCGTTTGCCGGCTCGGATGAGTTGCTCTGCCATCGCCACTCGCTTGGCACCGCCAAGCATCAATATGTTGAGATTTCTATGCATGCCACTTGTGAGGTTTTATTGGTTGTAGATGCCCGATTTGTATTTTGCAAGGTTAGCCTTGTTGCAGAACCATTCCACCGTTTCGGTCAAGCCCTGTTCGAGAGAATAGGCAGGGCGCCAGTCGGTGAGCGACGTGATTTTGGTGTTGTCGCCCCATAGGCGGAACACCTCCGACTTCGATGGGCGAATGCGCTGCGGGTCGCGCACCCATTCCACATCGGCATTCATGATTTTTGCTATCAGTTTGAGCGTGTCCATCATCGAAATTTCGCTGTTGGTGCAGATGTTTATTTCTTCACCTTCCACGCCTTGCGCCTTAGCCAATGCAAGGAATCCGCGGCAGGTGTCCTTCACATAGTTGAAGTCGCGAGTAGGCGATAGGTCGCCAATCTTGATTTGGCGTTCACCGTTGGCTATCTGTGTGATGATGGTGGGTATGATGGCTCGAGCCGATTGGCGAGGACCGTAGGTGTTGAACGGACGGGCTATCACCACAGGCAGGTTGAAAGCGTTGTAGAAGCTCTTGGCAATGGCGTCGGCTCCAATCTTGGTGGCAGAGTAGGGCGACTGCGGCTGGCGAGGGTGCTTCTCGTCGATAGGCACATATTGAGCGGTGCCATACACCTCGCTTGTGCTTGTCACCACCAGACGCTCCACCCCGAGGTCGCGGCAAGCCTGACAGATGTTGAGCGTGCCCTTGATGTTGGTATCGACGTAACTGTCGGGTGCTACATAACTATATGGGATGGCAATGAGTGCAGCCAGGTGCAGCACGGTGTCGCATCCGCGCACTATTTCGCGACAATAGTTAGGGTCGCGAACGTCGCCGCACACCACTTCGAGGTTTTCGTGGCGCATATCGTCGAGCCAGCCCCAATAGTTGAATGAGTTGTATTGACTCAACGCTCTTACGCGATATCCTTCGCTGAGCAAAAGTTCCACAAGGTGAGAGCCGATAAAACCGTCGGCACCCGTTACGAGCACATGTTTCATATAGCAATTTATGATGGTTTCTTGTTACCTTACAAAGTTACTATTTATGCTCAAAATACGCAAAAATAATTTCCATCACTTTTCGCAATGCTCTCGGAGTGGAAATAAGATTCGGAAAAGAGCTATAATTATTGCGATTTGGTTGCAAAAAATGCCGATTGGACGCATATTTTCGCCATTCTTTGAGATATGTTTTGAAATTAATGGCAATTCGTCCCTTTGAAGGGGTAATGATTGGATAGATGACGTGGATACCGATTTGAATAGGCGCAAACAGGCAGAGCTTCT
>CALZAF010000059.1 GCA_945612775.1 uncultured bacterium | reverse complement strand
CGGCTTCCTTCACGCCTTGCTTGCCCATGAGGCTCATATAGATGGTCACCCATAGCGCCATCAGGCTCTGGTTTGAGCATATATTCGAAGTGGCTTTTTCGCGGCGGATATGCTGTTCGCGGGCTTGCAGTGTGAGCACGAAGCAGCGGCGGCCTTCGGTGTCGCGGGTGCATCCCACGATGCGACCCGGCAACTTGCGCATCAACTTCTCGGTGCAGCACATATAGCCTGCGTATGGACCGCCAAACGACATAGGCACGCCGAGCGACTGAACATCGCCCACTGCTATATCGGCGCCCCACTCGCCCGGTGTGTGCAGCAATGCCAGGTCGGCTGCCACGCTATTGATTACCAGCATAGCCTTCTTGCTATGGCAAGCGTCGGCTACGCCTGTAAAGTCTTCTACCACGCCATATTTGTTAGGCTGTTGCATCACCACGCCTGCCACGCCGCCGGCTTCGAGCTTGGCGTTCATGTCGGCAAGGTCGGTAGCGCCGTCGGTGGCTTCAATGAGGTCGATATCCACGCCATGGAAGTGTGCATAGGTAAGTATCACATTCAGTGTGCGGTCGTCAACGGTCTTCGACACGAGCACGCGATTGGCTTTCTTGGCGGCTGCCTTTGCCATCAGCACTGCTTCGGCTGTGGCGCTTGCTCCGTCGTACATCGAGGCGTTTGAGATAGCCATTCCGGTAAGTTCGGTCATCATCGACTGATATTCGAAGATGTAATGAAGCGTACCTTGTGATATTTCGGCTTGATATGGGGTGTAGGAGGTCAAAAACTCCGAACGTTGCACAATGCTTGGTATTACCGATGGGGTGTAGTGGTCATACACGCCGGCACCGGCAAAGCAAGTGAGCATCTTGTTGCCGCCAGCCAAGCGGGCAAAGAGTTCGCGCACTTCGAGTTCGCTCTTGGCTTCGGGCAGATTATATTCCTTGCGGAAACGTATGCATTCGGGCACGTCGCTGAAGAGGTCGTCGAGCGACGAAACACCGATACGGGCCAACATCTCAGTGATGTCGGCCTCGGTATGCGGGAAATACTTGTATGCCATAAGAATAGCCTTAGGATTGCTTATCTGTTATTCCTTGCTGCAGAATTCTTCGTATGCCTTAGCATCCATCAAGTCGTCGAGTTCGCTTGCGTCGCTCATTTCCACCTTGATAATCCAGTTGGCAAATGCGTCTTTGTTGAGAAGGCCAGGCTCGTCTTCGAGGGCTTCGTTTACCTCTACCACGGTGCCGCCCACTGGGCAATTGAGGTCGCTGGCTGCCTTTACGCTTTCTACTGCGCCAAATTCGTCGCCTGCCTCAAATTCATCATCTACTTCGGGCATATCCACATACACCACTGTGCCAAGGGCGTGCTGTGCATAGTCTGAAATGCCTATTACTGCGATGTTGCCTTCCACTCTCACATATTCGTGTGTCTCTGAATAGTAGAGACCATCTTCAAATTTTGCCATAATTTATGATATTTTGGTTTAAAATGGTTTATTATTTGCTTTGTTTGATGTCCGTTTTCCCCATTTCGGGGCTATGATTACTTTTTATAGTGTTTGTCGTAGAAAATCTTCTTGGTGATTACGCCGGGGAAGGTCTTTTTACGTATCTGCACTTCCACGGTGTCGCCGAGGCGCAGGCTTGCATCCACAAGTGCTACTGCGCAGCTCTTTTCTACCGAAATCAAGCGATAGCCTGTGGTAACTTCGCCCACTGGCTTGCCGTCCTTGAGCACAGTGTAGCCGTGGCGTGGCACTGCATTGCCTTCGAGCTCTATGCCGCGCAGACGCTGGCTTACGCCTTCTTGCTTCTGCTGGGCAAGGGCTTCTTTGCCTATAAATTCTTCTTTATCGAGCTTGCAGAACATCGATAGGCCTGCCATCACAGGCGAGATGCTGTCGCTGAGTTCGTCGCCGTAGAGTGGAAGTCCCACTTCGAAGCGCAATGTGTCGCGGCATCCAAGTCCGCATGGCACGCAGCGGCCGCTTGCCATCAAGGCATACCACATCTTGCAGATTAAGCCGTGCGAAGCATATATTTCAAATCCGTCCTCGCCGGTGTAGCCTGTGCGGCTCACTATGATGGTCTCGCCTTCTACTTCCATCTCCTTGGTGGTGTAGAACACAAGTTCTTTGCATGCCAAGTGTAGCACTTCTTCTACCACTGCCTCTGCTTCAGGACCCTGCACGGCTATCTGGCCGTAGTAGTCGCTCTGGTGGTCAATCTTCACGTCGTAGCCTTGGGCTTGCTCATTAATCCATGCCACATCTTTGTCGATGTTGGCTGCATTGATTACCAGGAAGAAGTCGTTTTCGCCCATCTTATACACGAGCAGGTCATCTACCACGCCACCATGAGGGTAGCACATCATGCCGTAGTAAACCTTGCCAAGTGGAGCATCTTTGATGTCGTTGGTAAAGATGTGGTTAACGTACTTTTCTGCCTCATTGCCGGTCACTCTCACTTCGCCCATGTGCGAAACGTCGAACACACCGCAATGTTGGCGCACTGCATTGTGCTCTTCGATAATCGAAGAATACTGTATAGGCATATCAAATCCGCCGAATGGCGATATCAAGGCACCGAGTGCCTCATGCTTTTCATATAGACATGTCCTCTTGTTCATAATAGTTATTTTAGCGTTTGTCGTTTTGTTATTTTATACTTGATTATGTAATTCCGGGAATTGTTATACTTGCAATCTTGATTTATTGGTGCCGCTTGTGGGTTATTTGCCAAATATAAATTCTGGGCGAAGGTAATCCTTCTCTATTTCCTTTATGGCTTCCACATCGGCGGCGGTAAGATTCACGCAACTATCGCACACATGGTTGCGCAAGCGGGTCTTTATCTCCTCGAGCGGCATGGTGGTGTGATCCTTGAGCAGTGTGATGCGCTGGCGCACGCTATCCACGCCGTGCTTCTGAAGCTTCTCCTTACTTGGGGTGATGGCTGAAATCATGTTTTTCATCACCGTGTCGTAGAGCAGTGTGCCATGGGCTATTATCTTGCCCGGGATGTGATAGATGGCATTGCCGCTCACCTTGGCATCGCCTATTAGCAGGTCGTTGTTCTGGGTCTTTACCGTGTCGATCTGCAATATGGCTCGCAGAGCATCTGCCACAAGGTCCATATAGCGGGCAAAGGTTTTCTCCACATTGTCATCGCGAGTCACATA
This sequence comes from uncultured bacterium, assembly GCA_945612775.1. Classification (GTDB taxonomy): domain Bacteria; phylum Bacteroidota; class Bacteroidia; order Bacteroidales; family Muribaculaceae; genus SFTJ01. The sequence goes on along the minus strand of CALZAF010000059.1, from coordinate 10,594 downwards.
CGACAGCATCACATTATTGCGGTCGGCATACACACATCCGCCTCCGCTTTTGCGGCGATAGAACTGTATGCCATTTTCCCTGCAATAGTCGATATTTACTTCGTTTTCAATCACTTGATGACGCCCGAATATCACCGTAGGTTCCACCTGCCACATAAAGAAGCAGTCGTCGTCATCTACGAAGTGCTGAGCTACGTATTCTTCCATGGCGAGATAGAAACAAAGTCGATGTTGCGTTTCATCGGGTAGGTTTATGTATTTCATCGTGTTTATTTTAGTTATGCAAATCTAATATATTTTTTCTTAATACTCACTACTCTGCTTACACTTTTTTATGTCATCTTTTCCCATAATTTTGCCGCCATCGCCTCTTTATTGACACATTAGCGCATCTATTTATGGCAAGTGTGCCGCTCTGTGCTTTCAGTTTTCCTATTTCTTTATTAATTTTGCATCGTAGCAATATGTTTTATCAGATGAATCATCGAAAAATTTGCATCGTTACCAGCACCCGCGCCGACTGGGGACTTCTTAGCAAGGTGGCTAAGGCGCTCAGCGAGCGTTCCGACGTGACTCTTCAAATTGTTGCCACCAATATGCACTTGAGCGAAAAATATGGCAGCACTTGGCACGAAATCGAGCGCGACGGGCTGCACATCGACCGCATGGTGCCTATGGCGGTCGATAACGACTCTGCCGTTGACACCGTGGTGGCTATGAGCCAATGTATGGACGGCATGGCACGCACTCTGAGCGACCTCAACCCCGACCTGCTTCTTATCCTCGGCGACCGCTACGAGATGCTCGCCGTGGCAAGCACTGCCCTGATTCTGCGCATCCCTATTGCCCACATCGCCGGCGGCGCTGTGAGCCGCGGTGCCTACGATGAGAGCATTCGCCACAGCATCACCAAGATGAGCCACATTCACCTCACCGAAACCGAGGAATATCGCCGTCGCGTGATACAACTGGGCGAAAACCCTATGCATGTGCACAATGTGGGCGCTATGGGCGTTTACAACATTCGCCACTTGCAATATCTCACTCGCCAAGAACTCGAGGACGACCTCGGCACAAGCATTCCTGAGGGCACGCTGCTCTGCACTTTCCATCCTGCCACGCTCGAGACCATTGCACCGCGTGTGCAGTGCGAGAATCTGCTCGCCGCTCTCGACCGTCACCCCGATAATAAGGTGATTTTCACATATCCCAACAACGATACCAACGGCGCTATAATCATCGAACTAATCAATGCTTACGCCGACCTACATCCGCACCGTGTGGCTGTGTTTCCTTCGCTGGGCATGCGCCGCTACCTGTCGGCGTTGCACTGCGTGGCTGCCGTAATAGGCAACTCGTCGAGCGGAATTGTGGAGGTGCCTTCGATGGGAATACCTACGCTCAACATTGGCATCCGTCAGGACGGACGATTGGCTGCCGAATCGGTAACTAATTGCGGTGTTACCGTCAAAGAAATCGACCGCGGACTCACCACCGTGCTCAGTCCCGAAAACCGCATCCGTTGCCGCTCGGTGAAGAACCCTTACGAACAGCCCGACACGCTGCAGCGCATAGTTGATGTGGTGTGCAACACGCCGCTCGATAATATTATCATCAAACCATTTCACGACCTACGATGAAGACTCTATACGTGATTCCTGCCCGCGGTGGCAGTAAAGGCATTCCCGGAAAAAATATCAAGCCGCTCGGCGGAAAACCGCTCATAGCCTACTCGGTGGAGGTGGCGCGAGCTCTCGCCGACGACGCCGACATCTGCGTGAGCACCGACTCGCAGCAGATTGCCGATGTGGTGCAAGCCATGGGGCTCAAAGTGCCTTTCTTGCGCCCCGACTATCTCGCCACCGACAAAAGCGGAACCTACGAGGTGCTGCTCCACGCTGTGCAGTTCTATGCCGAACAGGGCATCAACTACGATACTATGGTGCTCCTGCAGCCCACATCGCCATTCCGCACCGCAGCCGATGTGCAGCGGGCGCTCGATGTCTATACTCCCGACATCGATATGGTGGTGACCGTGGTGGAGGCTGCCACCAATCCTTACTACAATTCCTACGAAACCGATGACGACGGCTTTCTGCACATCTCGAAGGGCGATGGCAACTTCGTGCGACGCCAAGATGCCCCCAAAGTGTGGGAATATAATGGCGCAGTGTATGTTATCAACATCGAAAGCCTCAAGAAAATGCCGCTTAGCAAGTTCACGCGCCGCAAAATGGTGGAGATGAGCCGCGAAAGTTCGCTCGACCTCGACACGCCCATCGACTGGATGGTGGCTGAAGCCGTGATGCAAAATATGAAGCAAAAACCCTAACTGCGACACAGACCCACTTAAATAATCTGTGCAACTACTATCAACGAAATCAAGATTATGAATCAATCGATAATCACCAGCACCTTCACGCTGCCTAATGGACTGCGTGTGGTGCATGTGCCCGCACTTAGTGGCGGCGTAACCTACTGCGGATTGGCTGTGAATGCCGGTAGCCGCGACGATGCCCCCGACTTGCTCGGATTGGCGCACTTTGTGGAGCACACTCTCTTCAAGGGCACCACTCATCGCCGCGCTTGGCACATCATCAATCGCATGGAGGCTGTGGGCGGCGAACTCAACGCCTATACCACCAAGGAAACCACTGCCATCTACTCGGTTACTCCCGATGCCTATCTGGAACGCGCCACCGAACTCATTGCCGACTTGGTGATGAACTCGGTGTTCCCCGAAAACCAGATTGAGCGCGAGCGCGAAGTGGTGATGGACGAGGCTGCCAGCTATCGCGACACGCCCAGCGAGGCGATTTACGACGATTTCGAGGACCGCCTCTTTGCCGGCAGCGCCTTGGGTCACAATATTCTTGGCGTGGAGAGTCACCTGAAGCGCATCACCTCGCAAGATTGCAGCCGCTATCTGCACAGCTTGTATGTGCCTTCTAATATGGTGTACTTTGTGTGCGGTAGTTGCAAGCCAGAAAAGGCTGAACGCTTGGCATTGCGATATTTCGGCGCTATGAATCAGTCGTACCAATGGGCTGCCCGTGAGGTTCCTCGCGAGGTCGAACCGTTTTCAGTAACTCAAGAATTGGGATTGCATCAGTGCCACACTCTCATAGGTTCTCGCCTCTTTTCGCTTCACGACTCTCGCCGTTATGCTATGGCGCTGCTCAGTAATATGCTTGGCGGTCCGGGCATGAACTCCAAACTTAACATCGAACTGCGTGAACGCCGTGGCATGGTTTACACGGTAGAATCTAACATATCGTTGATGAGCGACTGCGGCATGATGCAGATATATTTCGGCTGCGACGAATGTCATCGCTTGCCTGCCGAACGAATCGTGGCTCGTGTAATCGACCAATTATGCTCTAAACCTCTTAGCCAGCGAGCCTTAGATAACGCAAAACGCCAATATGCGGGACAACTCTTGGTGGCAAGCGCAAGCGCCGAAGCCAGGGCTCTCAGCGCAGCACGAAGCCTGCTAATGCGCGGCAAGGTGGAGTCCGACACCGAATTATTAAGCCACATCCAAGCCGTTACTGCTAACGACATTATGGATGTGGCTCAACTGATTGCCCCCGACCGATGGTCAACGCTATCCTTTATTTAGGGATATACCATCGTGTGAGGTGATTATTCTTGGTCACTACCGCAAATTTGTAGAACTTCGAAGCGGGATATTTGGCAAGGTCGATAGTGAACTGCTCGTTTCGGGCTGATGTAGTGCCCACCTTTTCCCATTTGTCATGGCCGCCGTTGGCGAAATTGTTGGTTGTAGCCATATATATTGTGGCGCGGTTATTCGATGCGTCGCTCGCCCATTTCAGGGTAATTTTGCCATCATTCACCTCGCTTGTGAGGTCGGCAATGTCGGTTTTTCCGATAAATGGTATGCCGTCGAGCTCCCAACTGCGTTCTTTTGGCACCTCAAATCCCATCCATCGGCAGAGTGTGGGATGAATATCCACGAGGCTTAGCGTAGCACTCGCAAAGTGCTGATTCACCTGCTTAACGTTCGTTGCTATCCACACCGAACGCTCACGGTCGGTCTGTCCGCCGTGCCCGTAGCCATTGTCGGTACGGCCGTGGTCGGTGGTTATTATCACCATCCACTCTTCATCGAAGTTTGCTTCGCGATATTTCACAGCTTCCCATATCTGCTGCAACTGTGCGTCGGTGCGCAGCACATAGTAATCCATAAATTGGCTATTGCCATATAAGTGGAATCCCGAGTCGGTGTACCACAGATACACCCACGACAGGTCGGGCGCATCGGTGCGTATGCTCTCTGCAGCCTTGCGGCACACCAGTGAATCAATGTCGAAAATGTGCAGATCGTCCTTGCGGCGGCGGAAATTTATTGTGTCGAGTTCGAAGCCATCTGCCACAAAATCTATCTTCACATTGCCGGTTTCGGGCTTGCCTTCACCTATCAGAACGGTGCGGTTGTCGATCCAGCTCGAGAATAGTCCGGTGGTGTAGTTGCGCTTTTGCTCCTTAGCCACCTTGAATATTGTCCAATAATTGTAGCGAGGGCTCAGATTTGAGTTGCCATTCACATTGTGCTTATTCATCCATGTGCCGGTGAGAATGTTGGTGTAACCTATTGCCGACACGGTAGGAGTGGCAGAATATTCATTTGGTTCTCCACCCGTATAGGCGTGAGCATAATGTCCTTGAGCGCCTATGCTGCCTATTACTGGAGGTTGCAGGCGGTCGATATAATCGGCAGGAATGCCATCTACCACCACATAAACAGCCTTGCGCTGCTTTGCCGTAGTGCACACAAACGCCATGCACATCATACAGATTGCTATAAATCGGTTTAATTTCATTGGTTAAATACGAACGGGAGTTAAACTAAAATTATAATTACACATGCTGCCATTGGCAACTACAAAGATAGCAAAAAAATGCGGCTAAACCGACACCGGCACAATTATTGGGCAACTTTGCAGGGCAAGAATTAATTTTTTGCGGCTTAAAAATTTGCAGTGCCCGACGGATGTTGTATTTTTGTAATGTCGTAGATTTGGCGGATTGTGCGCTTTTTACAAATGGGCATAATCTAAGCGAAACCGAAGGCAAATTTTTCAGGAACAAACAAAACAATAAAACGATAAAATAAATCCCCTTTATTACTCTGTTATGGAAGAAAGAAAGCGTTATAAAAGGATTCTGCTGAAATTGAGCGGCGAATCGCTAATGGGCGAACAAGGCTATGGCATCGACGCTCAACGCGTGGCTGATTATGCCGAACAAATCAAGGAAGTGGTAGAAAGTGGCACTCAAGTGGCTATCGTGATAGGCGGCGGCAACATTTTCCGCGGCTTGGCTGGCGCTGCTAAAGGCGTTGACCGCGTGAAAGGCGACCAAATGGGTATGCTTGCCACCGTTATCAATTCGCTCGCACTAAGCAGCAGCCTCGAGACTCACGGACAAGCAGCTCAGGTGTTCACCGCCATAAATATGTTCCCTATCGGCGAACACTATAGCAAGTGGAAAGCCATCGAAGCCATGAATGCCGGCAAGGTAGCCATCTTGGCGGGCGGCACTGGCAACCCTTTCTTCACCACCGACACTGGCTCGGCGCTCCGCGGTATTGAGGTCGAAGCCGACGTGATGCTCAAGGGCACTCGCGTTGACGGAATCTACACAGCCGACCCTGAAAAGGACCCTACCGCCACTAAGTTCAGCGAAATTACCTACGACGAAATCTACAATCGCGGACTTAAGGTGATGGACCTCACTGCCACAACGCTTTGCAAGCTCAACAACTTGCCTATTATCGTGTTCGACATGGACACCAAGGGCAACCTGAAGAAGGTGCTCGACGGCGAACCTATCGGCACTCTTGTGTATGAATCGAAATAATTAAAAAATTAAATCCCATACCACTATGAACGATCCTAAACATTATTTGAACGAAGCAGAGGAAAGCATGCAACTCGCTATCGACTTCCTCGATGAAGCACTTGCTCATATTCGCGCCGGTAAGGCCAACCCAAAAATCCTCGACGGCGTGCGCGTTGACTACTATGGCTCGCTTTGCCCTATCAGCAACGTGGCTAACATCTCTGTACCCGATGCTCGCACCATCGCCATCACTCCTTGGGAAAAATCGATGTTCCGCGTTATCGAAAAGGCTATCATCGACTCGCCTGTGGGCATCACTCCCGAAAACAATGGCGAAGTTATACGCCTGAGCATCCCTCCATTGACCGAGGAACGCCGCAAGCAACTGGTTAAGCAGTCGAAGGGCGAAGCCGAAAATGCTAAAATCTCGGTACGCAACGCTCGCCGCGACGCTATCGAAGGCCTAAAGAAGGCTATCAAAGCCGACGGCATGCCTGAAGATGTGGAAAAAGATGCCGAAGCCAATGTTCAAAAACTTCACGACAAATATGTGAAGCGCATCGAAGAACTTCTTGCCGCTAAGGAAAAAGAAATTCTCACCGTGTAATGCTCGAGCCGCTCGGCAATGCCCGGAATAACGTCTGCGGCAAGCCATGGCAGTGGTTTTACTCAACTTTAGCATAACACTCTCAGCCGAGGTGTGCAGCGCCCTCATGGTTAAGCTGCGCCCCTCGGCTGAACTGTTTTAGCCGCCCGGCAACCGCCATTTATGCAAGAAAAATTGCCCCTCTCCTATTTCATAGCTCCATATTGATGGCGAAACATTTGATTATTTGCTTTTTTTGCATACCTTTGTGTACTGCTAATCCCCGATTAGCACATTATTCACCTTAAAAGCTAAGAACTATGCGCAAGTTTTTTCGAAAAATACGCCAATTACTATCACGACTCTCTTTCCGCACTGGCGTAGTGGTGTTTTCGCTTTGTGTGCCATGCTACATTTTTTCGTTCGCTCAGATTGCTTTGCCTTCCGACTTGGAATCAAAAATTGTGTTGTGGGCATTGTTTTTCGGTCTTGGCCAAGTGTTTCAATATACGGGTAGAATAATTCTCGGCGCTGAGGGCATTAAACGCCTTAAACGCCATTTCGGGCGCAAAAAAGCTTGATATTTAAGAAAAGACAAACAATTTATAACTATCATTCTCACGATTTTTTTACTAATTTTATGAAGGTAATCAGTATTTTCATTGCCGCCGCAGTGGTCTTGATTGCGGCCTCGTGTTTGAGCCCGAAGAAGGGTTACCGCTCGGTGACGGCTGAAGAATTTTCGGACATCATTTCTGACAACTCTGAGGTGCAGATATTAGATGTGCGCACCCCAGCCGAATATGCCGAAGGGCACATCTACAATGCTATCAACGTCGATGTCAAGTCGGCTCAATTCGAAAAGCAGGTCGAAGTGGCTATCTCAAAGGAGCATCTGGTGGCGGTGTACTGCCGCAGCGGCCGCCGAAGCAAGACGGCTGCCGACTTCCTGGTAAGCAAGGGCTACGATGTGGTTGACCTCAACAACGGATTCAACGAATGGCAGAGCCTAAACATGCCTGTGAGCATGGAATAATCAAGGCTTTCCTCTATTCCACAAATCATCTTTTCATATTGCGAAAAAGGGAATTATGCCGCGAGTGGCATAATTCCCTTTTCGTTTATATATCGTCGCTATTGCTTCGTCAGAATTGCAGCACGGGTCGCACCATATAGAGCGATGTCTTGTAGTTTGCCACCACGCGACCGTTAAACACTTGCACTGCCCACACCATCTCTGCCGACTGTTCAGTCGATGTCCAATAGGTGAAGTTTCTCAATGGCACAAATCCTTCTTTATCGTCCATTAAGCCCGATGAGCACTGGGCGCTAATAAGTGCCATTTCGCCTGCCGATGGAAGATACCATCCTGTGAGCCCGCCCTTGTCGAAGTTCGATGCATAGAACGGTGCCGGCATGTGATTTACTGCCGTGTCGGAACACTCAGTGTTGTGGCGGCCGTCGAAATCGCTCAGAGCGCCAGACTTTGGCCATGACTTAATGCGTCCGAGGGCATCGAGGGCTGCCTCAATGCGGGTGTCGGCGTCGGCACTATATGTGCCATCTATGGCGTTCATCGGCAAAAATCCTTGTGCATTGCTGCCGTCGGCATTGCTGTAGTTTGTGATTCGAGGCACGTCGAACATAAAATCCTTTGAGAACACCCATGCCACCTTGCCATAGTCGGTTACCGATACCACGCGGCCGTGGTTGCTCGAGCTGAGACTTGGATTGATGTCACCGCCTTCGGTATCGCTCAGAGCATAAACCACGCCCACAAGGGTCTTGGTCTCATCATACTCTGCCGAACGTGTGTAGTCGCTATAGAAATAGTCGCCCACACTTGCCGTACCCTCTTCGAGAGCGGCATCGATGCGGATTGTGTATTCCCCACCAGCTTCTATCGCTATTGCCTTATCCATGCGGCCTATATAGGCTCTACCGTCGGCAGCAATGGCTGTCACTGCCAATGCCACGCCCTCTGTTGGTATCATCATTATGCGTGCCACGCCATTAAGCGATGGATTGAGCACCGAAATGTTGCCCTGCTTTAGCGTAGAATATTTCAAAGTCTTTAGCTCATAGTCGCCCTTGTTGTAGAGCGTGCCTTTATAAGCCGATATCTCGATATGCACCATATCGTTCACCGGAGCGCCGTTATACATCATTTGGATGTTGGCATAGGCATTCACGCAGCGCATATTGAGTTCGCTATCTGCAGTCGATCCGGTGATTATCGGAGTTTCTTCGCCAGCCAAATATGGCTCCACCGTCACACCGTCTTGAATTTGGAAATTCACACGAACTGTAGTGGTGTCGCTGGTAGTCTGATTCACTACGTGCGTTGGATAGAAATAGCCCACTGTTCCGGCACTCGAAAGCGATGGCATGCTGCCGCTAAACTTCGACCCGTCGTAGGTCATCTTCACCACATTGCGGCCGTGGAGCAGGTTGAGAGCAGCCACTTGGTCGCCAGTCTTCCATTGCATATCCTTAGTGATAGCCGAACCGTTTGCACTGGGCTCACTTGGCACCACTTGCAGATTGTAATACACATAGGTTTCGTCATCGGTTTTAGTCTTCTCGTCGTCGTCGCACGATGCGAATACCACTATGCACAATATTGCCAATAAGAATAATTTTATTGCCTTAATATTCATATATGTTCGTTATAGTCTTTATTCTTTATTTATCCGCCAAAAATGCGCCAAACAACGCCGTTCTGGCGCATTTTTATCGCCAAAACGTCGAAGCGCATATTTTTCAACGACAAAGGTAAGAAAACATTTTCGTTTTAATACTTAAAATCTCACAAAAGCATCTTAAAAGTTGTCTATATGAGCACTTTTCACAATTTTTGTGCCTCGTTTTTGATATTTTTGCAATTCTCAGCATCTACACCTCTCAGTGTTCACTCCGATGCCATTTTCACCACATTTCATTGCAAACTTTAAGTGTTTTGCCACATTTTTATGAAAATATTCTAAATTTTTGGCTCTTTTTGTTGCAAATTTAAAATAGTATATATAAATTTGTATCAGTTGAATGAGACATTGATAGTTTTTCGCGATGCTTCTTGTTCATATATTGAAACGAGAATATAATCATAATCGACATTTTAGGATAAAATTAGATATTTTTACGTGTTTGTTTATCATCAATTCCCCCGACGAGATGTCGGGGGAATTGTTATTTTGCAAGTATTAAGCAAATCTCTAGAGATGTTGGGGGGCGGCGTATTTCACAGCACAAATTCCTCAATATTGCCAGGTGTAATCACTTTATACACTGCCTCAGGATATGACTCAAGGAACGCCTTTGGACATGGCACATTGCTCTTCTTCTCGTTCCACTTCATCTCGAATGCTCTCAATTTGCCGTCTTCCTCCTCTATATAATCCACCTCATTCCGCCTGCGATTGCGCCAAAAACCACTCTGAGCCATACTCGAACCATAGGCATTTCGCTTCATACGCTCCACAATCACGAAATTTTCCCATAGTTCTCCCACATCGAGTCGGCTCTCGGGCATCTGCAGATTTCCTGCCACCACGTTTCTTATACCTAAGTCCCAAAAATAGATTTTTCGAGTAGTTTTCAACTCATTTCGCTGATTGCGCGAAAAACTTGGCAAACGAAATATAATATACGATTTTTCCAAAATATCCACATATTTTTCCACCGTCTTCGAATCGAGACCCACAAGAGTCCCCACCTCATTATACGATACTTGCCCCCCTATTTGCAAAGCTAAAGCCTTGACCAATTTTACCAATTTTTCGGGTTTCGACACTCTGTTGAGCGACAATATGTCTTTATACAAATAGCTGTCGGTAAGTTCTTTGAGTATTTCACGCTCATCACCGGGATGCGTAACCACTTCGGGGTAATAGCCGTAGGTCATACGGTGCGCTATCATACGATGTTCCTCGAGAAAACCGGTATGCGCACACATCTCGCCAAACGATAACGGCAACATCTTAAACTCTCGCTTGCGACCCGCAAGAGATTCATTTAGTTTTGAAGACAACTCAAAACTGCTACTTCCTGTGGCAATAACCTGCGCAGTGGGTATATAATCGGTTATCAATTTTATATGGAGTCCGATATTCTCTATTCGCTGTGCTTCATCTATTACCA
>CALZAF010000058.1 GCA_945612775.1 uncultured bacterium | reverse complement strand
ACATCATGCCATCGCGGTGATACTTGCGTTTCTTGGAGCTATCGCAAGCCGTTATGGCATTTTGGTCAACGGTTTTATCAAAAACTTTGCTGAAATCGTCACAAATTGAAAAAAATTCTATAATTTTGTATTCAGGGAACATAGCGGTTGTTTTTTGTTTTTTTTGCACTATAAAGTTACTAAAAATTCCGCTATTTCCCTAATTTTCAATTAATTATATTTCATCGAACTCACGTTATTATATTTGCAAAATATGAAGAAGTTATGGCCATATCTTCTATTTCTTTCGATACAGCTATCAGTCCAAGCACAATCTATGGTGGCTGAGGACTATTATGTGTCTGCATTTAATGAAATGTCGGATATGCTTGCCGGGCGAGACACGCTTTCAATAAAAAGAGCCGTCTTTCTTGCTGAATGGGCATATTATGAAGGGAAATTAGACTATAAAACCGACTTCTGTGATGAGATTGATAGAATAAAGACGTTTATTCTGTCTTTATATGAGGTAAACAAACTTCAGGCATACAAAACAGGTATGCAGATGGCTATCACTTCATATATAGTCAGCCCGTATTCCGGGAATGGCTATACACCGTATACCTATGATTTTGAAACCTTTGCAATGGACGATGAGCCATGGGAACGGCAATTTGTCAGCAGAACGCTAAAAACACATAAAGGACAGTGTCGTTCACTTCCATGGATGTATAAAATTCTTGCAAGTGAATTAAATGCCGACGCGTCATTATCCCACGCTCCGCGACATTGCTACATTATGTATAAAGATGAAGATAAAATTACACCGGAAGAATGGATAAATCTCGAACTGACAACTAATCAGATGAATCCGTCATGGTGGATTAAGCAGGATTTTGAAATTTGCGATTCCGCAGTCCAAGCCGGAACCTACATGACTCCATTGACAGATATTGAGACTGTTGCCTGCCAGATGGCTGAACTCGCATTTGGATATTGTGAAAAATTCAATCGTTATGATGAGTTCACTTATTACTGTGCAAGTCGCTCTCTTGAATTCTATCCTATGAATCCGAATGCATGGATAATTAGAGGCAAGTCGCTTGAGCGAATAATTCATAATTATCTTAAGAACAACGGAAATATCGTCGATGATTATGCCGCATACTTGATATATTTAATGGATGAAACAAAACGGAATTTTGACAAAACTTATATGACAGAAGAAACCGAAGAAATCAGAGAACGACGGAAACAACAAGCAATAGACGCTCAAAAGTATATCAAAGAAAAAATACAGTCAAAATGAAATATTTACAGTTGATATTAATTGTGCTACTTTGTTCGTTAAGTAGCCATGCGTATTCTCATCTTTCGCCATATTCATATTGTGGCGGCGACCCCGTGAATTGTGTTGACCCGACTGGTTGCATAATTGAAGGAGTGACTAAAAAGGATGCCGCTATGGCAGTACAAGACTTTAGAGCTATGTTCCCAGGCGATGAATTCGCTAACTTCAGGAATTTGATTGTTCAATCTGGCAAGAAACAAAATGGAAAATCATTTGCTACAATCTCAGCCGACGCGCTCTCAACCGCCTTCTCTGGAATCACTCTAAACGAAGATCAGCAGACATTGGTTCAGATGGTCGTCAACACGATTAATTCTGATGACGTGCATAAAGTCGAATATCTGACTCCTGGTAAGGATATGTCTCGTTCCTCTTTAAATGAATTTTTACCACAGTTGAACTTATTAGGAATAACTTCGGAAATGGTAGCAAATATGCCCGGCGGAGGTTCTAAATTCGTAATGGCCTTATGTGGAGAAGCCTCCACTATTCCTACCAAATCAGGTTCATTATCAATAATATTAAACACTAACAGTGGTTTTGTTACAAACCGTCCAGCAACATTAGGACACGAAATTATAGGACATGGACGTTCATATAGGTTAGGTTATACAGATTCTCAATCACAGCATATTTTGCCAATTCAAGTTGAAAACCTTATTTTACGAAATATGGGGAGTCCATTATTTAGGAATGGAACTGACCATGCACCTTTGAAAAAATTTATTCCTAATTATATGTCGCTTACAATCTTTAGATGATGAAATATCTTTTAATGGTAGCATTATTCTGCCTATGTTTTACCAATATGATTTATTCTTCAGAATGTGATGAAGGTAAATACTGGCGTGAACTACAATGGGATTCCGGTCGTAAATACATATGCTATGAATTTGGCTTTTCCAACATAATTAAAATATATATTGCCGATGGGGACACCATCTGTAATGTTTTAATTCTTGATGGTAAAGGTATTTGTGTTTCAACTACATGCACGAAAACGCCTATATTAAAATGGGCCTTCGATGATATGACTAATGAGATAACAAAGGCCTCGGTAAAATTAGACAATAATTATAAACCGTATTATTACAAATTATCAATCTTTAATGGCAGTTATCAGACAATTCTATCTACATCGACATTGCTAACTGACAATAGGAATGGTGTTAAGAAAAAAATAGAAGACCTCAAAGCTTTCATGGTTAGACTTTGGGAGTCCAATTGTATAAAAGAAAATAGTAGTAATCACTAAACGGTACTGATACTAATATTTTATAAAAAATGATGAATATTTTTATCAGCCGATAATGCTTTCTTTCTTGTATGCTTCTGGAAAATGATAAGGTCTGACCCTGCATTGTCGCAGAACGTATTGTTGGGCAGACGCAACGTCGCCATTAGGTCGACACGCTTCACCAGCTCCATCCTGATGAAAGGACTGCCGGCGTTCATCACACCCTGATGCTATGAAAGCTACAAGTCCACCCTCGCGCACTTGATCAAGATATTTAGAATGAAGTGATTGTGTATCGTTTTGGTTGCCTGACAATAGGCAATCTCTTTGCTCACGGCATAAGCCAGGACTGCCACCGCAAAATCTCCGGAAGGAACATTTGAGGTGACGGCATAGCGTATCATTTGAGGATAACAAAACGCCCAACATTACTGCCATTTCTGGGTGTAATATTGGGTATGTATTTTTCAAATGCTTGATAATCAAACTAATTCGCAGAGAGAGGAATTCGCACCCAATCAGAATTGTAGCTACACAAAGAACAAGGCGAGGCAAAACTTCAATCGCTTTGCACCGCTTCGGCTATACTCGGGTTGCCTCATAGTGCTGCTTTTCACCAGCGGTGCACAGTTACCTTGACGAATAATAGGGCTAAATGCCCTTCATTATGATTTCAAGAACTTCGTTCAGCTTATCTGTCGGAAGCCGTTTGATGTACTCTGCTCGGGCATCGAGGTTGCCTCGGATGTGAGCGAGGACGGCGAGGTGTGCATTGACGGAAGCGGTATCGCCCTCGAACATTTCAAGATACGTTTCGCAGGTAGGCAGACCGAGCCAAATACGCTCGTCATCAGTGATTGCATGGTCGAAGACGGTCTCAACTCCTGATTGGGCGTTCTCGTTGAGGATACTAATCTTCTCACGCTTGCTTTCATCATCGAATTTTACATACTTCATCATCATGTCGGCGGTGGTGTGACCGGTGACGGCACGAATGTCCTCCGGCGACATGCCTTTGCGTAGGCACATAGTTACGAATGTACGTCGAGCCACATGCGATGTAAGCAACTCATACTTCGGGCGCACTTCCCGTGTCTTGGCGCGACCACTCTGCTTCTCTGCAATCCAGTCTCCAGTCATACCAGCCAACTTCCCGACTACTTTTAATTGCTCGTTGTATTTCTGGTTTGTAATCCATGGGAAGATATAGGGATCTGGCTCGTCTGGAGCTTTGGGATACTTGGACAATATCATCATCGCCTCGTTAGCAAGGGCAAAACGCTGGCGTTTGTTGGTCTTCTTTGAAATTACATCAAGAATATCGCCGTCAATATTAGACCACCGTAGATTCATTACATCAGAAAACCTAAGTCCGGTGTAACAGGCGAATACAAACACATTTCGTGTTCTGTCTATAGCCTTTCTCCCAGTGGGGAAAATCAAAATGGATTGCAGTTCCTCGGGAGTAAGAGCATATAGGTTCACCGTGCTGTCCGCTTTAGTTTCGTCACGGAAACGCTGCTGGTATGCTTGATAGGCATTATTTTTGTTATACCCCTTCTTCGTAGCCCAGTTAAGGAATGTCTTTATATCCATCATTGACTTGTGGGTATAGTTGTTGGATAGCCCTTTGGCTATAAGAGCCAGTTCAAACTTCGCCAAAAATTCATCGTTGATGTCTTCAAAATAGACACCACTTCTAAAATCCTTCAAATGGCGGAGCATAGTCTTATGCTTTGTGAGTGTTCCTTTGCTCCACTGAGCAGTTACAGGAGTTTCCTTAATCTCCTTTTCCCTTTCATCAATCAATATCTGATACACCTCTGCAACAGTAAGTCGAGAAGACTTTTCTTCGTTAAGTATTCCTTTGACTTTTTCTTTGATTATGGCAGGAGAAACTTCCTCACCCTCCAGTTCGAGCTGATTGAAAGCTTCATGTATGGCTACTTCGACTTTTGCGATACGGGTGTTGATATCAGAAGCAGATACGCCATCCGCATTAAAATTATTCCTTTTGACTCTTTGCGCTTCTGAATCCCATTTGGATGGTTGAAGTCGATAGCCAATATAGTACCAAACCCGCTTACCGCCGAAAGTGATGTCGGCGTTAATAGGCATTTCATCGGAATCGGTCTTGCCTTTTCTCTTTTCAATTCGGAAATTTATCCTGTGCTTGTATTTGTCCATGATAGAGCGTTTGTTGGTGATACTACATTTTAACCATACATAATTACATACAATTTTACATACAATCAAGGATAATCCAATATATTTTAGTTTGCGGCCTTTGCGATATAATACACTAATTATCAATAGATATAACGTAGAATTTGAGCTGTAGTGATATTTTATTTTACAAATAGTTCAAATCTCGTCCTCTCCGCAAAGAAAAATCACTCCCACAGATTCTGCTTGGGCATCACTGCGCCGTAATCGGCTCGCAGCATATCCACCAGCTGCACAAACTGGCGCACGAAGTTGTGCCCTATCCACACACCGGTATTGGTGGTTATCACCCAACATTCGCCATCGGGGAAATGTTTCACGAAAGAATGTGCCGAATAGAGCGTTCCGGTACGCATCCAACTGCCATCTTTCTCGATATGGCTCCAGCCGCGACAAGCTGGGCATTCTTCGTCGTATTCGGTCATCTTGGCTATGCTCGATGCCGACAATATGTCGGGCACGCGGCTATCTCCGTCGATTACTGCCACAAGTCGCGCTATGGCTGGCGCCGAAGCCAACCAGCCGCCTGCGCCCATCAACCCATACACATCGGTGCCGCCATACACTCGTGGCACCATCTTGCCGCTGCCGTTATATTCTTCCACAAGCACCGTATCAGGGGCATAATATTGCGACTCGCAGTCGTAACGCTCACTCAGATAATTGGTTGCAGGATAAAATCCGCCAGTGCACACATCGCCGAGCAGGTCACTAGTCACGTAATCCCAATAGTCCTTGCCCACCACTTTCTCCACCACGAGCGAGAGCAGCATATAGCCGAAATTGCTATAGCGGCGCATTTCGCCCGGCGCTGCTGCCAATCGGCGGCGCAGCACTGCTCTGGCCAACTCGCTTCCGCGTGGTGCTTCGCTCAGTCCGTTGCTGGTCATAATGTCCTTAATGTTGAACATTGGATCTCCGGCGCGGCCTGAGAAACCACCTTTATGCACCAGCAGATGGTCAACGGTGAGGTCGTAGAGCCGTTCATCGCTGATAACATTGCTATAAATGGTGTCGTTGAGCACCCCCTTCTCGCCGAAAACCTTCGAATCGAGGCTCAGGCGACCTTCTTCGCAGAGCTTCATCACCGCCACTGCGGTTATTAACTTCGATGATGAGGCTATGCGCATCACCATATTTGCCTCTAATGGTATGCCAAACTCTGCATTGCTCCATCCATAACCTTTGGCGAAAATCAGCGAATCGTGGCGCGTCACAGCCACCGACATGCCGCGCAAGTCCCATTTGTCCATAAATCGGCTTATCTTGCGGTCCATCGGTTCGAGAGCCGCAAATGTAGATGCCTTATTGCTTAGCGTGTCGTGCCATGCGGTGGGTTCGCCCTTTACGGCAGCACGGTTGGCGCCGCCATTGGCGTTATCGCCGCTGCCGCACATGGTGCACAGCAGTGCCACCACCCCGACACATATATATATCATAGTTTTTCTCATCTCTCCTTATTAATTTGCGTTTATCCTATTCATAGGGCTTACAAAGATACGGATTTTATGCCACCCTACCAAGCCGCACGCGCCAATATAAGCCACAATCGCACGGATTGCATCTACTGCCTTCCGTGCGATTGCCTATATCTTCAGCCTGCCTATTGCCAATGCCTTGAGGCACCTTATGCCTGGCATTTGCAGCTATTTCTTCTTATGCTTTGGAGTCTGAATCTTAGCAAAACCTTCGCCAAACACGCCCACCACGCGACTCATCGACACAAATGCCTTGGGGTCGATTTCATTGATGAGTTCGAATATGCGGTCGCTCTCATAGCGTCGCGCTATGCACATCACCACCTTGCTTTCCTCGTGGGTGTAGCTGCCTTCGGATGTGAGCAATGTGCAACCGCGGTCCACGCGCTCGTTGATGGCATGCGATATCTCGTTATACTTCTTGGTGATGATGAAGAACTGTACCGAATGGCGCTGGCGCTCCATAAAGTAGTCCATCACATAATACATCACAAAGAGTGTGCAGAACCCAAACACCACGCGGCGCCAGTCGTAGAATATAAAGTAGCACGACGACACTATCACGATGTCGCAAATGGTGAGCACCCTGCCCAGCGACACGTCGCTGCGATACTTATTCACTATGGCTGCCACGATGTCGGTACCGCCCGTACTGCCGTTGTGCATAAAGATGAAGCCTAACCCCAATCCCGTAAGCACCGAGCCCAAAATGCACGCCATAAAACTCTCGGATGGTCCCATCAACTGAAGCAATGTGCCATCGGGCTGCATCAGCAGCATCTGCACTCCGCGCAGCATCAAGGTCACCGCCACTATGGTGAAGATGGTCTTGAGCATAAATCTAAACCCAAGCACCTTGAGTGCCGACAACATTAGCACGACATTTATCACAAAATACACATAGTCGGCTGGAATATTGGCCACAAAGTACACGATACTCGACACACCTGCCACTCCGCCTATGGTTATCTGATAAGGCAGCATAAATGCACCCCATCCCACTGTGTAGAACATTGCTCCCACTAAGAGAAGCATATAATCACTTACGTCGCGTCGCGTGATTGTAAAATTACCGATTTTCATAATGCCGTATCCTGAATAACGATAATTCTGCTTGAATTACTATTTGGTTTTGATAATTATGTTATCCTGGTTCTGACGGACTTTATCAGATATACTTAGCCACAGTAGAAGCAAGCTTGGTCATATCATCCACGCGCTCTACGATGTCGCCGTTGCGGTCGATGACAAATGCTGTTGGAAGCACCATAACGTTATATGCGCTCAAATTCTTCGACTGTATGCTTGCTGGGTCGAGCACGGTTATCCATGGCAGATTTGCTGCCGATTGACGCCATGCAAATTCATCGGGATCTACGCTCACCTGGAAGATTTCCAAGTTGCCGGCATAGCGCTTGTAGATGTCGGCCAATTCCTTATTATAGGCTGGCGAGAACTCTGCTGAGTACATAGTGAAGCTCAGTAGCACCACCTTGCCTTGCTTTGCCACTTCGGTCAACTTCTGCATCTTGCCGTGGTTGTCGTCGAGCGCTATCTCTATAATAGGCACTTCTTGCACCACAACTTCACTTGCCGGAGTGTTGCGGGCGGCGCGGATGCGACGCTGACCATCGAGCAATAGGTTCACCAGATATTGTGTACGTGGGTCGGTTGGACGGAAGGTGTTGTAGGCATTTGCCACAGCTCCTATTATCTTCAAGTCGTAATCGTCGGCTGGATCGAACACTGGGCGTGCGCCTATATACTTGTTAATCACATAGTAAGCCACGATGCCGCTTGGGTCGGCAAGAATCTTTTGTGCCAACTCCTTCTTCCATGCTGCTATGGCTTCTTGGTCGCCGCTCTTTGCCAATTCCATTGCCTTCTTGTCGATTGCCATGGCAAGTTCGGCGTTTGGTGTACCGCTCAGGGTGTAAGCAGTGGCAAATTCGCCCACCTTAGTGTTCACTGTGATGTTGTCGAGGCTATCGATAGGGAAATAAATCGACTGTTCGCCCATACGCAAGCGATAGATGCCTGGCACCGATGGCGCGGGCTGCGCTACGCTGAAGTCACCGTTGCTCTTCACCTTCACCGAATCTACAAAAAACCAGTATCCGCTGCTTGCCGACTCGAGCACCATTGCTATGCTGTCACTTCCGCCTTCTACGTTTCCCGATACTTTAAACTCGTTGCTGCTGCCACACGACATCATGACAGCCGACATTGCCGCTATTGCGGCGTAAATGTATTTCTTCATTGTCTTTATTGTGTTCAATTAGTTCGGCAAAGATACTTGAAAAACGCCTAATCACCAAAAAATAATTTGCTTATATTAGTAATGTGCCACTCTTATTGGCGGTTTTATGGCATTATTCCACCTTGGCATTTGCTGCCGCGCTTTGTTGGCATAGGCACACAGTAAGCCCCCGCAGATGCCTCTATGGGGATTATCTTGCGGGGGCTTAATATCAATATTTCAAATCTGCATCAGCGCATTTTGCTGCGCTTTGCATCTGATATTTCTTTACTTCAGGCCACGGTCCTTAAGCAATGCCTCAACTTGTGGAGCACGTCCGCGGAAACGCTGGTAGAGCACCATTGCATCTTCGCTGTCGCCGGCTTCAAGTATGTTCTTGAGGTATGCTTGAGCTGCTTCTTGGTCGTACATGCCTTTTTCTTCAAATAGCGATGCTGCATCGGCTGAAAGCACTTCTGCCCATAGGTAGGTGTAGTAGCCCGATGCATATTGGTCGCTGCCGAAGATGTGCTTGAAGTAAGAGCTGCGATAGCGGAACTGAATTTCCTCTGGCAAACCGAGGCGGCGTGCTACTGAGCGTTCAAACTTAGCCACGTCGATGTCCTTTGCATAGTTCATCTTGTGCCATTCGATGTCGAGCAATGCTGCGCCACAAAGTTCGGTGGTGCGGAAGCCCATATTGAAGCGCGATGATGCTTCGAGCTTCTTCACCAATTCTTCTGGTATCACTTCGCCTGTCTTATAGTGCTTTGCATAGATGCTGAGCAACCATGGCTCAAACTTCCAGTGCTCTGAGAACTGCGATGGCAATTCCACTGCATCGCGGTCAACATTTGTGCCTGCTATGCCGCGGAACTGTGCTCGGGTGAGCATGCCTTGCAATGCGTGGCCAAATTCGTGGAACGTGGTCTCTACTTCGTCAATGGTCAATAGCGATGGCATGTCCTTGGTTGGCTTGGTGAAGTTGCCGATGTTGAACACGATTGGGCGAATGTTTTCGCCATTGTAGTTATATGCGCTCTGGAATTCGCTCATCCATGCGCCTTGGCGTTTGGTAGCGCGTGGGAAGTAGTCGGTCATGAACACTGCCACGTGCTTGCCTTCGGCATCCTTTACTTCATATACGGTTACCTCTGGGTTATACTTTGGTGCCTTTGGCAATTCCTTGAATGTGATGCCAAACAACTTGCCTGAGTAGGTAAACAAGCCCTTAACCACATTTTCGAGCTGGAAATATGGGCGAACTTGGTCGTCGCTGAGGTTGAAGCGCTCTGCTTTTACCTTTTCGGCATAGTAATAGTAGTCCCAAGCAGCAAGTTTGAAGTTTCCGCCGTGATTGTCGATATATTTCTGCATATCGGCTATTTCTTCGGCTGCCTTTGCCTTTGCTGGTTCCCAAATCTTATAAAGGAGGTCTTCGGCAGCTGCCACTGTCTTCGACATCACCTTATCCATCTGCATATCGGCGTATGTTTCATAGCCGAGCAGGTTGGCTTTTCTTACGCGAAGGGCAAGAATCTTGTTGATATTGGCGCTGTTGTTAAATTCGTTGTCCTTGGCACCGATAGTCATATATGCCTTATACATGCGCTCGCGAAGGTCGCGGCTGTCGGCATAGCTGAGCACTGCCAAGCGGCTTGGTGCATGCACTGTAAACACCCACTTGCCTTCCTTGCCGCGCGATGCTGCCTGCGATGCTGCTTCGGCTATGGTGCTTTCGGGAAGTCCGCTCAACTGCGCTGCATCTTCCACCACAACTTCGGTGTTGTTGTTTTCCTTCTGCAAGTTTCTGTTGAATTGTAATTGTGCGTCCGAGAGTTCTTGGTTAATCTTCTTCATTTCCTCCTTTTCGGCGTCGCCAAGCAATGCGCCATTGTTAACAAAACTCTTGTAAGTCTTGTCGAGAAGGCGTTCTTGGGCACGGGTAAGGTTGTAGATTTTCTTGTTGTCATACACTTCCTTAACCTTTTGGAAAAGAAGCGGGTTCATCGACACCTCATCGCTGTGTGCTGTGATGAGTGGCGTGATTTCGGCTGCTATCTCCTCCATTTCGGGCGTGCCATCGCTTTCGCTCAATGCGTAGAACACTAAGCAAACCTTGTTGAGCAGCTTGCCTGAATTGTCGAGGGCAAGGATTGTGTTCTCAAAGTCTGGACGGTCGCGGCGCACTATGATGGCTTCTATCTCAGCATTGTGCTGCGCTATACCTTCCTTCACTGCTGGCACATAGTCAGCATAAGTAATCTTGTCGAATGGCGGAATCTGGAACTGTGTAGTGTATTCCGTCATGAATGGGTTTTGACGCTCTTTCACTTTTGTCTTTTTTGCGCCCATAGCCACGGCTGTGCACAGGCAAAGGGCTGTGATTGTGAATATTAACTTCTTCATAGTTCTGTTGTTAGGTTATATTATTTGTTTAAATTATTCTAATTTTCTCCCATCTCAAATGTTGCCATTATAGGATAATGGTCGCTCACTTTCACGTTATATCTATCAAAATCCACTGCTCGCAGATTGCCGCGGTAGAGTATATGGTCGATGGTAAGCCAGAAGTGGCTGTCGTGGTAAGTAATCTTAAACCCGAATGAATTTTCGGCATAAGCGTCCTTCATGTCGTTGCCGCAGATGGTGCGATACGCCCATGATGTGGGCGTGTCGTTGAAGTCGCCGCACACTATCAGATTTGGTCCGAGCTGGTCCATCTGGCTGCGCACAAATTCGGCTTGCGAGGCGCGGCTGGCAAAGGCGCGGCTCAATTTCGCACCTATGCTCTGGCGGAAGGTGTCGATCACCTCTTTATCGGGCAGCTTTCGCGACGAGGTATTCTTCACAAAGAACTCCTTATCTTCGGCAGCAAGGTATATCGATTGCAGGTGGAGACTTATTAGATTTAATTCCTCGCCATCAACATCTATCTTATACACCACCTCGCTCGATGAGTCCTCGGCAAGGCATTTATACCGGCTTTCCTTGATGGGATATCGCGATAATATCGACATTGCCTCCACGCAGAACGAGTGATAAGGATATTTCTTGAGCAGCTGGTCGTAGAGGTCCTTGCCCACTGTGGGGCGATTTGCCAGAAATTCGCCTGCGCGGCCTTCTTGAATCGCCACTATATCGGCATCTTGCCCAAGCAGGAATATCACGCAATCGTGATAGCCGTCGCCGTTGGCATCTTCGTTGTAGCTGAAATATCTGGCGTTGAGCGACATCACTTTCAGCGTTTTGGCGCCTCGGCTGCGATTGCCTATCACATTCAGCGGCACCACCTTGCTTATCGATGGCCACGCCACCGCTATTGCTGCTATCGGCACAAGAGCATAACGCCACTGGCGCAGCACGAGCCACACCACTGCCGAAATCATAGTGAGTATGGCAAGATAAGGCAATCCCAGATTGAGCATGGCAAATTTTGATGTGCTGCGTGGATCCACATAGCCGCCGTATGCCGACATAAGCATAACTATTGCCAGCAATGCTGTGAGCACCACTCCCACTCTTCCTGCCAAGTGGCCTACTACGCCCACCAGCGATATTTTCCCTTTCTTCGCCATTAATCGTTTGTTAAACTCCGTGTTCAGTTTTTCTTGCCTGCTGTGAATATTCGCTTCTTCTCTTCCTGGGTGAGCGACGCATAGCCGCTAACCTTGATTTTTTCGAGTATGGCATCCACTTCGGCTTGTTCTTTTGTCACATATTGCGAACGTAAGTCGCTCTTATCTTGAGCCTTGGCATCGCCGCTCGATTTAGGCTCAGCATAATGATAGCGTTTGCCTTCTATCGGACGGCCCATAGGCTTGGGCTTGCGTTCAAATAGGTCGCTAAGTCTATCTATAGTCTTATTTATGCCCTTGGTGATATCGAATCCGTGACGCAGCAGCAGTGCATATATCACGCCCATCAGCACGCCTCCGGCATGGGCTATGTGTCCGCCCATATTGCTACCGTCGAAGCTTATCACGCCGAGCACCACCATCACTATCGCCACCCATTTCAGGGCCACCGGACCTATAAATAGCAGATTGATGCGATAGTTTGGCGCACGCATACATGCTGCCACCAGCACGCCGAGCACCGATGCCGATGCGCCCACAAGGCTGCCCGAGATGCCCGCAAATCCGGGCAACGCATTATAAGCCACGAGGTAGAGCGCCGCGCCCATCAAGCCCGATAGCACATACAGCGCCACAAGCTGCTTGGGGGTGTTGAACTCCATAAACACCATTCCCATCCAGTAGAGGCACAGCATATTGAAGAATATGTGCAACACGTCGCCGTGCATAAACATATAGGTTATCAGTGTCCACGGACGCATCAGCACCGCTCCCCACGACGAGGGCAGCTCCACAAGCATTGCCACCACCGAGGTATCTACGCCCACCAGCATAAGCACAAATGTGGCTAACTTAACCGCCAAAAATATGCCTACGTTGATAAATATCAACTTTATCAGCAGCGAGCCGCTGAGATATCTATATTTTATTTCATCAATAATACCCACCGCCAAATAGTCCTTTTTTCTTCCAGAATAACAATATCACTAATCCTATGAGCATTCCGCCCAAGTGTGCAAAGTGCGCCACGCTGTCCATGGTGCCGGTTATGCCAAATAGCAATTCTATCACGCCATAGCCTATTACCATCCATTTTGCCTTGATTGGCACCGGGATAAACATCAGGTAGAGTGGCAGATTGGGGAAGAGCATACCGAATGCAAGCAATATGCCGAACACGCCACCGCTGGCTCCGATAGTAATCATATTGTCGAGGAACGGCAGATTCTCGCCGAGCGCTATAGCCTTGTCAACGATGGCTGTCATCTCGCTTATTGGCAAGTTATTGAGCTGCGCAAGCGCTGGAATGAATGTGCTTCGCCATGTGAGCTCCCACACCACCTCTTGCGCCAAGGCTGCTCCTATGCCGCACGAGATGTAATAAAACAGGAATCGCTTTCCGCCCATCACCTGCTCGAGAATTCGCCCGAACATCCATAGCGAGAACATATTGAAGAATATGTGCGACACATCGGCATGCAGAAACATATATGTCACCACCTGTGCCAGATTGAATTTGCTTGAAGCATAGTAGTGTAGCGACAAATAGTCCTCTATCGCTATCCCTACCCTCGGCAGCACCGACTGCGCCACAAACACAATAACATTGATTATCAATAAATTTTTCGTCACCGTGGGTATCATACCCCAAAACGAGCCTCTTGTATTTTGCATAATTTGTGCTTCCTTTCGTTTAACTTACAAAAATACGCAAAATAACTATGTTTTCAGACCTGTATGCCCAACTATTTTAATTTTTTTGCGTAATCAGCACTTTTTTATAATTTTTTTCGACTACACACTTGGCAACAAAAGGCAAATTCGCTAATTTTGCTCATCACTAATGCTTACTACTAACATTTTATCATCATCATGAACAAAACCGACATCATTAATGCCACTGCGGCTCAGACATCTCTGAAAAAAGTGGAAGCTAAGGCTGCCATCGAAGCCGCTATTAACATCATTGCTGAAGCCATTATCGCTGGAGAAAAAGTGACTATTGGCGGGTTCGGATCTTTTAAGGTAATTCAAAAAGCTGCGCGAATAGGCGTTAGCCCTAACAGCCACACACGCATCGAGATCCCAGCTAAA
>CALZAF010000057.1 GCA_945612775.1 uncultured bacterium | reverse complement strand
GATGCAGCATTCTTGAACAACCGCCTCAGCGTTGCTCTCGACTACTACAACAAGCGCACATATAACTTGATTCAAACTCAATCAATGAACTGGCCAGGCTACCTCGGCATCAGCGCTCAGCTCGTGAACATGGGTGAAGTTCGCAACCGCGGTTTCGAAGCTCAAGTAACTTGGAGTGACAAGGTTAACAAGGACTGGTCGTACTTCGTAACAGCCAACCTTTCGTACAACGAAAATAAGGTTACCGACATCGGCGTAAAGAGCAGCACAGGCGAAGCAGGTGTATGGACCGGTGGCGGCGGCTTCCGCAACATTCCTTACATCTATCAGACCACCGAAGGCAAGCCATTGGGTTCTTACTACCTAATCAACTGCCTTGGCATCTTCCAGAGCGACGCAGAAGCAGAAGCTTACACCAAGGACGGCAACCGCATCCAACCTAACGCTCAAGCCGGCGACTTGAAGTTCGAAGACTTCAACAACGACGGTAAGATCGACAGCAAAGACCGTCAATACATGGGCAATGCTACTCCTGACTGGACTTACTCACTCACCGCAGGTTTCACTTGGAAAGACCTCTCGGTTAGCGCTATGTTCCAAGGCGTAGGTGGCGCACAAGCATTCTATGCTGGTAAGTATATGCTCCTTAGCGACGTTGAAGGTAACTTCAACCGTTCTACCGACATCCTCAACGCATGGAGCCCATCTAACACAGGCAGCGACATTCCTCGCCTATCGAAGAACGACTTGAACAGCAACTTCTCTACTCCAAGTACATGGTATCTTGAAGACGCCGACTACTTGCGTATGAAGAACTTGACCGTAACTTACGACTTGACCCGCATCATTCGCAAGTGCTCACACTTGGGTATGCGCGGCAGCAACCTTTCAGTTTACTTCAGCGGTGAAAACCTATTCACCATCACCAACTACTCTGGTATGGACCCAGAATGTGGTGGCTGGGATGCTTTGAAATACCCTGTATCTAAGGTTTACTCATTCGGCGTTAAGTTAACTTACTAATCGACAGCGAAATTCTTAACATATAATAATTCAAATTGAAAAGTATTATGAAAAAATATATTTTAGGTTTGGCTGTGTCGGCTTTGGCTCTTTCTTCAGTGTCTTGCTCTGACTTCTTGAACACTCAACCTGAAGGACAACCTACCACCGGCACATACTTCACCAACGACCAACAAGCAATCGATGCTGTAGAAATGCTCTATGCCGACCTTCAACAGGAAGGCTGCTTCGGTCGCGAATTTTTCTGGGAACAAGCTGGCGCCAACGACGTAGTTTGGGGTCGTACCCGCAGTTATCCTGCCCTTGCTACCTTCAACTACTCGGGCGATGAGAGCCCTCTCCGCTCGGTTTGGGAACGCCTCACTCGCACCACTGCTCGCGCCAACTGGATTATCGAGCAACTCACCAAGAAGGCTTCTCTCACTGCTGTAGAAAAGCGTTCACTCGGCGAAGCATACTTCATGCGCGCACTTTCACATTTCTACATCGCTTACCGCTACGGTACCGACAAGCAAGGTGTGCCTTTCTGCCGCTACGAAGACTTCGCTAACGGTTACGACAACTCTATTCCAGAACAGCAACCTACCGTAATGGAAAACTACCGCCTCATCATCGAAGACCTCGACAATGCTGTGGCTAACCTTCCAAAGTTTGAAGAATACGGTGCTGAAGACCGCGGTCGCGCTCACAAGGCTGCTGCTGTAGGTTACAAGACTAAGACTTATGCTTACTGGGCTACTTGGGATGCTACTCAATGGGATAACGTTATCAAATGCGTTAACGAACTCGAACAAACCTACGGTCGCGACCTCGCCGACACATTTGCTCAAGTATTCTCATCAGATTTCGCCGACTTCTGGACTAAGGAATACATCTGGACTATCCCAAGCAACGGCGGTGCATCGGGTGGTGGAACTGAATTCCCTGGCGTAATCCTTGAAAACAAGGGTTGGGGTGCCTACAATGGCTGGGGTCAAAACAAGCCATCTTACGATATCTACGAAGAAATGCTCAAGGACGGTGCCGGCAACGACCGTATCGTTCGAAGCATCCTCGAATATGGCCAAGAATTCTATCTAAATGGCGAATTGCGTCAGTTCTACTCAACTTCTGACGTTGAATCAGGCTTCATGATCAACAAGTATATGGACCCATTCAAGCACAAGGATATGACTAAGGAATACGTTAATCCTAACGGTGACTGGCCAACAGCTCGCATCAACTTCCCATTGTTGCGCTTTGCCGACTGCTTGCTTCTCCGTGCCGAAGCTTATCTCATGACAGGCAAGCCAGGCGAAGCAGCTAAGGACATCAACCGCGTGCGCACTCGTTCTAAGCTCGAGCCTATCGGCTCTACAGCTACTATGGCTGACCTTTACCACGAACGTCGCTGCGAACTTGCATTCGAGTTCTCTGACCACTTGTTCGACTTGAAGCGCTGGAACCGCTCTTCGAATGCCGAAATCAAGGCTCTTGCCGATGCAGAACTCAACGCAAGCCCACGCGTTCGCCACTACGAAAACCGTGGTGACATCAACTCAGCGTTCACCGTTGGTCAATACGAAGACTACAAGGTTAAGAACAAATACGATGCTCACTTCATGGTATTCCCTTACCCATCGGCTGAAATTACAAAGGCTGGCGGTAAGTTGAATCAGAACGACGGCTATTAATCAGCTACATCTAACTTGGGCTACATAATATGCCCATAGTCAATATCGGAGAGGTGTGTCAACCATAGCGTTGGCGCACCTCTCCTCTCTTTTGTCCTCTAATATGCCCTTTTAACTAAAGTTTGCAATAACTCAATGCTTTAATGACAGATATTTTGTAACTTTACGCAAAGCTAACCATCATCGACAAAAAACAAATAAAATATTAACCAACAACACCTCAAAATCTCTAATTATGAGAAATTTCGCATTAGCACTACTCAGCATCGTCATCTTGGCAGGATGCTCAAAACAACCAGAACTCACCACCATCAACGTGGCAACCTTCAACATGCGTTACGACAACCCTGACGACAGCCTCAACAATTGGCAATATCGCAAGGAACGCATAGCTCAATTCATCAAGGACCAAAAGGTGGAAATAGTAGGCACTCAAGAACTCCTACAAAATCAAGTTGACGACCTCAAGGCACTGTTGCCAGAATACGACATGGTGGGCGTGGCTCGCGACAACGGCAAGGACGAAGGCGAATATGCAGCCATTTTCTACCTCCGCGACCGATTCGACGCTCTCGACAGCAACAACTTCTGGCTTTGCGAAAACCCAGACAGCGTGGGTATGAAGGGCTGGGACGCCGCTTGCACCCGAATCGCCACTTGGGCTAAAATGCAAGACAAAGCCACAGGCAAGATATTTATGGCAGTAAACACTCACTTCGACCACGTGGGCGAAGTGGCTCGCCGCGAAAGCGCGCTGCTCATCATAAGCAAGATTAAGGAAATCGTGGGCGACCGTCCTGCATTCCTCACCGGCGACTTCAATGTAGATAGCACAAGCAATGCCTACGAGACCATCACCACCAACGAATTTGTGCTTAACGACTCGCGCAAGGTGGCTAAAGCCGTTGAAGGCGCCGACTACACTTGGCACGATTTCGGCAAACTCCCTGCCGAAGAACGCGGCATCATCGACTTTATCTTCACCACTCCAAGCATCGAGGTGCTTAAGGTGTACATCCCTCAAGAAAATGCCGATGCACTGCTCAGCGACCACAATCCTCAAGTAGCCACATTGCAATTCTAAACGGTCATGAAGATAGGTATCGACTTGGGCGGAACTAATATCCGCGTGGGCGCAGTGAGCGGCTGCAGCATAGTGCGCAAGGCTCAGGTGCCAACTCCTCACACCTCCGACCCCGACGTGGTGACTCAAGCCATTATCGACCTCATTCGCCAAGTGGCTGCCGACGACACTATCGAGGGCATCGGCATAGGTGTACCTTCGGTGGTGGATTGGGAAAAAGGCATCGTATATAACGTAATGAACATTCCATCGTGGAAGGAAGTGCACATCAAGGACATACTCGAACGCGAATTTGGCGTGCCAGTGGCTGTGAACAACGATGCCAACTGCTTCGCACTGGGCGAAAAGATGTATGGCGCGGCTCGCGACTATGTGGATGTGGTGGGACTCACCCTCGGCACTGGTGTGGGCGCCGGATTGATATTCGATGGCAAACTCTATAGCGGCCGCAACACGGCCGCCGGCGAAGTTTGCTCGCTCCCATACCTCGATAGCGACTATGAGCACTATTGCAGCAGCGGATTCTTTGTCACCAAGGGCACTACCGGCAAAGACGCAGCCCAGCAGGCCTCGGCTGGCAACGCCGATGTGCAGCCCATTTGGCAAGAATTTGGCTCTCATGTGGGCAATCTGGTGAAAGCCGTTCTCCTCGCCTACGACCCACAAGCCATAGTGTTCGGCGGAAGCATCGCCAAGGCGTTCAAGCACTTCGAACAGCCTATGATGCAGTCGCTCAGCACATTTATGTATCCAAATATGGTGCAAAAGCTCAAGATATTCGTTTCGGAGCTCGATGATGTAGCCATCTACGGCGCTTCGGCTCTGGTATGACATCTAAAATCAAGCATAATAACACAAACGACAGCAAAATTCTGATGAAAAAAACAGTATTATTCATAGCCTCGCTGGCAATGGCACTGTTTGCCGGTAATGCCGCATCGGCAAAGTCGGTGACCGACTTCGTCGATCCATTTATCGGTACTGGCGGCCACGGGCACACCTATCCCGGAGCCACCATGCCGCACGGCGCAGTGCAACTCAGCCCCGACACTCGCACCGGCGACTGGGACGCTTGCAGCGGCTACCATTACAGCGACTCGCAAATCTACGGATTCTCGCACAACCACCTCAGCGGAACGGGTTGCGCCGACTTTGCCGATGCGCTTTTCCACCCCGACGTTACCGTGGGCACGCCCGGCAACCTCTATCAGCCCACCCCGTTCAGCCACGCCAACGAAGTGGCTCGTCCGGGCTATTATAGCGTGAAACTCGACAACGGCATCCGCGCCGAACTCACAGCCACCACCTACGCCGGCGTGCATCGCTACACTTATCCGGCACAAGCATCGCCAAAGATGGTTATCGACATGCTTTGGACCACCGGCGAGGAGGTAATCTATGAGGCATCGGTTGAGCAGACTGCCGCAAACGAGATTGTGGGCATGCGCAATAGCCTCGGGTTCGTAGATCAGCAGCACATCTATTTCGTGGCTCAATTTTCTTGCAATATAAGCGATTTCGCAGCCTACAACGACGGCAAACTCATTGCTGGCAAGAAAGCCGAAGGCACCAAGGTGCAGGCATCGTTTGCCCTCGACAGCCGCGTGGTGACTGTGAAAGTGGGTCTTTCTACCGTAAGCATCGAGAATGCCCGCCAAAACTTGATTCACGACACAGGCAACACATTCGACTTCGATGGAGTGCGCCAAGCAGCCAATCGGCAGTGGGAAAAGGCGCTTTCTTGCTTCACCATCGACGACAAGAACGCAGATGCAAAAAAGGTGTTCTACACCGCCCTATATCACGCCATGGTGGTGCCTAACATCACCAGCGACGCCAATGGCGAGTATCGCGCCCACGACCAGTCGATTCGCCGACTCGACGAGGGTTGCAAGGAATATAGCACACTCTCACTCTGGGATACCTTCCGCGCTTGGCATCCGCTGATGACGCTCATCGACCACGACCTGGTGCGAAACATCAATAACTCGATGCTCAACAGCTATTCGTGCGACAAGGTGCTGCCTATTTGGCCACTCTCGTCGGGCGAAACGGGCTGTATGATTGGCTATCACTCGGTGGCTGTGCTCGCCGAGGCCTATCTGAAGGGCATTCGCAACTTCGACGTCAACAAGGCGCTCGAGGCGATGATTGCCACCGCCAACACCCGCACCAAGGGTCTCGATTACTATGTGAAAAATGGATTTATCCCTCAAAACGGCAAACGCGAATCGGTGTCGTGCCTGCTTGAATATGCCTACGACGACTGGTGCATCGCGCAGTTTGCCCGCGCCATTGGCCGCATCGACGTTCACGACCAATATATGAAGCGTTCGCAGCAATATGTCAACGTGTTCGACGGTTCCACCCGATTCTTCCGCGGCAAACGCTCCGACGGTAATTGGCAAAGTCCATTCAACCCATTTGAAGTGGGTCACGCCTACACCGAAGCCACTGCTTGGCAATATCGCTTCTTCGTGCCTCACGATGTGAAGGGCATGGAGCAACTTTTCGGCGGTCGTGAGAAGTTTGTGGCTGCGCTCGACTCTATTTACACAGCCCAGAGCGACACTCCTGCCGATTTGGTGGATATCACAGGACTTATCGGTCAATACGCCCACGGCAACGAACCAAGTCACCACATCTCTTATCTTTACTCTTACATCGGTCAACCTTGGAAGACTCAGGAGCGCAATCTTGAGGTACTTAAAACGCTCTACAGCACTGCCCCCGACGGACTCTGCGGCAATGAGGACTGCGGTCAGATGTCGGCTTGGTATATCATGAGCAGCCTCGGACTCTATGCTGTGGCTCCAGCCTCGGGCGAATATGTGCTCAGCACTCCATTGTTCCGCAAGGCTACAATCCGCCTTGCCAACGGCCGCAACCTCACCATAATAGGCGGCGACAGCAATGCCACTCCTTACATAGCCAAGGTTGAACTCAACGGCAAGGCCATCAACACCACATATATCACCCACGAGCAACTCATGCAAGGCGGCGTGCTGAAATTCACTCTCAGCGCCAAGCCTACCGATTGGGGCACTGAGGCAAGTGCAGCGCCTTACTCGTTCACTCGCCAGAATGTGGTGTCGATTCCATACGTTTCGCGCGACTTGAACCTATTTACCGGCACTATCGACGTAGAAATAGGCTCTGCCACCGACGGCGCAGAAATCCGCTACACTCTTGACGGCACCGAACCTACCATGCAGTCGGAGCTCTACACCGCACCGCTTGCCATCAGCAGCACCACCCTCATCAAGGCTAAAGCCTTCAAGGTGGGCTATCTGCCAAGCGCTACGATGAGCATCCGCGCCACCGAAGCCATCAACCGACCTGCCACTACGCTCAGCTGCAACGACGAGGCTCTGCTGAAGCACGGCGTGACCTACGAATATTTCGAAGGCCCATTCTTGAAGGTTGAGGACATTGTGGGCAACCCTGTAAGCACAGGCGTGCTCGACGAGCCGCGCATCGACGGCGCTGCCAAGCCCGACCACTTCGCATTTGTGTTCAGCGGATTCATTAAGGCTCCTTGCGACGGCATCTACACCTTCTTCACCCGCTCGGACGACGGCAGTGTGCTCATTATCGACGACGAACTTGTGGTGGACAACAACGACTCGCATGCAGCAGTCACCGCCACCGGAACTATCGCACTCCAGAAGGGTCTGCACCGCTTCACGCTCAAGTATTTCGACGACTATGAGGGCGAACACCTCAGTTGGGGATGGCGCATTCCATCGGAAAACAAGATGAAAGCCATCAGCGCCGACTGCCTATATTATTTACCTAAGAAATAACAGCAAAAAAACATATAACACTATGCAAAAATCACGAATAATTGCAATAAAAGCAAGCCTTATGGCTCTGGTGGCTGCAATGGGCATCTCGGCAAGCCATGCGCAGAGCTGCGGCAACGATAGCATCTATCGCATCCCCTACAAAAACACCTACGTGAAAGAGGCTCTCGTGGCTGAAAACGATTTCCGCACAGCCAAGCCCGTCACCACGCAGTTGCCCAAGAGCTTCGAGGAGGCTCGCCAAGTGCTGCCTGCACCTATATGGGAAGGCCACCAAGCCGAAATAGATATGTACTGGAAGGCTTGGCAGATAGGCGTGAAAAACATCTGCAACCCGCTTCCCGGTTCGGGTTTTGTGGTGCCATACATCGACACTGCCTACAATGGCAACATCTTCATGTGGGACTCGGCGTTTATCTTGATGTTCTCGCGCTATGGAGCTCGCTTTTTCGACTTCCAAGGCACGCTTAACAACTTCTACGCCAAGCAGCACCCCGACGGATTTATCTGCCGCGAGATTCATGCCGACGGCAGCGATTGCTTCGAGCGCTACGACCCTGTGAGCACTGGTCCTAACTTGATTCCATGGTGCGAACTTGTGTATTATCAGCAGTTTGGCAACCTCGATCGTCTGCACAAGGCGTTCCCTGCACTTGTGGCTTACTACAAGTGGCTTCGTCTGAACCACACTTGGCGCAACGGCACCTATTGGTCGAGCGGTTGGGGCACAGGCATGGACAATATGCCTCGCGTGAAGAAGGAATACAACCCCATATTCAGCCACGGCCACATGATTTGGCTCGATACCAATTTGCAGCAGTATATGACTGCTTATCAACTTCTTCAGATAGGTTTCTACATTGAGCGTTGGCAAGAAATCGAGGATTTCGAGGACGAGGCTAAAATGCTCAAGAAATACGTTCAAGAAAACCTTTGGGACGAAAAGACTGGCTTCCTCTACGACCAATATGCCGACGGCTCGCTATGCAGCACCAAGGGCATAAGCGCATTCTGGGCTCTTCAGAGCGATATTCTCAGCGATGCACAGATTAAGCGACTCGTGGAGCACTTGAACAACCCTAAGGAGTTCAAGCGCCCTGGCATGGTGCCTTCGGTAAGCGCCGACGACCCTAAATACAACGAAAAGGGCCGCTACTGGCAAGGCGGCGTCTGGCCTGGCACCAACTATATGATTATCGACGGTCTGTGGAAGAAGGGCTACAAGAAGGAAGCTCTCGAAATAGTGAAGAATCACTATCATCAGGTGTTCGAAGTATATAAAAAGACAGGCACTTTCTGGGAATACTATTCGCCTGAATCGATGAACGAAGGCTTTATGGCTCGCAAGGACTTTATTGGCTGGACTGGTTTGGCTCCTATCGCCGAGTTTATAGAATTTATCATTGGCATCCGTGCTGACTACCCTTCTAACACCATCACATGGGACCTCAACCTCGCCGAAGCCAACGGCATCGAGCGCTATCCGTTCGGTCCTGAGGGCAACATCACCCTCAAGGCAGCAAAGCGCAGCAACGCATCGGCTGAACCTCAAATCACAGTCGATTCTAACGTGCCTTTCACCCTAAAGGTGTTCTACGGCAGCAAGAGCAAGACCATCGAGATTACTCCCGGCAACAAGACTTACTAATAATCGACTATGAAATCATTACGAATAACACTCGTGGCGGCAATAGCTGCTCTGGCGCTCGTAGCATCGGCTCAGAGCACTCGCCGCATGGCTTTCGGCAACGACGGCCGCTTCAAGATAGCGCAGTTCACCGACATTCACTGGTGCGACGACAGCATCGAGGCGTGCCAACGCACTCTGCAGAGTCTGCAGGCTGTAATCGATACCGAACGCCCCGACTTGAATGTGCTTACTGGCGACATTGTCACCGACCACCCTGCACTGAAGGGATGGAAGAGCATCATTGCTTTCTTCGAGAAGCAGAATATCCCATTCGTGGTGGCAATGGGTAACCACGACGGCGAATTTATGAGCAAAGATTCTATCTACACTCTGCTCACCGATAGCCCTAACTATGTGGGCATTAAGGGCAACCATGTGCACGGCTATGGCAATATGACCGTGTCGCTATATGCCTCCGACGGGTCGGACCGAGTGCAGAATGTGATTTATCTCATCGACTCGAACGACTACGCCAGCAACACCATCTTCGGACATTACGATTGGATTCACTTCGACCAGATAGAGTGGTATCGTCGAGAGAGCGACCGCTTTGCTGCCAAGAACGGCGGCAACCCTGTGCCTTCGGTGGCGTTTTTCCACATTCCTCTCATGGAGACCGACCATGTGGTGGGGCTGCCCGACACCTACGGCAATGCCAAGGAACGCTTCAGCAAGGGCATCAATTCGGGTCTATTCGCCTCGATGCTCGAAAAGGGCAATATGGTGGGCGTTTTTGCCGGACACGATCACATGAACGACTATGTGGGCATCCGCTCTGAGGTAACTTTGGGATTCGGACGCTGCAGCGGCTGGAATGCCTATGGCAAGCTCGAACGCGGCGCTCGTATAGTGGAACTGCAAGAGGGCTCGCGCCACTTCGACACTTGGATTACCACTGCCAAGGGTCGCGAAGCCATTTATCACAGCCCGTCGGGCATCACTTCGATTGAAGAAAGTCAGCAGTATCTCGCTCCCGTGAAAGCGCCGAAGGTGAAAAATGGCGTGAACTACACCTACTATGAGGGCAACATAGAGAGCTGCAACGAAATAGCTAAACTCAAGCCTCTGCGCAAGGGCACTACCGACAATTTCCGTATCGACCTATTCGATACTGCCGACCACTTCGCCTACGACTTCCACGCGCTATTCGATGCACCCGAAAAGGCGGTGTATAAGTTCCGCCTGCGCAGCGACGATGGCGCACAGCTCTTTATCGATGGTCGCATGATTATCGACAACGATGGCAGCCATAGCGCCAATTTCGTAGTTGGCAAGGTGGCTCTCGAAAAGGGCCTGCACCGCATCGAGATTAAGTATTTCGAGGACTATATGGGTCAAGAACTGCTTCTGCGCTACCAGACTCCCAACATCGACGAGACTCCTGTTACCCCCGAAATGCTATTTATTGAAAAATAACTATTAATTCTCACATAAAAATTTCGTTAGCTAACATGAAAATTTCGAATATCATCCGCAGTGCGGCTGTGGCAGCCCTTTTGGCAAGTGCCACCGGAGCTTTTGCCCAATTTCCTGCTCTGCTTCACTCGCACAACGACTATGTGCGCACCATGCCTTTCTATGAGGCTTATTCGCAGCATATCTATTCTATTGAGTGCGACATGTTCTTTAAGGATGGCAAGCTGCTCATAGGCCACGACCTCGAAGACCTTCGCCCTGACTTCACTTTCGAGCGTTTCTACCTTAATCCTATCGTAGAACTCTACAAGATGAACGGCGGCAAACCTTATGCCGACTCCGACGCCGGACTCCAACTGATGGTGGAAATCAAATCGAACAACACCGAAGCATATATGAAGGAGTTTGTGAAGCTCATCAAGCGCTATCCCGAGGTGTTCGACCCTGCACGCAACAGCAATGCTTGTCGCATAGTGGTTACCGGTCAGTATGAGCCTTCGCCCGATAAGTTCGACCAATATCCCGAATATATCCTCTTCGATGGCGACATCAATGCCAACTACACCGAGAGCCAACTCAAGCGCGTGGCTATGTTCAGCGTCAATTTCCGCGCCTACAGCATCTGGAACGGCAAGGGAACGCTCATCAACGCCGAAAAGGCTAAGGTGGAAGCTGTGATTGCCAAGGCGCACGCCCTTGGCAAACCAATCCGCTTCTGGGGTGCTCCTGACGGCATCACTGCTTGGAACACTTTCCTAAATATGGGAATCGATTACATCAATACCGACCACCCTGCACAGTGCGCCGAGTTCTTCAGCCGTTGGAACACCAAGAATTACGTGATTTCGGCTGATAGTCACGCCGACCAAAGCACTACCGTGATTCGCAACGACCGTCTCGACAAGATTACTCGCAGTTTCTCTGGTTTTAAGAACGATAAGATGCAACTCACCGAGCGTCAGAGCATCTACACTCCTACATACCTCAACGACGGAGCCGACAAGCCAGTGAAAAATGTGATTCTGCTTATAGGCGACGGCATGGGACTCAACGAAGTGGTGGCTACCGACCGCGTTAACGACGGCCTCACCATGTTCCTCATGAAGTATTTCGGACTTTCGCAGACCACTTCAGCCGATGCATTTACCACCGACTCGGCAGCAGGCGGTAGCGCCCTCGCCACTGGCGTGAGCACAAGCAATCGTCACATCTCTGCCAACGAGGACGGCACGCCTAACGAATCGCTGTCGGAATTTTTCGACGCCCGCGGCAAGGCTGTAGGAGTAGTGACCCTCGGCAATATGGCTGACGCCACTCCGGCTGCATTCTACGCTCACTACACCGAGCGCGACAGTGCCGACATCATCACTCGCGACCTGCTAAAAGGACACCTCACCCTGCTCGCAGGTAGCGGCATCAACGAGTTTACCAAGCGCAACGATGGCGTTGACCTTATTGGCGAACTCAACAAGAAGGGCTACCGCTTCATTCGCAGCATCGATGAAATCAACACCGAAAAAGGCAAAACCATCTGCATCGACGAGGCTATGGGCGAAGGTGCCGAAGTGAGCAACCTCGACCTCTTGGCTCGCACCACTCGACAATCGATTGAAAAACTCCAATCGGCTGGCAAGGACGGATTTTTCTTGATGATAGAAGGCGCAAAAATCGACTATGCAGGCCACTCTCAATATTTCCCCGGCTGCATTCTCGAGACATTGAGTTTCGATAAAGCTATCGCCGAAGCCCTCCGATTTGCCGACACCAACGGCGAAACGCTCGTCATCGTTACTGCCGACCACGAAACAGGCGGTTTGGTGCTAATCGACGGCGACAAAGCCACCGGCGCTGTTGTAGGTTACTTCCTCACCAACGACCACACCCCAGTGCCAGTGCCAGTATTTTCATAC
The DNA here is from genome assembly GCA_945612775.1 of uncultured bacterium. Classification (GTDB taxonomy): domain Bacteria; phylum Bacteroidota; class Bacteroidia; order Bacteroidales; family Muribaculaceae; genus SFTJ01. The sequence continues at coordinate 1,652 of CALZAF010000057.1, read as the reverse complement.
GGTCCACAAGCCCACCGCTTTATCGGCAAGCAACTCAATACCGAAATATGCCACAAGATTAAAGCGCTATTTAAATAATCTCACATACAGCCTTATCAAAAGGCTAATATCAACGAAAGCGATGCACCCCATCAGTGCACCGCTTTCTTTTTTTCCGCCTCCGCAGAAGGCGGTATAACGCAAAGATTCTTGATTAACCCTTCGCTACACCATAAATTAACTAACCGCGGCACAGCCTCGGCGAGGCTGATTTATGATTAGCACCATACAAAGGGAGTGCAGTGACCAGTATGGTGTACACCAACCCACCAAGCCAATCAGCTTCGGAGATGTTGACAAGGACCTACAAAACCGCAATTTTTATTCAGAGTGTTAATATCACAAATACATACTGCGTATATATTCTTCATCTGTTAACGACCAATTGCAATAGGAAATCTTTTAGTTAAAAAACTATGAATAATACATCCCATGATTAATGCGACAAAGCTTGTTGTCAATGCGTACCAAAGTGGTAATGCAGATGGATTATACGCAAACATAATAGACCCCAACGTTTTAAAAACTATAATGACCGCCATATGTGTTCCGAGTATCGTTATTGTAGAAACCCCTATTTTGTCGATAATGGTACTGCGAACATTAATAGTTTTAGCAAATATTATAAGTGTAACAGATGCAACAATTGCATTGACGTAGAACATAATTGCAGATGAACCAAAACTTGTCGCATCCATGTTTACCCTTCCATTTTGCAATCCAATAAAATATGTATATAATATACCTATGATAGAAATTAAAATACACACAGATTTGTTATGTAGCCGTTCTAACACTCGATATTTCTTTATACAATAACCAAAAGTATATAATGGGAAAGCCATACAAGCCGAGTCTATCGAAAAGAATGATGGCCATTTATAATATACTGAGAGAATACATGCTGCAATAATGAAGATTAGCATCCATCTTTTTGTACGCCATAATGTCACACAAGCAGAAAAGATTAACCTTGTCCAAAACAGCGAAACTAAAAACCATACCGGCCCTAATGGTAGAAATGCAAAGCTCCGAGAAATGTCATCCATCAAAAATAATCCCACGAAAGCCTTCAAAAAAGTTTGATATATCGTTCCATTATAGTAGAGTTCAGGATGCAAATATGGAGAAACCCAACAATAACTAAAGGCAATTATGGAAAAGAAAAAATAGGGTATCAATAGAGACTTGAAGTTTTTAACAACGATATCTTTGCAAATGTCTTTTCCTTTATCAAAGTATCCAGAAATTATAAAGAACACTGGAACATGAAATATAAAAATTAAATCCATTATGCTTTGATTCTGCAATCCCACATGACCAATGACCATTGTCCAGATAGCGAATGCCTTTATTTGATCGGCCCAGATTACTCTATTATTACTGCTCATTAGAAAACTAGATAGTTTGAAAAGAATTTGGTAAAAATTATACGTGGTACAAAAATAATATAAAAAACGAAATTAGCGGTATTTTTCGAATCGATTTAACCATATACATCCAAATTTCAGCGATTCGAGATTTTCTTAATATTACTGTCCGCTAAACTTTTTTAGATTCTAAAAAATTAGGGCTGGCACCTATTGCAGGAGTCAGCCCTAAATGGTTACTTT
>CALZAF010000056.1 GCA_945612775.1 uncultured bacterium | reverse complement strand
GATAGCAGAAGCCTACGAACTCTTCGAGCAGAAACGAGATGGAGTCATAAAAGTAGCCATCATCAACTAATAATTGCAAATATGGAAATATGAAGATAGAAGAAGCCATAGTCTATGCCTTGGTGCGCCGCAACGGAGGCATGACCACCGACCAGATAGCCGACGCCATCAATAGCCAAGGTCTGCACCAACGTAAAGACGGCAAGCCCGTGAGCAGCGCACAGGTGTATGCCATCGTAAGCCGCCATCCCGAGATGTTTATCAAGGAAGGCGGCAGAATACTACTAATGATATAATAGCAATTAACGACAATGAATCTACATCAAATCACATTCAGCCCAACGGGAGGCACACTAAGCGTATGCGAAAGCATATGCAAAGGTATAGCATCTGCAAGTGTAGCAACCGAATTATGCGTAGCAGCCGACGATCTGCGGCTTCCACACCTCTCATCAGCCGACTTGGCAGTGATAGCCATGCCAGTGTTTGCCGGCCGAGTGCCAGCATTGGCATTGCAACGACTCAAGCAGATAGAAAGCAATAGCGCACGCTGCGTGGTAGTGGCCGTATATGGCAACCGCGCCTACGACGACGCACTGCTCGAACTGCACGACGCCGCCAAAGCTATGGGATTTCGTGTGATTGCCGCCATAGGCGCTGTGGCGCAACATAGTATAATCAACAATTACGGCAACGGCCGCCCCGATGCCGACGATAAAACTATTCTGCAAGAGTTTGGCAAAAAGATTGCCCAAAAAGCAGCAAGCGGCAATCTCTCAGAGCCATCTGTGCCCGGAAATCGCCCCTACAAGAAACCGATGGAAGGTCCGCATCCCACAGCCGACCGCCACTGCAATGCTTGCGGCATCTGCGCTAAAAATTGTCCTGTAGGAGCTATCTCCACCCACAACATTCGCAAGACCGACAAGCAGAAATGCATATCTTGCATGCGATGCGTTGCCGAATGCCCCATCAAAGCCAGAGGCATAGGCAAAGTGATGCATTTCATTATTGCCCAGATGATTAAGAAGCCTTGCGCATCACGAAAAAGCAACGAAATATACCTATAACCGACATGATAGCCCCCAAAATAGAATTCTCCACACGCGAAGAACGCATAGCATTCATCCACTATCGGTTCAGCTGCAAAGCACCAGCCTGCGGCGGTTGTGGCAGCTGCAATATGCCTAACGGCAAATCGGCAATTGAAACATTTGCCGACTACATCGACGGCAAAACAGAGTTTGTAACCATTGCCTCAAAACTATGGAAACGATAACTACAATTATATAAAAAACATAGACTGACATATGAGTAAAGTATTGGTAATTTCCACAAGTCCACGCGCCAACAGCAATTCCGACGCACTTGCCGACGAATTTGCGCGTGGTGCAAAAGATGCAGGACACGAAGTAGAAAAAATCGCCATCCGCGAGAAAAACATCCAATTCTGCAAAGGCTGCTTAGCATGCACCACAAAGAATCGCACCGAAGAATTTAACCGCGGCGAGGGCGGCAAAATATGCATTATCAAGAATGACGATATGGGCGAAATCATTCAGAAAATGCACGATGCCGACGTAATCTGCTGGGCCACACCTATCTATTATTACGAGATGAGCGCCCAGATGAAGGTGGTAATCGACCGTGGCAATCCACTTTACACATCGAGCTACCATTTCCGCGACATCTATATGCTCACATCGGCAGCCGAGGACGAAGCAGAAGTTCCTCAGCGAGCCATAGCAGGCCTAACCGGATGGATTGACTGCTTCGAAAACGCCCAGTTGAAAGGAACAGTATTCGCCGGCGGAGTATCCGCCCCAGGCGATATAAAGAACCACCCATCTCTAAAAGAAGCCTACACCCTCGGCAACAAGATTTGATAGAATCGAGTAATTCATCCCTCTAAAATTCTATTTTTGCATAATTTATAACAGGAATCAGGACTTATCTACCCGATTCCTGTTCTGTTTTTTCCTGCCGTAATGCTGCTCTAGAGTGGTCTGGGGATATATTATTTACAAATTCATAGCAAAATCGGTGGTAAAAAAGGAATGTCACAGCCGAAACATCTTCAAATATGATAATTTTTCAGTTAAAAATGCTTCCAAATGCGATTTTAGCACGGCATTGAATATAAATCTCATATAATTTTATTTGCAACGTAATTGTTTTGGCGCTGTAACCGCTATGCATTCAGGTGTTTCACTAATCGAAGTCTGCAGGATAGTGGTTTCAGTTGTTATGAATTAGCTTGTACCGCACCTCGATGTGCTCTTTTTAGAATTTATCGCTCTGCCGAGTCTTGGAAATTGGACATAACGATAAATTGATGCTTACCAAGGTTTTAAATGCATTTAATTACTTATATCAAATGAAACGATTGTTATTATTATTAACCGTAATTGCAGGCTTCTGTTGCGCTGCCAATGCTCAGATTCCTTCTGTCACACTGAAGGACATCAATGGCAAAACCGTAAAAACCGATACCATCAGAAATGATGGCAAACCATTTATCATCGACTTCTTTGCGCTATGGTGCAAGCCATGTATGCGCGAACTCACAGCCATAGGCGATGTGTATGAAGAATGGCAAGAGGAAACTGGTGTGAAAATCGTAGCCGTATCGATTGATGAAGGTCAGAACGCCCATAAGGTAAAGCCTCAAATCGACAATCACGGTTGGACCTATGAAGTTCTGCTCGACTCGAATGGCGACTTTCGCCGCGCTTGTGGCATACAAAACGTGCCATACGTTATGGTGTGCGACGGCGATGGAAACATAGTGTATAAGCACAGCGGCTATGTAGAAGGTGCTGAAGAAGAACTGATAGAAAAAGTGAGAGAATTGCTTAAATAACCTCAATTCGGCAATCTCTATAAAACGCTTTTTTACAACATCGAAATACGTTTTTTAAACCCATCTTACTACTTAATAATGATACGAAAACATCTGTGCCACAGTGTTTCTTGGCGTTGCCGTTGCCTCAGCTTGGGGGCAAGACGGTGTTCAGAAGGAAAAAGTGGCTATAAATGGTAGCATCCAAAGCGACATCCTCATTCCACAAACCGACGAATCAATTGGCGCCGTGAAAGACGGCGATTGGGGCAAAACCAACACATATGTCGACCTATCGGCAGCCTATAAGCACCTCGGTGCAGGCCTACGCGTGGAATACCTCGACCATCCATTGCCCGGATATGAAGCCGACATGAAAGGTTGGGGCCTTATGCACGCATATCTGCGTCTGAAATACGACAAGATTGACGTCACTGCGGGATCATTCTACGAGCAATTCGGCTCGGGATTTATATTGCGAACCTACGAGGAGCGCAACCTCGGCGTGGACAATGCCCTAATAGGCGGCCGCGTGATAGTGAAACCAGTGGATGGCATCACCATAAAGGCGCTGTCGGGCAAGCAACGCCGCTATTGGGACCTCAACAAGAGCCTCGTGAGCGGTGTCGACCTCGAACTCAACACAGACAAGTGGATTAAAAGCCTTGCCGAACGCGGGGCTTACCTAACCTTGGGATTCTCGTGGGTGAACAAATACGAGAAAAATCACAACGACATCACCATGGTGGCCAACGAGGACGGCGTGCCTCACCGCTATGTGCTCAATGTGCCTGAATTCGTCAACGCTTTCGACGTGCGCGCCAATCTGCACGCCGGCAACTTCAGCGTGCTTGGCGAATATGCTTGGAAAACCCAAGACCCTATTTTCGACAAGAACTACCCCTACATCTACCGTCGAGGCAGCGTGGCTATGCTCTCTACATCCTACTCTAAGAGCGGCCTCAGCGTATTGCTTCAGGCTAAGCGCAGCGACAATATGTCGTTCCGCAGCAGCCGCACCGTGAGCGGCACTTCGTCGTTTATCAACCACCTGCCAGCTTTCACGCTCGAGCACACCTATGCCTTGGCAGCGTTATACCCCTACGCCACGCAACCTAACGGCGAATGGGCTTACCAAGCCGAATTGGGCTATCGCTTCAAGCGAGGCACCCTGCTCGGCGGCAAATATGGCACCGATGTGAAGGTTAACTTCTCACACGTGCACGCCATCGACCGCAACAATCACGTCAGCGACGGCACCACAATGGGCAGCGACGGCTACGGCTCGGCATTCTGGAAGTGGGGCAACGAAAAATATTATCAAGACATCAACGTGCAGCTCTCTAAGCGCGTAAGCCGCTCGTTCTGGATCAACTTGATGTATATGAACCAATACTACAACAAGACAGTGGTAGAAGGCGAAGGCGGCATGATTCACAGCAATATCTTCGTGGCTGACGCCAAATATCGCTTCAACAAGACCTACACCCTGCGCGGCGAACTGCAATACCTCAACACCAAGCAGGACGACGGCGACTGGATGTATGCCCTCCTCGAGCTATCGGTGCTGCCTCACTTTATGATTACAGTAGCCGATATGATTAATACCGGAGTTACCGATACGCACTACTATCAAGGCTTCGTGACCTACAACGCCGGCGCTCACCGCCTGCAAGTGGGCTACGGACGCACCCGCGCCGGATTTAACTGCGCTGGCGGCGTTTGCCGTTATGTTCCTGCAAGCAAGGGATTTACGGTTTCATATAACTTCAACTTCTAATATTGGCGAGCTGAAGGCCATTAATTCATCGAAAAAAGAACAGATAATTACCACTTAAGATTTAGCAAATAATGAATCTAAAGAACATAATAGCATTATCGGCAATAGCACTGTGCGCATCGTGCAGCAACATCAGCGACGACGAGCGATTTATCGACGACGGCGTTATCGAGCCCGATGCAAGCCGATGCATTTTGATTGAGGACTTTACTGGGCAAAACTGTCCTAACTGCCCCGACGCAATGGTTCGCCTCGACGAGCTCCACGAAGCATTTGGCGACGCCGTGGTGGCTGTGGGCATCTACGGCGGTCCTTTCGGCAAAACCGTAGCGGGCAAATACTATCCGCTGACCACCGAAACCGGCGATTACTACGCCACCCAGCGCAACATACAGGAGCAGCCATGCGGCTACTTCAACCGCAAGGTGGTAAGCACCAATTCCAACCTCTGGGCATCGATTGCCACCGAGCTGCTGCTTCAGAAATCATATGTGAATATCGACGCCATAAGCACCTACAACGCTGACTCGCGCACACTCGACGTAGATGTAAGCGTAAATAGCATGGGCGACTACTCAGGCACACGCCTTCAGGTGTGGCTCATCGAGGACAAGGTGGTAAGTCGACAAAAACTTGCCGACAACAGCACCAACATGGAATATGTGCACAACCACGTGTTCCGCGCATCGGTCAACGACCGCGACGGCGATGCCATAAAAGTGGCTATGGGCAGCACCGAACAAAAAACCTACACCACCACCCTCGCCGAGGATTGGAATGCCGACAATATGTCGATTGTTGCGTTCGTATTCAACAGCGACGAAGTGCTTCAAGTGGTGAAAGTGCCTTTGAAAGCTGCCGATTAAACTTCGAACACTAAAAACAGAGAAAAATGACTAACAGAATACTAACTACCAGAAACTTAATCTTGGCACTCGGCATTCTCTGCAGTGCATCAGCCTATGCCGTGCCAGCCAAACCGGGACAATGGCGCACCATAACCCTTGCCGACGGCACTCAAGTACGCGCCGAGCTCCGTGGCGACGAATTTTGCCACTATTGGCTCAGCGAAAGCGGCTTGGCTTATGCCCCAAGCGCTGAGGGAAGCCATTTTGAGCTTATCGACCTCGAAGCCACCGAAGCATCAGGCCGCACAGCTCGCCGACTCGCCAACGCCACTCGTGCCACTCGCGCAGCTGCTGCCGACCCAGGCAAATACACCGGCAAAAAGCGCGGACTAATAATTCTTGTAGAATTTCCTAAGCGCACAGCCACTAATACTCCGGCAGCCACATTCAGCATTGAGAATGCACAAGCCTACTACAACCGCGTAGCCAACGAGAAAAACTTCTCCGACAGCGAAGTGGGATTCAAAAGCAGCGTATATGACTACTTCTACGCCCAAAGCGAAGGAAAATTTGAATTCAACTTCGACGTGGCTGGACCTTACAAACTCGGCAACGCCTATAACTACTATGGTGAGGACAATGGCACAATGCTCGACATTCACTTGGGCAAACTCATCTACCACGCATGCGCTAAAGCCGATGCCGACATCGATTTCTCGCAATACGATTGGGACGGCGACGGCAAGGTAGATCAGGTGTTTGTGCTCTATGCAGGTCAGGGTCAGAACGTTAATGGCGACGACACCGACCTTATTTGGCCTCAAGAAGGCACACTCAACTCCGTAGGTTCCGACCAAGCGCCATTTGAACTCGACGGCGTGACCATCGACACATTTGCATGCAGCTGCGAACTCGGTGAAGGCGGCGCTATAGATGGTATAGGCACCATTTGCCACGAATTTTCGCACTGCTTCGGTCTCCCCGACACCTACGACCGCGGCACCGCATTCGGCGCAACATCACTCAACTATGGCACCTATGTTTGGGACCTCATGAACATGGGCAACTACCTCGATGGAGGCTATCAGCCAGCAGGTTACACAGCCTTCGAACGCATGTTCTGCGGATGGAAAACCCTCACACCGCTCACCACCAGCACTCAGATTGAGGGCATGAAGGCACTATCGGAAGGCGGCGAAGCCTACGTTATCTACAACGATGCTCACCCCGACGAATATTATATACTCGAAAATCGCCAACTCACCGGTTGCGATGCAGGACTCTATGCCGCAGGACTGATGATTTCGCACATCAATTATAGCGAAGAGGCTTGGAACGCCAACGACATCAACACCACAAAGGAGCGCATGGGCATCTTTGCCGCCGACAACTCTTGGCAACGCACCATCGACGATGTAAAAGGCGACCTCTACCCTTACGGCGGCAACGACTGCCTCACATCAACATCAGAGCCAGCCGCTACCCTCGTAAATGCCAACACCGACGGGTCGATGCTTATGAAAAAGGACATCACCGGCATCACTCAGAACCCCGACGGCACCATATCGTTCACTTTCACCAACAATATGCCATCGGGCATCGAATCGATTAGCGCCGACAGTCCTAACAGCGGCAGTCTGCGCATCTATAACCTCAACGGACAACGCATAGCAGGCGAAAATGCCATGCAAAACGGCGAAATCTACATCATCAACGGCGAAAAAGTGATTCTAACCAAATAATGTGACAAAAATAACTTATTACAAACACCTCTTATAACGTAAAACAATGAAAAAAATCTACTCAATCCTTGCAATGTTGTGCTTCGGAGCAGCATCGCTCTCAGCACAGTCGGCTTCCGACATTCAGTTTGTTTACATCAACGCCGATGGCAATGAAACTGGCGTAGTGGCTGACAATGCCGTAATTACTGTAAACACTGTTGAAGGCGACCCTAATGATGAGTTTTCCGACCCATTCATCTCAAGCGGCTTGGCTATAAAGAATGTAGCAGCCAATGGCCGCCGCGTGCAACTCGAATACGAAATAACAGCGATGCCTAACGGCCGCCACGACATATGCTTCTTCGGCACTTGCCTTAGCGACAATCAGACTGGTAAGCAAACCTACCCACGCCTTAGCGCAAAGGGCAATATCATAGGTCTTAACGCCCTTAAAGCTGGTTCTGTGACATCACTTCAAGCCGAATGGTATTTCACAGCCGAAGGCACCACCACAGTGGTTTATAAGGCTAACGTATGCACCGCAACCGGCGAGACAGAAGACAAAGTTAACCCAACTTATCAGGTTGCAGCCCAAGGTCCTACAGTAACCGTTAACTACGTTTACGGCGAAACGGGCATCGACGACGTAACCATCGACAACCCAGTAGCTACCGAATATTACAACATGGCAGGTTGCCGCGTAGAAGCTCCCGAAAATGGCATCTACATCGAGCGCAACGTATATGCCAACGGCAAAGTGGCTACAAAGAAGGTTGTATTCTAAGCGACAAACACCAAACACGAGAATAAAATGAAAATACGTAATTTTATGCTACTCTTGTGCCTAAGCGTAATATATGCCACGGCACAGACTGTAGGTACACCAAAATTCATCCTGCAGAAAAACGTAGATCAAACGATAGTGCACACCATCTCCGACAACGGTAAGTGGGCTATCGTGAAAGGCGCTACTTCCGACCAGCGCAAAAACAGCGTTGTTCGCATCGTAAACCTTGCCACAGAAGAAGAAACTGTGGTAAAGACCGCAGGCCAAAGCGACGAAGAAGCTCTTGGCATCTACATCGTTAACGACATTACCGACGATGGCAACATCGCAGTGGGTGGTTACAACGGATCGCTCACCGACGACGGTTCTTACCTCGGCATACCGGGCATTTTCAACGTCAGCACCCAGACTTGGTCAAAACTTATCGTGCCTCTAACGGTGCAATGCGGCTACGTGACCAGCGTTACCCCCGACGGCAAATATGCCGTAGGTTTTGGCGAAGACAATGCTGCCGATGTGTTCAGTTCTAACTCAACCGGCATTATGTGGGACCTCACCACCAAGCGCAATGTAGTGCTCAATGGCCTTCCCACTATGCCACAAGACTATAGCTCTCGCCAAGAGACCTATACTCAGATTTCAGCCGATGGTCGCTACATCGTAATCTATGGCAACCAGAGCATCCGCCCTACCGCCTTCATCTACGACCGCACCAACGAAAGCTACATACAGTTCGGCAAGGGCGGTACTAACGCTCCTACCGACTATCTGATGATGGAAGGCGCTCCAGTGCTCAGCCCTAACGGCAAATTTGCCGCAGGCACCATCCGCGACGTCAACGACAACCTGTATGTGTGCTTGCTCAACCTCGAGACTATGACCTACAGCAACTACAACAGCGTAGAGGAATACGACCTCCGCGTAGGTTTTGTAGATGACAGCGGTCTCGTGTATGCTTCATCGCCAGCCACCTCGCCTCTTCGTGAGTGGCAAGTGCTCAGCAAGGGCATCTGGTATCCATTCTCGCTCATCACCACCCAGCGTTACGGCATCGACTTCTACAAGACCACCGCATTCGACTACACCGGCACCCTTTGGGCTGGTTCGGCCGACGGTACTACTATCGGCTCGATGGTTTCGCCACTTGGCGAAAGCTACATCGCCATCTTGCCCGAGAGCCTCAACGCAGCTTGCGAAAACATCGACCTCTTGCAAGATTTCTCTTCTGTTCCAGCTCAAGGCACTCAATTCCACTGGCTTAGCACCATCACACTTCGCTTCTCGCAAGTGATTTCGGTGCTTGGTGGCTCTAACAGCGCAATACTTCGCGACGAAAACGGCAACGTGGTGCGCAATTCTATGGGATTTGCCCTCACTGCTACCGACAACCACTCGCTCATCGTCACATTCCGCGAAACTGCCCTCGAAGATGGCAAGGCCTACACCGTGGAGATTCCAGCAGGCTCTATCAGCCTTGCAGGCAACAAGGATAAGAAGAACAATACCATCACTCTCAGTTTCGTTGGCCGCGACGACAAGCCTGTAGAGCTGGCTTCGGTATTCCCAGAGGAAAATGCCGAATTGGCTCGAATCGACAACACAAGCATCTTCCCTGTGCTTACTTTCACATCGGATGTTAAGGTAAGCGACACCGCCAGCGCTTCGTTATATGAAATCACCGAAGACGGCGACAACAAGGTGGCAAGCCTCTCGGTAGTGAGCAACACTTCCGACACCAAGATTGTGGGTTTGCTCCCTGCAGCTACTCAATACCTATATGCAGGCGCTAACTACAAGGTAGTGGTAGAAGCCGGTTCGCTCACCGACATCTCTGGTTCGGCAAACACCGCCAACGAGAAGATTGAAATCAACTACATAGGCACCTACGAACGCGCCGTCAGCACCGACAACGCCGTTCTATTCAGCGAAAACTTCAACATACTCGCCCAGTCGATAACAAGCATGCTTCGCTACGAAGGCGACCACAACGAGCCTACCGAAGATATGGTGGCTATCGCTTTCGATGCCGACAATCAACCTTGGAACCTCTCGACCCGCGAAACCGAAACTTCGGCCGACTATTTCGCTTCATCTACCTCGATGTACTCGCCTGCCGGTCAGAGCGACGACTGGATGGTAATACCTCAAATCGCAGTTCCTGATGCGTTCTGCACTCTCACCTTCGATGCTCAGAAGTATCTCGACTTGAAGAACGACCAGCTCAAGATAGTAATCTGGGAATGTAGCGAAAACTACAATGTGCTCACATCGTCGATTATCGAACGCATGAAAGCAGAGGGCGAAATCATCACCTACGACCTCACCATAGGCGAAACCGAGGAAGGTATTGAAGGCGAATGGGAACACTACGCAATCGACCTCGCTAAATACGACGGCAAGAAGATCTACATCGGATTCTGGAACAACAACAACGACCAGAGCATGATTTTCGTAGATAACATCGTGGTAATGCGCAACCTCAAGTATCTATTGTCGCTCTCAAGCAGCTCAGTAGTAGTAAATAAGGAAAACATCGCCATAGCCGGTTCGGTGAAAATCAACTCCGAAACCGACACTTACACAAGCGTCAAACTCACACTCAACGATACCAATGGCAATGCTCTCGACACCTACAGCGCAACAGGCCTCACCCTCAAGAAGAACGATGCAGTAAGCTTCGAATTCACCAACAAGCTTCCGCTTACCGTGGGCGAAGTAAATAACTTCACAATCGGCGTTCAACTCGACGACTACACCGACGTGGCTAAGGCATCAATTCAAGACCTCACATTCGAGCCAGTGAAGCGCGTAGTGCTCGAAGAATACACAGGTACCACATGTCCTAACTGTCCTCAAGGCATCGTAGCCATCGAGAACCTCGAAAAGCTCTTCGGCGACCGCTTTATCCCGATATCGCTGCACACCTACCAAGGCGACCCATACAGCAACACCGCTCTCGAATCGTATAGCAGCGCACTCGGGCTCTATGCAGCACCTTCGGGTATGGTTCAGCGCAACGGTTGGATAGTGTCACCACTCAGCACCGACGACGATGGTAACATCGTGTTCAGCAACGGCTACGGCCTATGGCAAGACATGGTGGCTGCCGAAATGAACCGCTTGACTTACCTCGAACTCAGCGTGCCTCAAGCCACTATCGACGCCGACACACGCGACATTAAGCTCAACGTGCAGATAGAATCGGCTCTCAACATGAAGAACCAATATATCAACGTGTTCCCAATAGCTCTCGAGGATGGACTTATCAACTCGCAAGTCAACAACTTCTACAACGTAGATGACCCGGCACTCGGCGATTGGGGCAAGGGCGGAAAATATGCTTCAGCCAACGCTTCGGGCGTAACTCACAACGACGTTGCCCGCATATACTGGGGCAGCATCACCGGCAGCAACATCGGATTCCCTCAGAAGTTGGTTGCAGGCGAAAAATACACCCAAGATCTCACCCTCGCCTATCCAGAAAACGTGTCAGTGCACGAAAACGGCAAGATAGTGCTTATGATAATCGACGGCAACACCGGCGAAATGCTCAATGCAGTAACAGTGCCATTTAGCCAGCTCGTAAGCACCGGCATCGACGACGTTGCAGCCGATGAAACCAGCGTGAAAGTGGCTATTGCTAATGGCTCGGTGGTAGTTTCGGCTCAAGGCGACATCGAAGTATCGCTCTACATGCCTAACGGAGCCTTGATTGGTTCGGCTCAAGGCAGCGAAAGCGTATCGGTAGCTACCGGCGACTACCACGGCGTGGTAATCGTGAAAATAGCCACCGACGAGGGCGTCGCAGCACAAAAGATAATTCTATAAAAACAACGGAAAACGGATGCCGAGGCTTCTCGGCATCCCGCTTCCAAATTATTAACCTACAAATAAAGTCTATATGAACAAAAAATTACTTTCATCAAGCTATCGCCACCTCACAAAGATGTGGATGCTGATAGCAATGTTGATGGTGTCGTCGTTCTCGGCTTCAGCTCAGATTGAGTGGAAAGACCTTGAACTTGGCGTGCACTACGGCGAGGCAAACATCTACGGCGTTACTGCCGAATACAAGTTTACTCCCGAGAAGAGCGGCGTGCTCACCATTTGGTCGCAAGACGAAGTAATGCACGTTTACACTGCACTCACTGCCGATGGCACTGATGTGGACTTTGGCTCACAGATTTCGCAATTTGCTTACGCAAGCTTCACCGATGGCGATGTAACTTTCAGCAAGAAAACCACATCGAGCGTAACTGCAGGCACAACCTATTACATTTGCTCAGGCAAAGGTTTTAGCAGAGACAGGGTATTTATGGCAGTTATGGACACCGAGGTTAGCGAACTTAAGCTCCTTAGCGTGTCGCAACCAGTGGGCAAGATGTATAACATCACCGACAGCCGCGACGGTCAAGTAGAACTTGAATTCAACCTTCCTGCCACCGCCGACGACAATGCTATTCTCACCGTAGGCACCCACACTGCCGAAATTGAGACTCGTCAAGACGTCAACTCTGGCAAAATCATCTATGCCCTCAAGCCAACCCTAACCGAATGGATGGAAGCTGGCTATTTCGAATCTGGCGAAGCAATGAGCCTCAAAATTACAGGACTTAAGGCTAAAGCCGACGAAAACCTCATCTACGGCACCGACGGCACTCTCGTGCTCGAATGGACCACTCCAGCCAAGCCTCACTACCACCTTTCTACAACTGGTATCGAGGAATTCCTTTCTTACTGGATTCCTGGCGACGAACGCGGTATTGCAGTTCTTGAATTCGACTACGACCTCATGACCAAGGAAAATGGTCAAACTGCTACTGCACTCATTCAGATAGGTAACGCTGAGCTTGGCGATGCTTATGAAGAAAAGATTGAATCTGACAAGATTACAATAGATGGCAAGAAGCTTTACATTGACTTCACCGGCAAGCTCCGCTCTTACGAGGCTATGGGTCTAACTATGAAGTGGAGCGACATCACCGTTAAGGTGAGCAACATCCTCATGGCTGACGGAACAAGCAGCTTCAATGAAACTCAGGGCAACTATGGCTCTGTTACATTCGGTTTGCCATATAGAGAATACCGCAGCGACATCCAGGCTGAATTTACTCCAGCCGACGGCGCTACCCTCACCGACAAATTCTTCAAGGTTTATTTCTCCGACAAGAATGCTCTCACTTTCGGTGGCGTACGCGTTAGCTATCAAACTCAAGACGACATTAAATACCAAACAGACATCACCGAAGGCATCACATCTGAAGCAATCGGTAACAACGGTATCGAATACACCATTCCTCTAACCGACGAAATTGTAGCTGGCAAGAACATTCGCATCTCGTTTATCGACCAAGTTTCAGCCGACGGTTACGAACACGATTTCAATGTTAAGTACAACCCAGGTCCAGAACTTGTCGGCGACCTTAAGCCAGTGGCTGTTTCTGTTAAGGAAGGCGAAATAGTTTCTTCGCTCGACAAGATTACTCTTACTTTCGACGCCGACGTGGTAATCAACACCGTTGATGCTCCTGCAATATTGGTTTCTTTCACTGACGTTACTTCTAATAAGACTATTCCTGCCACTATCGAAGTAGATGCTGCCGACAGCAAGACTGCGGTTATCACTCCTACCGAGGCACTCAAGGACACCCACAAATACAACGTATATGTCAACTACTTCACCGTAGTTAACCAAGAATACATCGACCAAGCTGCTAAGTACGGTCGATATATGCCTGGCTACGAAGTTAACTTCACCCTTAGCGCACTTTATGCTGCCTACGACTTCGCTACCGATCCTCTTGTAGGTTCTACAGTAGCCGAACTCAGCCGCATCAACTGCACCACTAAGGAAGGCGCCGATGCTTACTCTGAAGCCATCTCACCAACACGCCGCGACGACCGCTTCGTATGGGTTGAAAACGAAAGCAACGAAAAGGTTACCGATTGTACAATCAACGATGACCTTCCTAACGGATTTGCTATCGTTCTCAACGAGCCTATCACCAAGTCGGGTAAGTACACCGTGGTTCTTCAAGACTCTATCTACAACTGCGGCGAAGGCTTCGGCATGGAAACTCAAAGCGAGATAGTTCGCCTAAACTACACAGTGCTTAGCGCTCCTCAAGAAGTGATTACCATCACTGCTACCGACCCAGCAAACGAAAGCACCGTTGAATCGCTCAGCCAAATCATGGTAGAATTTAGCGAACCAGTTTATGGCGATGACGTAACTGTATATGTAAACAATAAGACCACTTATGCTACTTACGATGCTACCCTTATGGTTAATCCTAAGAATCGCACCGTGGGTATGATTCAGCTCGATGAAGAACTTACCGTAGAAGGCA
>CALZAF010000055.1 GCA_945612775.1 uncultured bacterium | reverse complement strand
TGATGTCGTCGGGCGATTTATAGCTGTTATGAACGCCTTTCTTACTTCTAAACACCTCTTCGCCAGCGAAAATAAAGGGTGTTCCCTGCGAGGTGAATACGATGGTTTGCGCCAACTTTGCAGCCCTAATTCTATCGGCTTCGGTGCTGCCGGGCATCGATATCGCAAGCTTATCGGTCAGGCATAGGTCGTCGTGGCACGACACATAGTTCACTATCTGTTCGGGCGAGGTAGCATAGGCGCTCTTTGCGTTGTTACCCTTTGAATAATCAACTTGCGGATGGGCAGTAGAAGCCACAATGCCTATTTTCACAGTCTCCTCGTTGCCAGCCTTTCCGCTTGCAAATCCGGGGTCGAGTTCGTTGGCATAATGGCCCTTAACGGCATCGCGAATGTCGTCGCTGAACACAGCCACGCCTTGCATCTTAGCCACATTCACCTTCAAAGCACGCTGCTCCACGGGCAGTGGCGAGTCGCCGGCAGTCCAACCTTCGCCGTAGACGAAAGCCGAAGGATTGATAGCCTTCAAGGCCTTCACCACATCATTCATGGTGGCTATGTCGTGAATTGCCATCAGGTCGAAGCGGAAACCATCGATATGATACTCCTTAGCCCAATAGCACACCGATTTCACTATGAAGTCGTGCATCATCTGGCGCTCGCTGGCAGTCTCATTGCCGCAGCCCGATGCGTCGCTAAACGATCCGTCGCGGCGATGGCGATAGTAATATCCCGGAGCAGTGAGTTCGAAATTGCTGCCTTGAGTAACGCCTGTGTGATTATACACCACGTCCATCACCACGCCTATGCCGGCATTATGCAGCGCCTGCACCATCAGCTTCATCTCGCGTATGCGGGTGTATGGGTCAACGGGATTGGTCGAATACGATCCGTCGGGCGTATTATAGTTGATTGGGTCATAGCCCCAGTTGTATTGATTGCTTGCCAAATTGCTCTCGTCAACGCTGTTATAGTCGAACGACGGAAGTATATGCACATGCGTAATGCCAAGCTCTTTCAGGTGGTCGATACCGGTCTTTTGACCGTTAAGGCTCAGCGTGCCATTTTCGAGCATTGCCACAAATTTGCCCTTGTTGGCGATTCCAGAATTGAGATGCATCGAGAAGTCGCGATGGTGCATTTCATAGAGCACCACATCGGTAAAATGCTTCACCTCAGGACCGTGATCCTCGAGCCAACCCTTAGGATTGGTGGTGGGCATATCTATGATGGCAGCGCGAACGCCGTTTACGCCAAGCGCCTTAGCCCACACGCCGGGCGTCTCGTCGAGCCAAGTGCCATTATATTTGATTTGAAAGGTATAAAACTTGTTCATCAGCGGTGTAGAAGTTGACATTCGCCAAACTCCCGTGCTTGCATCGCCCTCCATCTCATAGATGTGAATGGGTTTTCCGCCCACGCCTTCGTTATATATTTTCAGTCGCACAGCCTGAGCCATTGGCGACCACAAGCAGAATTTATACAGCGGGCCGTCGATGCTAAACTCCATATCATCGCCCGAATAGGTAGGAATAGACGCAAACGCCTCAGTCTCAATGGGCGGCACCATTGCCCTATTGCCCGACACTGCCATTTCTGGCGACATCATCATTGCCGATACTATTATCACATTTTTTATAGATTTTCTCATCGTGTTTAGTCTTTAAAGTTAATACATCTCTCTTGCCGATGGCATTCGTATCGGTCAACTCCGTCCGTGCCATTTCAGCGCAAAGATAATAATTTTTGGCAATTATTTTAAACGATTTCTCCGATTTTGCATCAGCGCAACACGGCATCATTCGAGCGAAATCTTCACGGGCATCTCGCCTCGGAAGTCAATCTTTCCCTGCAGTGCCCATTGGGCAGCTCTCTGAGCGTGATAAGTGTCCTCGTAGGCACACACCACAGTGTTGCTTTCGAGATGCAACGACTGCTTAAACTGCAACATCTCGTAAGGATTTACGTAAAACACCACCGTCACGTTGCTGCATCGAGCTGTGATGGCTGCCAAGGCATCGATATAGCGTTGCTTGGCGCTGAACACCTCCACCACCACGCTTTCGTGTTTACCCAACTTAGGCAATTTCGCCGATTTGCTGTTGTAGCTCACCACCTTACCGAAATTTTTGTCGATATATCGGTAAAACTCGCGGGTAGTCACCAATGTGTCGCCAAGCGACATATAACGCAGATTCTCATCATCGCCGAGGGCTACCAGAGTGGACCGCTTTGCAGCCACTTTACCTGCCCTTCCGAGTCGGTCGCTGACGAGCGTAACCGACTGCTCGGCAAGCTGCGAAATCAGGCTATCACAATATTCGGAATTCAAATCCCCGAGTATATTCGCAACGCTAATAGGTTTTTTGTCAAGTTTTTGCGCCAACTTATACGCCATCACGCGCTGGCAGTGGCGATTGATGCAATCTTCGTCGATTCTGCCATCGGCGAGTGCCGCCATCACGCTATCGATGCTCTTTGCCACATTCACCGGCATCACAAGCACATCGTTTCCGGCAAGGAGCGCTTTCACGCACACATCATCGAATTTCGCCACGCCCTTCATATCGAGCGCATCGGTAAACACCAGTCCACCAAAACCCATCTCGCCGCGCAGCAATCCATTCACAATCAGTGGCGAAAGCGATGTGCTCAGTCCAGTCACGCTGTCGAGTGCAGGCACATTAAGGTGTGCCACCATCACGCTGCCAAGTCCCGCCTCGATGTAGCGTCGAAAGGGGTAAAGGTCGATGTCGAACACATCGGCACGCTTTCGGCCTACCTTAGGCAGGGTTTTGTGCGAATCTTGGCTTGTATCGCCATGTCCGGGGAAATGCTTGGCGCACGACAGCACACCTGCAGCCTCAAGTCCCGACGAATACGCTATGGCGCGTTCGGCAACCTTAAGTTTATCGTCGCCATATGCCCTTCGTCCTATAACCGGGTTGAGTGGATTGCTGTTCACGTCCACGCTTGGAGCGAAATTCACATTAATGCCCATTCGGCGGCATTGGCGACCCATCTCCTCGCCATAGGCACGAATCAGGTCGAGGTTCTGCACTGCTCCTAATGCCATATTCACAGGAAAACGAGGCGTGCGGCGCAGTCGCATATTCAAGCCCCACTCGCCATCTATCGCCACCATTATGGGATGATTGGCTATTGCCGAAGCTCGGTTATAGAGTTCGATTTGCTCTGCACACTCCCCTTTGTAGAACAATATTCCGCCCACGTGCTGGCGCCCTATATACTCATCTATCTGTATTCGAGCCGAATCCATGTCGAACATCTTCACCACTGGCATCATCAGTTGCGCCACGCGGTCGCGAAGGGGCATAGCGCGAGTGGCTCGCCGGGCTTCTGCATCGATTTCTTCACTAATGGCAATGCCGTTTTTTCTCTGTGCCTCAGCCTCCACACCTATAGTGGCAAGGCATACTAATAATATCAAAAACAATCTTTTCATAACATTTATAATATTAACAATTTACTCCCTCACTTGTTTTTCATGCCGCGATGGGACATTGAGGCTTCGACAAACGACATTCTGCCTTCAATGTATTCGGCATACACATCCTCGGCGTCACGTCCGCGCAGAAAGGCGCAGTTGCCGCAGGTCTCGCAGTTGGCGATGCAGCGAAATCGCCGCCTCACAAACTCCAATCGTTCTTCGCGAGTAGATTTATCTATGTCGGGTGCTGTAGTTGCCATAGCTCGATTTAATTTCTGCAAATATAATCATCTTCGTCCTTATCGCAGCAATCCGCGTGCCGCAAATATTGCGCCCTCGCCGCTGTTTTCAAAATTTGCTCGCAAAGTAACGCTTCATTTTGCGCAAATCAGAGATAATTGCTACTTTTGCCTTCGTGACCAGCCGCCACGAATATTAGCGGCACGAAACTAAACTTAGTTTTTCACCATTTAGCGAGATACACAATATGGACTTCAGAACGATAATCGAGATAATTGGAGCATTGGCGAGCATATTTGCCATACTGGGCGGATTGTTTGTGGCAAACCGTTATTTTCAGCGCATTTGGCGACACAGCGGCAAGTATATGAACGAATACACTCGGCACACTTTCTTCTATCCGCTGTCGTTTGCCGCAAAAATTCTTCAAAAGAATGTGTTTGAACCGCTCGGCGAAAGTCAGTTTATCAATTATGCCGCTGCTCTGAGCAAAGACTTCTACTCCAACGATGTGGCACAGGTGAAACTGAAAATCGGCAAGAATATCAAGGAATTAGACCTTCCCTACAAGGAAATTATCGACTATATTGCCCATCCCGATGCGCGCACCATGATTAAAGGCGGCAAAATTGAGAGCCGATTCGACCTCGGCGAACGCTATATGGCTCTCACCCAGCCCAATTTCGACGAATTTCTGCGCGAGCGGCCCAAGACCACCAATGGTCCTGCTCTGCGATTGAAGTCGCTCACCGCCACCGGCGACCGCACCTACGAATGTGTGCTGCAACGCGCTGGCTATCACGACCAAGTGCGCACCAATCTCACATTAGACCTTCCCATAGGGCTCGGCATGAGCATGCGCACCGAGGATTTGTCGGCAAGCAAGCAGCTGCGTCCGCTCGAGGAGTCGGTGCTTGCCAACACCATCGGTGTGTCGGCTATTTGGGTAACTCCTTGCCGCAAAGGCGACAAAAAATCGCGCCACCAGGTGTTTCTGCGCCCTCGCCGCAAGCAGACGGGCGTGTACTACGATATGCTTGGCACCGTGAGCGGTGTGGTTGAGGTGCCCGACGACGACACCTTCACCTGCGAAACGCTCGAAGAATATGCCAGCTCGGAGATTACTCGCGAATTCTATCAAGAGACTGGCTACAAGCAGTATCTCGACAGCAAATCGCTGCCCGAAACGGTGGTGCAAGTGGTGCCGCTCATGTTTGTGCGAGAACTCATTAGAGGCGGAAAACCACAATTCTTCTTCCTAATCGTCACTCCCGAGATTTCAGAAAGCGAACTTACGCCTTTCTTCAACAATTCGTACAACGGCACAGAGGAATTTCGCAGCAACATCGATGCCCGGATGATAAACTACCGCCTCTCGCCCGAAACACAGACCAACCTAATCTATGCCCTGCGCTACATTCAGCGGTTCCAGCACCTCGATTTCGTTGATCTTAACGACTAATTCCCGCTACATTATTAAGCATATGACGACATTTAGACAAAAAAATCCCCACACCGCAGCAGCGATATGGGGATTTTGACTTTATTTATCTACGTTCTATTAGTCCTTCTTTGCCTTGAGGCATGCCATAATCAGATAGATGCAGATTGCAGCATAAGCCACTACGGCAAGCACGTTCTTGAGATCGTCGCCGAACGAACATTCAAATTCTACGCCGAAGAAACGCAAGCCTGCGCTCACCACGCCCATCAATGCGCCGCCGGCAATGAAACCCGAGGCGATGAGTGTGCCACGCTCACTGCGTGCATCATTAACGTCCTTGTTCTTCGAACGGCTGCTTACAAACCAGTTGATAGCACCGCCCACAAGTAGAGGCACATTCAAGAACATAGGAATGAACATACCCAACGAGAATGCAAGGGCAGGAACGCCGAGCCAGTTGAGAAGCACTGCAAAGATAGCTCCCACTATGTAGAGTGTCCATGGAGTTTCGCCACCCATCATCAATGGGTCGATTACGGCTGCCATGGCGTTGGCTTGTGGTGCTACAAGGGCATTTTCGCCCACGAAACCATACACATCGTTCATTATCATCATCACACCACCCACTGTAGCTGCCGAAACAAGTGTTCCCACAAATTTCCATGTCTGCTGCTTAGCTGGAGTGTTGCCTATCCAGTAACCTATCTTCATATCGGTAACCATACCGCCTGCCATCGAAAGCGCTGTACAAACCACGCCACCGATAACCATCGATGCCATGATGCCCGACGATCCGCGAAGTCCTATAGCTACAAACACGCCCGAAGCAATGATGAGGGTCATAAGGGTCATACCCGACACTGGATTAGATCCCACGATAGCTATGGCATTGGCTGCCACTGTGGTAAACAAGAATGCTATAATGGTAACCACAAAGAATGCCACCACCGTCTGGAGCAAATTGTGGATAACGCCCGTGTAGAAGAACACAAACACCACAAGCAATGCTGCGATTATCGAGAATGCAAGCACCTTCATCGAGATGTCGCGCTGGTTGCGTGGCACCACCTTCACTTCGCCGCTCTTGCCGCCTATTTCCTTGCATGCCAAGCCTACTGCATTCTTAATGATGCCCCACGACTTGATAATGCCTATCACGCCGCTCATGGCGATACCGCCGATACCGATAAAGCGCGCCTGACTGCTGAAAATGGTTTCTGGCGACACATTCTCATACATCGGATTCATGCCCATGATTGGAACTATTATCCACCAGATGAACGCACTACCTGCAAAGATGATAAAGCTATATTTCAAGCCCACAATAAAGCCCAAACCGAGAACTGCCGAACCAGTGTTGATGCTGAACACCATCTTAGTCTTGTCGGCCAAGGCGTTAAGCGCAGGAATGGCTCGAGTAGATAGCACCTCGCTCCACCATCCGAATGTAGATAGCGCGAAGTCGTAGAGACCACCTATAATACCTGCTATAATCAATGGCTTAGCTTGGTCGCCGCCCTTCTCGCCCGACACGAGCACCTGTGTGGTGGCTGTGGCTTCGGGGAATGGGAACTTGCCATGCATGTCGCTAACAAAGTATTTGCGGAATGGTATAAAGAACAATATACCAAGCACACCACCAAGCAGCGAACTCAAGAAGATTTCAAGGAAAGATACCGCAATTTCGGGATACTTAGCCTTGAGGATGTAAAGTGCCGGCAATGTGAAGATAGCACCTGCCACCACAATACCCGACGATGCGCCTATCGACTGAACAAGCACATTCTCGCCAAGCGCATTCTTGCGCTTTGTGGCGTTCGACAGACCCACTGCAATGATTGCAATAGGTATGGCAGCCTCAAACACCTGGCCCACCTTCAAGCCCAGATAAGCTGCCGCCGCACTAAAAATCACCGCCATTATAAGTCCCAATCCCACCGAATAGGGAGTCACTTCGGGATAGGTCTTATCAGGACGGAGTATCGGCTCATACTTCTCGCCTTCCTTTAGCTCTCTAAAGGCGTTTTCGGGAAGTTCCACCGACAGTTTTTCTTTTTCAACGTCTTGCATAATGAGTGATTAATTATTTTTTTGATTTGTTATTGATTCTCATAGTCTTAGAGCGAAGCTCGTGGCTGCGATTGCCTGCATATTTCGCCAGGCACTACTCAAGGATAATCTCGGCGGAGCTAAACTCACCGTCTCGCACATGGCATTCCCGCACATCTGCGCCACAGCTTCGAATAAATTCTAAAAATCGCCAAGAGCCATACCGTTCTTGGCGATTTTCTTCATATTATAGCATTATCTATATTATCAGAATTTGCGAATACCCATTATTTCGCGCACTTCGCGTAGGGTCTTGCTTGCGCGCTCACGAGCTCGTTCTGCGCCTATAGCCACAGCACGATGCAAGTAGGCATCGTCGCTCTCGATTTCCTTAATGCGCTCTCTGATAGGAGCCGAAATCTTGAGTATATCTTCTGCTATCTCCTTCTTGAGGTCGCCGTAGCGAATCGAGCAGTCGGCATAAGCGTTCTTGTAGAATTCCACCTTATCGGGAGTCCCAACAAGTTCGAGAAGGCAGAACAGGTTCTTAACAGGCTCGCACATAGGACAATTAGGCTCCTTGGGGCCTTCGTCGGTAACGGCGCGCATCACTTTCTTGCGAAGCACCTTGTCCTCGTCGCGCAGATAGATGCAGTTGCCTTCGCTCTTACCCATCTTGCCGCTGCCATCCAAGCCGGGCACCTTGATTGGTGCGCAACCGAAGTTGAAATTCTGCGGCTCTTGGAAGTAGTCAACACCGTAGAACGAGTTGAAACGACGAGCAAAACGGCGAGTTAGCTCGAGGTGTTGCTCTTGGTCCTTGCCTACAGGCACAAACTTGGCGTGCTGTATGAGGATATCCACAGCCATCAGCGTAGGATAAGTAAGCAAACCAGCATTAACGCGCTTATTCGAGTTGTTGCCAATGATTTCCTTCTCTATTGCCTCGTCTTCATCGTCCTTGGCGGTGGCGATGCCGAGCTGCTTGCGAGCCTTGTCCTTGAACGACGCTGTGCGCATCAGTTCGCCTATACCCACGTGCATATTTAGCAAGAGATACATCTCCGATATTTCAGGAACGTCGCTCTGCACGAAAATTGTAGATTTTTCAGGGTCAAGACCAGCGGCAAGGTATTCTGCCAAGATGCTCTTAACGTTGGCGTGAAGCACATTAGGATCTGGCGCTGTGGTTAGCGCATGAAGGTCGGCGATGAAATAATTGGCATCGTAGATTCCTTCTTCCTGCATCTTCACGAAGTTTCTCAATGCTCCGAAATAGTTGCCCAAGTGGAGCTGACCAGTGGCTCTGATGCCACTCAACACAATATCTTTCATTTCTATCTGTATTTTAGCCCCGCTAAAGGGCATATTTTGAGATTATCAATATATAATTTGCAAAATTAAGCAATTCTCGCAACAAAATCAACCTGGCTGGCGTGACAAAAGCTGAAGAATAGCATTTTTCATTACCGGAGAGCCCACTACCACCGACACATTGCGGTCGTTGCGGAAGTATTCATATTCGGCTCCTGCCTCGGTGGCTATCAGCAGCCCGGCACACACATCCCACTCGTGTAGGTTGAGTTCCCAAAACGCATCGAGCACGCCTGCCGCCACATAGCAGAGGTCCATCGCTGCCGAACCGATGCGACGCACATCGCGCACCACTGGCAGCAAGCGGCTGAAGTTGTCGATGTTGTTGTCGGTAGTGCTCATCTTATCCACCGGAAAACCGGTGCCTACCACCGCCTTGCTGAGTTCGGTGTTTCGGCTCACGCGAATGGGCGTGCCGTTGAGAAATGCGCCCCAGCCTTTCACTGCCACATACATCTCTCGCAGATATGGCGCAAACACCACACCCACCACCGTCTCGCCTCGATGCTTTATGCCTATCGACACCGAGAACACGGGCAAGCCTGCTCTATAGTTTGTAGTGCCGTCGAGCGGGTCGATTACCCACTCATACTCACTGCCGGTGATGGTCTCGCCCGACTCTTCCGATAGTATTGAGTGATCAGGATACGCCTGGCGTATGCCCTCGATGATGGCTTTCTCCGAGGCTATATCCACCGCTGTCACGATGTCCGAATCGTTCAACTTGGCTTTCTCCGACAGACTCTCCGACCGAAACTGGCGCATGTGTATCTCGCCCGCCACTTGGGCGAGCTTCACCGCATGCTCCATTAGTTCCACTCTGTCCACTGCCATCGCCTTAGTCGTCTGCTCCTGATTCTTTTACTGGTATCTGACGCTTAAACACCTCTTTGAAGCAAATCAGCGTCTCGCTACGGGTGTCAGCAAGATTCGACAAGTTCTTCTGAATAATGTTCAGCAAGTCCTCGTTGTTGCGGGCATATATCTTTAGGAACATATCGTACTGGCCTGTGGTGTAATGGCATTCCACCACTTCAGGCACCTTGCGAATTGCCTCCATTATCATCTCCGATTTCGATGGTTCTTTAAGCAAAAGTCCCACATAAGCACAAGTGTCATAGCCCAACGACGATGGGTTAATCACTGTAACAGCACCCTTCAACACGTCCATCGAATATAGTTTCTGCACTCTCTGGTGAATAGCAGCGCCACTCACGCCACACTCTCTCGCAATCTCCAAGTAAGGACGGCGTGCATTTTCCGATAGCATTTTCAATATCTTATAGTCTAATGCATCAAGTTGAAATCCCATAAAAAAAGCTCTTTGTTTATTGTTATATTTATTAATTAATTCCTTAAAATTTTGTATATTTGCATACGAATAGCACTATTCAGTCCATTCAAATTACAAAATTAATAACAATGCTTATAAAATGAAAATTATCTACCAAAATATTTCGCCGAATGTTAGTTTATTTAACGATTTGCTTTCATTATATGAGTTAGCATTCCCCGAATGTGAGCGTCGCCCCAACGACCGCCTTTGTCATATAGCCAACACCGAAAAGCGCTTCACAATTTGCGCTGCAATCGTAGAAAACGCCTTTGCTGGATTCATCTCCTTTTGGACTATCGATGATTTCATATATATTGAGCACCTTGCTGTATTACCCAGCGTGCGCGGACTTGGAATTGGTCGAAATCTCCTCGCCCATGTGGCGGAAATTGCAGGCGAGAGAACCATTATTTTCGAGGTGGAACCCGATGCCGATGAGATTTCGCACAAGCGCATAATTTTTTATCAGAGTCTGGGCTATATTCTTCATCCCGAATTTCATTATATTCAGCCCGCCTATGCTCCCGGACGCGAGCCTATCGAACTCTGGCTTATGACGTCGAAGCCCGTTAACCACACTGCACTCAACTCAATGGCTGAAGCACTCAAAAAGAACGTTTATTTGGCATATTTTTGAAAAATTGCACCATAATGCGACATTTTTTTTGAAAAAATCTCCTATATGGAACTTTTTTATCCTTAAAAATGTTAAATTTGCATTATAAATATTTTTCAACACTAACATAGTGCTAAAACAACGATGAAGAGAACTACACGTAAAATATATATCTACACCTTAGTCGCCCTCATATGTTCGATGTCGGTTATTGCTTTCACTGCTTGTTCGAGCAAGAACGAAAACCGCCCTATCATCACGGTGTCAATCCAACCGCAGAAGCACCTGCTCGAGCGCATTGTGGGCCACTATTTCGACGTAATCTGCCTGCTTTCGCAAGGCAGCAATCCAGAAACTTACGAGCCAAGCATGAATCACCTCATGAACCTCGAAAAGAGCCAAGCGTATTTCCTTATCGGAAATATCGGTTTCGAGATGGCTATTGTGGATAAGGCTAAGAAAAACAATCCCGACATTAAGATTTTCGACAATAGCGAGAATATCGACGTAATCTACGGTTCGCATGCCGGTGCATCGTATTCGCGCCATAGCCATGCAGGACATAAGCACGAGTCGGACCCGCACATCTGGACTTCGGCTGTAAATGCCCGAATCATTGCCACCAATATGTGCAATGCCGTTTGCCAGCTCGACCCTAAGCATGCCTCATACTTTAAGCATCGCCTCAACGAACTCGTTAAGGAGATAGATGCACTCGATGCCCAACTGCGCGAGCAGCTCAAACCTATCGAGGGCGACGCGTTCATTGTGTGGCATCCTTCGCTCAGCTATTTTGCACGCGACTACGGATTGAAGCAGATTAGCATGGAATATGAGGGCAAAGAAATTCCCGCAAAATATCTGAAGGCTGAAATAGATAGCGCCAAGGCTTGCAATGCGCGCGTGTTCTTCTTCCAGAAGGAGTTCGATAGCCGACAAGCGGAATCTATCAACCAGGAAATTGGCACCACTATGGTAACCATCAACCCCATGAACTATAATTGGGACACCGAACTAAAGCAAATAGCCGATGCACTTACCTCAGAAAAAAATAATTGAACTCGATAACGTGGGCATTACCTACGCCAATGGCACTACGCCTTTTTCGGGCATCAACTTCTCGGTGGATGAAGGTGATTTCGTGGCAATTACCGGACCTAATGGCGGCGGCAAAACCACTCTGCTTAGGCTTATTCTGCAACTTCTGCGCCCAACTTCGGGCAAAATCACTTATCGCTGGCTTGGCAAAGAGGTGAAGAACCTCAACATTGGCTATCTGCCGCAGAAAAATGCCATCGACAGCAGTTTTCCTATCACCGTTGAGGAGGTGGTGGCATCGGGGTTGAAATCTACGAGCCGACTATTTCACCGCCGCTCTGCCGACGAGCAACGCACCATCGAGGAAACACTGCAACTTGTGGGTCTTACCGAACTCCGCTCCTCGGGAATCGGACAAATTTCGGGTGGACAACTGCAACGCGCTTTGCTGGGACGCGCCATAATTAGCAGTCCCGACGTGCTGGTGCTCGACGAACCGCTTTCCTACGTGGATAAGACTTTCGAGAACCGACTTTACCAAATAATTGCCGACCTTGCCAAACACACCACCATAATCTTGGTATCGCATGAAATGTCGATAATCTCACAGATGGCTAACCGGCACATCATCATCGACGGGTCGGTGCACGAATGCCACGCAGCTCACCACTTTGTGCGCTCCGACTGCAAATAACACGAATGTGAATAAACAAAACTGAAATAAGCGGACTGCAATAAGCTGGCCGCTAATAATTGTGCGCTATTCCTTGCCTTTCCCTAATGGTTTTATCAGCTCCTTCTGCGCCGTAAATCGGGGAAATAGCCTTATCATCACAGGTATCACCACCATTTCGGCAGCCACAACGCACGCAAATATCAGCCAATCGTTCACCGACTGCCATTGCAAGTGATTCACAAGCACCTCCTGAAGCAATTGGCGCATTACCCTTATAAGTATGATATGCGTGCCGAGCACCACTATCGAATAGCGGCCAATAAAAGTAACTATAGGCACGCGCGGCATATTCTTGCTGAACCAGAAGAAAGCGAGCACTGCCACAAACGGCACCAAATAGAGTTTATAGAATTTTGGCTCACTCTGTATGAGCAGATTGATTTTCGACGAACAGAAATACAGCATTACAGCCACCGGTATCATTACGAGCAGGCCCCAACGGTCGAAACGCTTATTCTTGGGCAGGCAGCCATGCGCCTTCACCTCATTGCCAAGCACAAAGAACGGCATGGCAATAAACACGGTGTCGATATACGCCGGATTGTTGAAAATAGGCATCTTGCGGAAGTATAATGCCACAAACGACAAAAGCAATATCAGTGCATATCGCCCGCTGCGGCGCGGGCACATCTTCAATATCACATAATACGCCACATTCACCTCGAATAGGCTTATCAAAAACCATAGCGGAGTGTTATAGTGATAATATCGGGTGCAAAATGGGTCGAGAAAACTGCTCCAAGTCCACTTGCCCATCCATTCGGCACCGAAGGCATACCACGCCACACAATGCACCACGCAGGTGAGCAGCATAAAGAAGATGTAGGGAACGATTATATTATTGAATTTGCGGCGGGCAAAGTCGATAAAACCATCATATTGCTTAAAAAACACGCCCGATAGAAAGTAATATAGCGGAATGCGAAACGACTGCAGCATCAAGTCGACACGGTGGGGATAGATGCTGTTGTTGATATGAAACGCCACTATGAAAAGTATGCACATACCCTTCATAAAGTCCACATATTCAAGCCTTTGCTTCGTTTCCGCCATAAAAAATGCTCATTTATGCTGTTTGCGCTCGGCATCAATACCACGTCACGCCATTGGAGTAGCTGCTTCGCTTGTCGTACTTGAGGTCGCTCAGCATCGACGATTTAACAGCGATGTGGAAGGTGTAGCTCTTATACGGACCTACCGGCACAAAACTTCCGCTCATGGTGAAGCAGTGCAGGTCGCGCGAAACCGAGCAGTTCATATACGCCAGTTTCTTGGTGTCGAAATTATAACTTGCCGAGAAGTTGAACGACCACTTTTTTGTGGGTTTTACGTTTCCTGAGAAGCTCAGATTCTGGGTCACTCGGCCTTTATAGTCGAGCTTTTCGTAGTCGAACGCGCCATAGCCGTAACTTATCGAATAGTTTATCGACAGGCTCCACGGGAAATCCCACTTGGCGTAGCCGTCGGGATTGAGTTCGAAGTCGTCCTTATGCCCCTTTTCTTTTCCATCGTCCACGGTGTTGTCCTCGCCATTCAGCGTATTGCGATACTGGGCATTGGCATCACTCTTATCTTTGTCATCCTTGCCTTTGCCGTCTTTATTTCGCTTAAAGGTGTTGTTGTTGATGGTGTAAGAGAACGATGTGCCGGTGCTGGCAAGTTTAGCAAAACCCTTGCCTGCTTGCAGACGGGTGCGATTTACTCTCACGGGCGAACCTTGTGGATTGAGTGCATAGGTATATGGGTCCCAAGTAGCCGACAGGTTGAGATTGAAGTTCTTAGTCAAGCGCAGCAATATCGAAGAATTGATATTACTCCACTTGAGCGAGTCGGCGGCGAAGTTATACGACTGCCCTATCGAGAGGTTCTCGATAAGCGATATCTTCTTTTCGCCCGTACTGTCGTTTTCGCTCTTTATCTTCATCTCGAGGTTGTTGTTGAGCGTGAAACTCATTGTCCCCGACTTGCCTGTGCCGGGAGTGCCAAACAATCCGTGCTGGAAGTAGCTATACTTGCGCTCCATCATCTCGCCATTAGCTCCGGGATACTGATAAGTGCCATAATAGCCCCACATCTTCGACCCGAAGTCGGGCGAACCCGAGAACGATATCGATGGAGTCATCACGTGGCGTATCATCTTCACTTTGTCGCCAAGGAATTTCATCGGCTTGTAGAAACCATAGAGTTTGGTATCCATCGACACCGATGCCGAGAAGTCGAACACGTTGTAGAAGTTATAACTTG
>CALZAF010000054.1 GCA_945612775.1 uncultured bacterium | reverse complement strand
AGGACGCCAACAAACTTGTGGAAGAATTTATGCTGCTTGCCAACCGCAAGGTGGCAGAGGCAATAGGCATAGTGCCCAAGAAGCGCACGCCTAAGGCATTTGTTTATCGCGTGCACGAGTCGCCCGACCCCGAAAAGATGAAGAATCTTGCCGACATTGCACTGCGATTCGGACATAAACTCAAGATAACCGGTTCGATGTATGAGGTTAACCGTTCGCTCAACAAACTGCTGAGCGACATCAAGGGTCGCCCCGAGGAAGAGCTGATAGCCACTCTCGCCATACGTTCGATGGCAAAGGCGGTTTATAGCACAGTGAATGTGGGCCACTACGGTTTGGCATTCGAGCACTACACCCACTTTACATCGCCTATCCGCCGCTATCCCGATATGATGGTTCACCGCCTGCTCGAGAAGTATCTCGCCGGTGGTCGCAGCGTGAATGTGGATAAACTCGAGGATGAATGTAAGCACTCGAGCGCCATGGAGCAGCTTGCAGCCAATGCCGAACGCGCCTCGATAAAGTATAAGCAAGTGGAATACCTCGGCGAACGCCTTGGCGAGGTGTTCTCGGGCAAGATTTCGGGCGTAACAGAGTGGGGACTATATGTAGAACTCGACGAGAACAAGTGCGAAGGCCTTGTGCCGATACGCGACCTTGCCGACGACTACTATGAACTCGACGAAAAGAATTACTGCCTGCTCGGACGCCGCCGCAACCGCCGCTATACGCTCGGCGACAAGGTGACAGTGCAGATAGCCCGCGCCGACCTGCCCAATAAGCAGCTCGACTTTGCCCTAATCGACGAAGAGCATCCAGTGGGCAGCCACCGCATCGACAAAGCACCGATATTGGTATCGCAGTCGCGACTTCAGATTGCCGCCGATAAGGCCAAGAAGCGCCACGAGCGCAGCGAGGAGAAAGACCGTCGTCGCAAGAAGGGCAACAGCGGCAATAGTCGCCGCAGCAAGGCCTCGCAGACCAAAAAAACGAGCAATAAGAAGCAGTCGAAGCAGCGTCGCCGCTGATTAATGAAGTTATGCGAAAATAAAAATGAAATAATGCTATTAATTTGCGCAATAATTCATTACCTTTGTATAGACGGATTAATGCCGGTAATCAGAGAAACAATAAACCTATAAATAAACAAAAAATTAACTATGAGATTAATTATTCAACCAGACTACGCACGCGTATCGGAGTGGGCTGCTTACTATGTAGCATCTCGCATCAATGCTGCTAATCCAACACCAGAAAAACCTTTCGTTCTTGGATGCCCAACAGGTAGCTCACCTCTTGGCATGTACAGAAAATTGATTGAACTCAACAAGGCCGGAAAGGTGTCGTTTGCCAACGTGATTACTTTCAACATGGATGAATACTGCAATCTTCCAGAAGAACATCCAGAAAGCTATCACTCATTTATGTGGAACAACTTCTTCAGCCACATCGACATCAAGAAGGAAAACGTGAATATTCTTAACGGTAATGCCGAAGACCTCGAAGCAGAGTGCGCAAATTACGAAGCACGCATCGCTGCTGTTGGCGGTATCGACTTGTTTATGGGCGGTATCGGTCCTGATGGCCACATCGCATTCAACGAACCTGGTTCGTCGCTCACTTCGCTTACTCGTCAGAAATCATTGACCACCGACACTATCATCGCTAACTCTCGTTTCTTCGACAACGACGTTAACAAGGTGCCTAAGACTGCTCTTACAGTGGGCGTTGGTACTGTGATGAACGCTAAGAGCGTGATGATTATCGTAAACGGTCACAACAAGGCTCGCGCACTTCAAGCTGGTGTAGAGGGTGCTGTAACTCAAATGTGGACTATCAGCGCGCTCCAGATGCACCGCAAGGCTATCATCATTGCCGACGAAGCTGCTACCGAAGAATTGAAGGTGGGTACTTACCGCTACTTCAAGGATATCGAAAAGGACAACCTTGATCCAGAATCATTGCTTAAATAATAAGCGCAAGAGAAACGGAGCAATATAATAAAGATATATTGAAAACTATTAAATAGCGTGTGCCTAAAATGGTTGCACGCTATTTTCTTTTTGGACTTCATGAGTCAGAAGTATTGAGAAAATCATTATTGCTCATGAAAGTCAAGGAGAAAATCTGAAAATCTCACGCGGATGATTATTTAGTCTCACGCGGATCTAACAGATTTACCAGATGGGGTCATCTAACGGATTTCGCACCGCAGGCACGTTCTGAAAGAATGAAGGCCGAGGCGAAGCTTCGACCTTGCTCCCTTCACTAAGCTCATGCAGCGGTTTCGTAATCTCATACGGTCTGCAAGATTGTGACTATCAGCATCTCCGAAGCTGATTGGCTTGGTGGCTGTGGACACCACACCGGTCGCTGCGCTCCCTTAGTGTGGTGCTAATCATAAATCAGCCTCGCCGAGGCTGTGCTGCGGTAGATTTTATCGATACGATACCCACCGTGAAAATCTGCTGACCCATAATTATCAAACAAAAAAAATCAGCAAGGCTGCGTCTCGGTGAGGAGGTGCAGCCTTGCTGGTGAAATATGGGTGATGGAATCTTATTTGCGGCGGCGTTTGCGGCGGAATAGTCCGCGTTTGGTGTCATCGTCGTCATCGTTGCCGTAACCGTAGCCATATCCGTATCCATAACCGTAACCATATCCATAGCCGTAACCGTAGCCATAACCGTAGCCGTAGGCATAGCGCTTAGAGTCGGCTTTGACGTCGCCAACGAGGATACACATATTCTGAATCTTGTTGCTGCGATACATCTTTTCGAGGTCGTCGAGATAGTGCTTGTCTATCATGCCGTCGCGCATCACATAGACAGTGAGGTCGGCAAATCGGTTGATAAGCGAAGCATCGGCAACGAGCGAATAAGGCACGGTGTCGAGGATAACATAGTCGTAGTTTTGCTTAGCGAACTCCAATAGTTGCTCGGTGGTGTCGCGCATTAAGAGGCTTGTTGGGTTAGGTGGAATCACGCCGAGAGGCATTACGTCGAGGTTGTCGTGCAATAGACTGTGAACGATTAGAGAGCGAGGGTCGTCCGACTTGCCCGAGAGGAACGTGCTGAGGCCTGCGGTGGCTTCTTCTATACCGAAATACTTAGAGAACGTACCTTTGCGGAGGTCAAAGTCGATGGCGAGCACCTTCTTGCCGTTGATGGCGCAAGTTAGTGCCAAGTTGGCGGCGTTGAAGCTCTTACCTTCGCCCGGCATGGTAGAAGTGAACTGAATCACCTGACCGCCATTGGTAGATTTAGGCAATACATAGTCGAGGTTGCCGCGAATGATGCGGAACGCTTCGGAGATGCGGTCGGTACCCGTTTCGCTCACGAGAATTTCTTCGGTATCGCCTTTGCGGCGGCGCTTATTGGGTATTTCGCCCAAGATAGGTATTGCGCAGTTGTTTTCCACGTCGTAGCGGTTGTGGATGGTATTGTCGAGCGAGTAGAACCAGAAGATAAGGAATATGATGACTGCAGGGATGGCGAAGCCCACCATGATGCCCATCATGATTATGTTGTTTTCGATAGGCGAGATGAGCCAACCGCCCGATGCTGGTTCGAGCACCTTGGCGTTAGGTTCGGTAATTGCCACTTGCAGAGCATTTTCTTCGCGCTTGTTGAGCAGGAATAGGTAGAGCTGCTCCTTAATCTTCTGTTGACGGGTGATGTCGTTGATAGCCTTTTCTTGAGTAGGCACAGTTGACATCATGCTGTTGGCGCTGCGTTCCGTAGCCACCACTTGCTTCTTCTTGATTGAGAGCGTGTTGATGTAGTTGTCCACCGAGTGCAGTAGCGATTGGCGCAGTGTGTTAACCTGCTTCTTCATATCTACCAATGCAGGGTTTTCGGCACCCGAAGTAGAAGCAAGATGCTGATAGTTGAGGCAAGCGGTGTTGTAACGCTCGATGAGGCCGTTGATGCTTGGGTCGCTGATGCCAGCGTTGGCAGGAATGAGGTCGTAGCCGCCAGCCGAGCTGATATAATCTTTCACATAACCCACGAGCGAGAGCTCCATGTCCACGTTAGCCAATTGGTCGGAAGAATTGGTGCTGCGTTGAGTATAGACTTGTGCAGCTGTCTCGATAGTAGGGTAGCGGTTGATTTGCTTGATGTGCTCTATCTGCGAGTCGATGCCGCCCAGGTCTTTCGATAGGGCATCGATACGGTCAACGATAAACGCCTCGGTGTTGCGTGCGGCGCGGTTCTTATCGTCGATGGTATATTGGTTGTAGGCTGCCACGAGGGCGTTGAGCGCTGCAGTAGATAGCTGAGCATTGTTGGTGGTCATAGTAAGGCGAAGCACATTGGCATCCTTCTGGTCCTTAACGATGTTGAGTCCACCGATGAGTTGGCGAGCCTTGCTGGTGACGGTGCTTACGTTGACGATAAACACCTCGTTGTAGTAGCTGTCGTCGCTATTAGGATTTTTATCGAATCGGATAGGACCGCGGTCGGTGTTGACGGTAGATCCAAATTTAGTGCGCTTCCAATGAGTGGTTTTGCTGCCGGGGAAACGGAAATCTACGGTGCCATTGCCGCTGGTTCGCACTTCGAGCGAGTAAGGCGATGTAACCTCATTGATAGGGGTCACTATCACAGGGTTATCGTTGAAGATAGCCACGTCGCGAAGGTATTTGTGGTAGAAGTAGCTCACATTGAGGTTGAGTTTGCTCACCACATCCTTCATAATGTCGGCCGACTTGATGACATAGATTTCGTTGGTCAACGAGCGATACTTGCGGCTTGTAGAAAGGTCGGCAAGCACTTCTTCGCCACCGCCAGCCTCCTTGAGGTCGGTCTTAATCAGCACCAGCGACGAAGCCGAGTAGAGCTGAGGTCGGCTCTTGGCATAAAGGAATGCCAAGCATCCGGTGATGATGACGGATATAATGAACCAATACCAGTTTCGCAGGCATGCAAACAGGTAACTCTTGATTGATATTCCTCCCGACGAGCCTTCTTTCTCGTTAATTACTTTTTCTTCTGTTTGTTCAGACATAGTATGTTTGTTTGTGTCGATTAGTAAAAGTATTCTTTTCTATTAGTTTGTGTAATTTTTTTACGCCTTGGGCAATCTCAGCTGCCGATGACGAGGATACACATTATTAAACATACAAAGGTATGAAATAATTTGCCTCAAACGGCGGGTTTTAGGCCGTTTTTTTCGTTTTGCCCGATTTTTTTAGGATATTTGTGATTGAAGAGGGCGGCAAACGCCGATTTTTGCATAGTTTTGTTAAACCAAAAGCCGCCGAAATAGTCAAAATCGGAGAAGGCAGATGTGCTGCAGAGCAAGTGATTTACTAACGATAAACAGTGTGAATGGTATGAATTACGTAAAGAGATTTCTGAAAGGGCCGTGGTTGCGGAAGGCAGCCCTCTATGTGGCTAATCCGGCAAAGATGAAGTGGTTGCTGCAAGAGGCGAGCCACTATTGTGGTCGCAAGGGGCTTGATGCCGTTCGCAGCGAGTTCGCTATGCTTTCCGCCATGGTGCGCGATGTGGCGAGCGGCACCTACACCGGCTATGCCAAGAGCAATTTCCTGCTTGCTGTGGCTGCCATCATCTATGTGGTGTCGCCAATCGACATTGTTCCTGATTTTTTAGTAGGTCTGGGCCTGCTCGACGATGTGGCAATAGTGGGATGGGCTATGAGCAAACTCGGCGAGGAAGTGGATAAGTATCAGGCGTTTGCGGCGAAAAAGGCCGAAGCTGATGCCGAAGCCGAACAGGCGATGCCGGCAGCAGAATGAAAATAATAATGCCGGCAAGGCGCAGGTGTGTTGGCAAATCGGCAAAATTTTTGTACCTTAGCGAAATAATTTGTATTTGGTGCAGTTTGCGCTGTTGTGAAGCCCGAATTATTTCCAACGAGCGTCTGCGCGCATAAAAACTAAATTTATTTCGACATTTAATGACAAACGATAAGATTATACGCGTTGGCATTACCCAAGGGGACACCAACGGAATAGGCTATGAGGTGATTTTGAAGACCTTGCAAAGCCCGCAAATTACCGAACTCTTCACGCCAGTGGTATATGGTTCGGCAAAGACGGCAAGTTATCACCGCAAAGCCCTCGAATTACAGCCGGTGCCGATGAATGTGATTAGAAGCGGTACTGAAATTAAGGACGGAGTAAACAACTTGGTGGATGTATCGACCGAAGAGGTTAAGGTGGACTTAGGTATGCCGAGCGAGCATTCCGGCAAGGCAGCCTTCGATGCTCTGGAGCAAGCAGTAGCCGACCTAAAGCAAGGCTATATAGATGTGCTCGTAACAGCACCAATCAATAAGAAGAGCATACAGAGCGAACAATTCTCGTTCCCGGGACACACCGAGTATCTCGAAGCCAGCATAGGCGACGGCGACAAAGCCCTGATGATACTCTTCAGCGAGAAAG
This sequence comes from uncultured bacterium, assembly GCA_945612775.1. Classification (GTDB taxonomy): domain Bacteria; phylum Bacteroidota; class Bacteroidia; order Bacteroidales; family Muribaculaceae; genus SFTJ01. The sequence continues at coordinate 8,153 of CALZAF010000054.1, read as the reverse complement.
TGCGCGTGGCGCTTGTCACCACACACTTGCCAGTGTCGAGCATCAGCAGCGCCATCACCAAGGAGGCCGTTTATGAAAAAATCGTGGCGTTCAACGACTCGCTAAAGCGCGATTTCGGCGTGGTTCGCCCACGCATAGCGGTGCTTGCGCTCAATCCTCATGCCGGCGACGGCGGTCTGCTGGGCAAGGAAGAGCAGGAAGTGATAATCCCAGCCATCGAGGAAGCCGTCAACCGCAAGATTACGGCATTCGGCCCCTATGCAGCCGATGGATTCTTCGGCAACGAACAATATACCCACTTCGACGGCGTGCTTGCCATGTATCACGACCAAGGATTGGCGCCATTTAAGGTGCTTGCCATGGAAAGCGGCGTGAATTTTACTGCCGGACTGCAATATGTGCGCACCAGTCCTGACCACGGCACAGGTTACGACATCGCCGGCAAGAACGAAGCCAATGAGCAGTCGATGCGTCAAGCCATATATTCGGCAATCGACATCTTCCGCAACCGCGAACGCTATGCCGAGATGACGCAGAACCCGCTTCGCCGCATGTACTTCGACAAGAGCGGCGATAAAGAAGTGCTCGACTTGACAAAAGTAGATGACGATTGAAAAAATTAACGATAGAGCCCCCTCTCTGAACTGAAGAGGGTGCTTATCTTTTTTTATAAAGACGAACTAATATCATATAATAACATAAAAAAACTGCAGGGTGTTATGAATTATGCAATAATTGCCGCAGGCGAGGGAAGCCGATTGGCACAAGAAGGTGTGAAGAAACCAAAACCGCTTGTAGAACTATGTGGTGAGCCTATGATAGGCCGCCTAATCAACATCTTTGTGCGCTGCAATGCCGAGAGCGTGAGCGTGATAGTGAACGAAGAGATGACCGAGGTGCAAGAATACCTTCGTCAGCTGAAGTCGGAACTGAGCGTGCCTCTCAACATAGTGGTGAAGTCCACTCCAAGTTCGATGCATAGTTTCTATGAATTGACCCGAGTGATGAAGCCAGGCAAATTCTGCCTAACCACAGTTGACACCATCTTCAAGGAGCCAGATTTTGCAAAATATATAGCAGCCTTCGAGGCCGACAGCCAGTATGACGGCATGATGGCTGTTACACCATTTATCGAAGACGAAAAACCGCTCTACGTAGATGTTAACGACGCTATGGAGATTAATACCTTCCGCGACGAAGCCTACGAAGGCGCAAAATACATATCGGGAGGCATCTATGCCCTCACCGACAAGTCGTGGGCGGTGCTCAAGCAATGCATCGACGGTGGCGTGGCTCGCATGCGCAATTTCCAGCGCGCCCTCGTGAGCAGCGGCTTGAAGCTCAAAGCCTACTCGATAGAGAAGATTGTTGACGTGGATCACGCAGGCGACATCGAGGTGGCAGAGCGCTTTATAAGCGAGAAATAAGGGCAAAACTGACGATAACACCATCAAAAACAACGAAACAAATCGAGATATAAGCATAAGAGACTATGGCAGACATTGTAATAGCAGGCGTGATGCGTGCAGGCGCATATTCGCCAAACCATATAGGCAACGACACGGCGATATTTAACGCCGTAGCCGAGCATCTGCGCAAGCGCGGTTGCATAGTTAACGTCTATAATGAGGACCAATTCAACAAGAATGGCGTGGAGGAACGCGTGATAATGAACATGTGCCGCGAACAAGCCTCGATAGCCAAACTGCAACGCTACGAAGACGAAGGCCGACTGGTGATCAACTCGGGCTTCGGCATCGAAAACTGCACCCGCGAGCGCATGACTCGCATCTTGATGGGTAACAACATCCCATATCCCGAAAGCCTTATCGTGAACACCGACGAGGCTGTGAAACCGCTGCTCAAGAAGGCTGGCTTTCAGAGCTGCTGGATTAAGCGCGGCGACTTCCACGCAATGCACAAGGAGGACGTGAGCTATGTTCGCCACGCCGAGGAGGCTCAGGAAGTGCTTCAGGAATACTTTTTCCGCGGCATCAAGCGTGCCGTTATCAATAAGCACTTGGTGGGCGACCTGATTAAGTTCTACGGCGTTAAGGACCAACCATTTTTCTTCTGGTTCTATCCGTTCGACCAAGGCCACAGCAAATATGGCGCCGAAGCCATCAATGGCAAGTCGAATGGTTTCTCGTTCGATGTGGATGAGATGAAGCGCATCTGCCAGCAGGCAGCCGAAGAGCTGAATGTGGTGGTGTATGGCGGCGACTGCATAGTGGATGCCGAGGGCAAAATGCAGATAATCGACTTCAACGACTGGCCAAGCTTTGCGCCATGCCGCAACGAGGCAGCACCATATATAGCCAAGGCGATTATCAACGCAGTGAAGAAGCACTCCGAAGACCGCAGACGATAACGTCTGCCCACGCAGGGGTGTGCCTAAAAGCACGATTTTATTCATATTACCTATAAGCAGCGCGGCTGTGAGGCTACGCCGATATATGATATTTTTTTAAGAATTTAGACTAGGAACATAAAAAGGAGATTAGATTATGCGAAGTTTTAAGGAATTTAAGGAAGCATATAAAGGATCGCTGAAGTCGATGGACACCGAAGAGACAATCGACTTGATGTTTTATCGCCCGATAGGCTTTGCCTGGGCACTTTTGGCGGCAAAACTTGGAATCACGCCAAATATGATTACTATCGCCTCGATATTTCTTGGCGTGGCTGGTGGTTTGCTGTTTTATTACTACGAACCCCAAATGATGTGGCTCAACATAGTGGGCATGTTGCTGCTTGTGTGGGCGAACTCGTTCGACAGCGCCGACGGTCAGTTGGCTCGAATGACCAAGCAATATTCGCGCCTGGGCAGAATACTCGACGGCGTGAGCGGCGACTTCTGGTTTATTGCCATCTATTTAACGCTCGTGTTCCGCGAAATTGCTTCCAGCACATTTTTCATGGAGCACCAGTGGGTAATTTGGGGACTTGCCATCACAGCAGGCATGAGCCACACCAAGCAAGCTGCAGCTGCCGACTACTATCGCCAGTTCCACCTGTTCTTCCTGAAGGGAGAGGAGGGCAGCGAACTCGACAGCACTGAACAGCTCGACCGCGACAACGCCGGGCTAACCTGGAGCACACCGATGAAAAAGATTGTGGCAATCATCTATCGCAACTACACAGCCCAGCAGGAGGCTTGCACTCCAAATATGCAGCGTCTGCGCCGCGAACTGCGCCGCCAGTTTGGCAACGCCGCAGCTATTCCGCAATCGTTCCGCGACGCATTCCGTGCCAAGAGCAAACCGCTGATGAAATACACCAATATGCTCTCGTTCAACACTCGCGTAATAGCGCTGTTTGTGTCGATTCTCGTGCGCATGCCGTGGCTCTATTTCGCCTTTGAATTGGTGGTGCTCAACACTATGCTTGTGTATATGATTCGCCGTCACGAACGCTTCTGCGGCCGCTTTGCCGACGAGGTAGTTGAGGGAAAATATTCGAAGGAAGACTAAACAAAAAAACATTTCAACGAGATATGATTAAAGGCATAATATTCGACTACGGCGGCACCATCGACAGCCGCGGAGTACATTGGAGCGAAGTGATATGGGACGGCTACCAAGCATCGGCAGTGCCGGTGAGTAAAGAGGAATTTCGCCAGAGTTATGTGATGGCAGAGCGCGAACTTGCCAAGGTGCGCCACATATTGCCTCATCACAATTTCTACGACCTTCTGCTCATTAAGATGCGAATCGAGCTCGGCGACCTTGTGGCTCGTGAAGTGTTGCCTGCCGACTTTGCCCTCGAGGAGAACGCAGTGGCTATAGCCCGCTATTGCTACGACGCAGCCCGTGGCAGCATCGAGGAAGCTCGCCCAACTCTCGAAGCCCTATACGCCCGCTATCCTATGGTGCTGGTGAGCAACTTCTATGGCAATGTGGAGAGCGTGCTGAGCGACTTCGATGTGCGCAAATACTTCAAGACCATCGTGGAGAGCGCCGTAGTGGGAGTTCGTAAGCCCGACCCAAAGATATTTGCACTTGGCGTGGAAGCCCTCGGACTCAATGCCGACGAAGTGCTTGTGATAGGCGACAGCTATAAGAAAGACATAGTGCCAGCCGAAAGCCTCGGCTGCAAAGTGCTGTGGATAAAAGGCAAGGGTTGGACAGCCGAAGAAGATGCCCAAATGCACCCATGCATCATCTCGCGCCTGAGCGAAGTGCTGCAAAGTTCCATCCTCGCCGAGTAACGGCAAACCCAAAAGCCGCAAAAAACGATTAAATTAATATTGATGTCCGCAAAAACTATTTTGAGCGGACGATAAGATTTAGGGCTGGCTCCTATTGCAGGAGTCCGCCCTTTCTGTTCGCCGGCAAGCCTATCGTAATGACGCAAAAAAAAGGACTGCCGGTGGGGCAGTCCCTGTAGTAGGACAGTGGGTGTTATTTCACTGCGAGTTTCGTTACTTGGGTGCCAACTTTCACGATGTAGAAGCCTGGAGAAACGGCGATTGTTGCGCCGGCGGCTTCTAATGATGTTATAAGTTGGCCATTTGCCGAATAAACAGCGATTGTGGATATGGCGTCGCCATCAACATGGATGTTGCCATTAGCGGTATATATGTGTGCGCTGCCTGCATCTACATCCTCAATTCCGGTGTATACCGGTTCGCTGGAACTTTTCAATGCTGTGAATTTCAAAGCATCGCCCTCTTTCGACACGATTCCGGTGTAGTCATACCAACCGTCAACGCTGCCCAAATTTATGGTTGCAGCATCGAAATACACATTCATAGTGAGCGGTTCGATTACAGCGTCGTAATCGTTTATTGTTTCGCTCTCTGCCGACTTCAATACGAGATATCCTTCATCTTTATGGATATTCTCTGTATTCACAAATCCTAAAACCTTGCAATATTCGGCAGGTTGAGGAGCCACGAGCCAAATGTTGTTCACAATGGCACTTTCGGCATGTATATTGAAATTTTCCACAGCGTATGTGTTGATGCCCATATTGCTAACGCTGTTTGGTGTTACGCTTTCTGGTAATGAGATAACGGGATATGCGGTATTAGAAACTACAGTAGCCACGTTGCCGCTCTCAATCTCTTTTCCAACAAAGTCGGATGTCAAGCCTGAGATAGCCACCCAGTCTTCTTGGTTGAAGTCGCTTTCTTTGTCGCTACGCAATTCTGATTTCTTATCTTCGTTGAAGGTGTTCTTCGAAGAGCCACTGTTGCCCATAGTTGAGGCATATAGGTAACTGCCGTCGTGATAGTGACCGTAGAGAGGTGTATTGATTAGATAATCCTCACCAGCATTTGCTGCCAACACCTTGTCGAGACCGCTTTCTGTGCTGACATATACACGGGTATATTCTTTAGAAACCGGTTCGCAGCAGTTTGTGCCATCGCTGATATAAGCCACCACTGTGCAAGAAGAGGTGATTTTTATTGGTTCAGTGTAGATGAGGACGTCGTGTACTTCGTTTTCTGTAGCAACTCTAACCTTGCTTTGTGGAACGATGTAATAGTAAATCGTACCTACCTCGTTCGGGTTGGTGAGAGTCAACTCGAAGGACTGGTTAAATTCGCCCGAATCATTAGAATACTGCAGAGCAGTGAGAGTTGGTTCGCCGAGTCCTTCTTTGATAGTGGTAAATTTGCTCCATGGCAGAGTGTTTTTATAAGCATCGAGGCTTCCAAACGGCACATAGAGAGTAGCTGCGGAATAAACCGATGCTTCAAATACACTTTCGTCGCACTCTAAAGGAGTAGCACTCTTGTTGATTACGGTTCTGATACTTGAGCAGCCGGTAAACGCATTAGCGCCAATGGAGGTCAATCTTTCGTGGAAAGTAACGCCTGTGATATCGCTTATGTTCTCGAATGCGTTTGCTTCGATAGCCACTACATCTTCGGAATTGTATTGTTCGGGGATCTCAAACATACCAGCAAAGTCGCTGCCGAGAGCGTATTGTGCTTTGGCGATAGAGTAGCCGCCGCTGTCACTCATCTTAGCATAGGTGAACATAGCCGGGTGTTTGATATTGAGGAACTTGCTCCAAATGGCATCGGCGGCAAATTCGCTATATTTTTTGTCGAGCACATCAATATTAGTGGTATTATAGTGCCACTCGTCGAAAGCATCCTCGTTTTCCACTGTGGGAGGATTGTTCGACTCAGATTTGATACTGATTGATGCCAATGCGCTACATCCGGTGAATGCCTTGGAGCCAATGGATGTGAGGTTGACAAAATCCAAACTTGTCAAACCTGTACAGCCTTCAAATGAACCTTCACCAATTGTGGATACATTTGAGATATGGGCTGCATCTGTGAGCGCAACACAACCCTTGAAACTTCCTTTGCCAATGGATGTTACATTAGAGAAGTCGAAACTCTCCAAAGCGGTACAGCCTCGGAAAGCGGTCTCGTTAATCAAATACTCCGTCTGCGGGAGAGATAGTGTTGTAAGTTTTTCGCAACCATCGAAGCAGGAGTAACCGATTTTTGATATCTCAGGGGGAAGTACAGAAGTAACTCTTACGAGATTCTTACAACCGGTGAAGACACTATCCATATCGTTGCTCTGACCATTGCCCTTGAGATGATAAAACTCGACAGATTCTAAGTTGTCGCAATATTTAAAAATATCAGGGTTCATTATTGTATAGTCATCGTCGGAGCCGGTAAAAGTAGCGGTTTTGAGAGCTTTGCAGTCTTGGAATGTATAAAGTCCGTCGAACCGCACTTTGCCTTTTGCTGTTATGGTCTTTAGATTCTCGCAGGCAGCAAATGTGTAATACCCCGACAAATAGAGCAGAGCACTTTCTATTGTGGTGAGGTCAAGACTCTCGAGGCCGGAACGATAGAATGCCATTTGTTCGATTCTGCGAGTGTTTTCAGGGAACACAATCGACTTGAGGCTTGAGCAATAGCCGAAAGTACCCATAGGGATTTCAAAGTCGCCGGGAGTACCATTTGGCAGTGTTACCTCGCTGAGGTTTGCGCAACCCCAGAAAACATAATCGTAAAAGCAGTAAACACCGTTAGTATAGAAATCCACTCCGTCCTCAAACACAACCGATTGGAGGCCACCACTGGTAAAGTTACCCCAATTATCGAAATTGGCACAATTTCTGAATGCAAATTCACGAATTACTTTCAAACTCTTTGGCAATGTAATTGACTCGAGCGATGTACACTTTTCAAAGGCGGAAACTCCAATACTTTTAAGGTTGCTGCCAAAGTTAATACTCCGGAGCCTAGTACAGTCATAGAAAGCATAATCACCGATGGTTTCGACACTTTCGGGAAGGTTGAGTCCTTCATTAGATCCAAGTGATGTACAATATTTGAAGCAATCATCGCAGATGTATTTCACATTGCATGGGGACTCGAACTCAATAAATTCAAGATATTTGAGTGAATCAAATCCGGACAAGCCTACTACAGGCTTGCCATCCAGTAGGCGTGTTGACGGAATAAAGAGATAAGGTTCATTACCATCCCAATTCCATCCGCTAGACTTGTTAGGGCTTATTATGTAACCGTTTAGGTCATTGCTGTATTCGAAGTTGAACTGACCCTCCTGCATTTCCACATCCGGGTCATCATACTGGGCATGGGCGGGCAGAGCCGAGGTTATAATCAACAAAGCTAATAGCCATGCCGATTTGGTCAATGAGAATGATAATTTCTTTAACATAATTGTATGATTTGTTGTTTATTACTCTTTGTTGAGATTGGTCATATTACATATTTTGTAAAGGTAGTGATAATCTGCGAAATTACCGTCAATTATCTATAAAAATTTGATTTTTTCTTGCAAAAGAAAGCAAAATTTTGAACAATTAAAGAAGTTTTTCTTCTTGTTCTATTCAAATTTTTGCTATTTGGGGGATTCGGAGTGTAGATTTCCTTTGATTCCCTTGAGGGTTTGGCTAAATCGACCCAATGCAGGTGTGGCGCGGATTCCAGGAAGGCAATGCTTATCAATACACCTTCTATGTGCCTCACGATCCTAAGGGCTTGATAGGCAAGATGGGCGCAGAGGAGTTCTCGGCACGATTGGATAGCATCTTCACATGGTCGGAGCCAAAACTCTTCAGCGGCGGAACCACCATCGATGCATTTATGGCTTGAAATTCTGACATGTAGAAATATATGGTGACAAGTTCGACAATCACAA
>CALZAF010000053.1 GCA_945612775.1 uncultured bacterium | reverse complement strand
TTAGAGATAAAAACCGCCTATCGCTTGCTATTGCGGAATTTGGTGAGTGTGAAGGTGCGATCCACTGATTGTGGAATTTCGTGGGTGTAGTGCGTTACATAGATTAGAGTGAGTTGAGGAGATGCCGAGATATGTTCAATCACGCTTTTCACCCAGTGCTTTTGTGCCATATCGAGGCCGTGTAGGGGTTCGTCGAGGATAAGCAGCGGCGACTGACGGATGAGCGTACGGGCAAGGAGCACGAGGCGCTGTTCGCCGCTGGAGAGCGTGCTAAAACGGCGATTGGCAAGGTGGTCAATACCGAAAGCTTCCATCCATTGCATAGCCATGTCGCGTTGGGCAGCAGATGCTCGCAGATAGAGGCCCTTCATGTCGTGCAGACCGCTTGCCACCACTTCGATTACTTGTTTGTTGCCATTGAAGTAGAGGTGCATCTCGGGCGAGATGTAGCTGATGTGCCGTTTGATGTCCCAGATGCTCTCGCCGGTGCCGCGGCGATGGTCGAATATAGTTATATCGTTGCAATAGCCCTGCGGATTGTCGCAGCACACCAGGCTGAGGAGAGTGGATTTGCCCGAACCGTTTTCGCCGAGCAGAGCCCATTTTTCGCCACGGCGCACAGTCCACACCACGTCGCGGAGAATCACATTATTGCCATACATCACATTGCAGTGGTCGAGCTCGAAGGCGCGGTCGAACGAAATCTCGCAAGGCACCTGCCATTCCGGAAGAGCGTTGATCGAGCGGTGGCAGCTGAAGAGCTGCATAGTGCTTTGCACCACTTGGCTGAAGTTTTGGGAGTTCACCGCCACCGTTTCGCCTATCGAGAGATGCTGCATAGGAATGACGAAATCGGTAAATTCGGGAATTTCATTAGGATTGCAAAGCAGCATAATTATAGATGTGCCGTCGGCAATCACGTCGCGCAGCAGTGCATCGAAGAGAATGCGGCTGTCGGCATCGAGTCCGATGTAAGGGTTATCGATAATAAGAATATCAGGGCGCGAAGTGAGGATATTAATCAGCAAAAACTTGCGAAGTTCGCCGCTCGACAGGTAATTGATGCGTTTGTCGAGGATATCGGTAACGTTGAGGTGCTCGGTCATCTGCTGCCACACCTCGGGCGCTATTTTTTCGGCTATCAAATCGCGCACGGAGGGGATGTCGTCGTTCATCATCGACTCGAAGCGCTGCTGGTAGTAAGCGCCGCTAAATCCCGTAAGAGCGTGAATGTCGGAGAACTCCACGCTCTCAATCGCCAAGTTCTTTTTGTCGCCCTCAATCACATTTGTGGTGAAATTCCAGCCGTTGGCAATGATATTGCCCAGAGTGGTTTTGCCACAACCGTTTTCACCGATTATAGTGTACATTTTGCCCGCAGCGATGCTGAAAGAGTAAGGATTCTGAAGGGTGATGCCGCCCATATATTTCAGCGTAGGGCTAACGGCGCGGAGCAAAATGCGTGGATTTTCTTGCATATCGATAAAATTTTGCGGCAAAATTACAAAATATTGTTGCAATATGGCAAAAATGCGTGCAATAAAACTATGCTCTTGCAATTGTGACATATAATTTCTATCTTTGTTAAAGCGAAAAAACGATAGATAGAATGAGAAACATAAAACGATTGGTATTATCTATGGTGATAATAGTAATCGCTGTAGTAGTGTGGGTTAAGTGGGACCGCTGGTTCTACAATCCGCCCGAGCAGGCATATAGCGTGGGTGATGAACCTGCGCGCGTGCTGCTTACCTTCGGCGATATCGACGGACTCACGTCGCGCAACATCAGTTGGATAGCCGACACGGTGGTACGCCCATCGTGTGTGCAGCTTGTTGACCTCACCGAGGGCGACAGTTGTGACATAGAAGCCGCAGGCGAGACCTTCGCTTCGCGAGCCGGTGTGGCAGCCTATTACGTGGCTCGACTGCGCAGTTTGAAACCCGGTCACTGCTACCGCTACCGAGCACTCACAGGGCAGAAGGCTTCGCCTTGGTATGAATTTGCCATCGCCGATGCCCACAAACCAGCCACCACATTCCTCTTTGTGGGCGACGTGCAGGACACCATAGCCGGCGTGGCAAACAGGCTGCTAAAGCGTGCCGTTAGTGCAAGTGGCGATGTTGACTTCGTGGTGAGCGGAGGCGACCTTGTGGAGCGACCCATCGATGCCTATTGGGCAGAAGGCTTCCGGAGTGTGGATTCCATAGCCCAGACGATGCCGATGCTTACCGTGACAGGCAATCACGATTATCTGAAGAATTTAGTGCGAAAGCTCGAACGCCGATTCACGCTGATTCATTCCTATTTTCTCGATTCGAAAGAAGATGATAACCACGTGTTTACGGTTCGCTACGGCGATGTGCAGCTCTTTGCGCTCGACAGCAATCGCGAGTTGCCCTACCTCTATGCACAGAGCCGCTGGCTCGAGCGCCAACTCGAGGCAAGTGATGCCCGCTGGAAAGTGGTGGTGCTGCATCACCCGCTGCGTTCGGTGAAAGGCAAATATAATAATATGCTTCAGCGATGGGTATTCGACGACGTGATAAGAGAGCATCAAGTGGACCTCGTGCTGCAAGGCCATGAGCACGCCTACGCCCGTGTGACAAGCAATGGCACTACGCCAATCTACACCATAAGCCACTGTTCGCCAAAGAATTATCGCATTAAGAATGAAGCCGCATTTGAGAAAGTAGGACTCGGCAGCCGATACTATCAGAAAGTGCGAGTGGCAGGCGACACCCTAACCATCACCGCCTACGATGCCAATAGCGGAGCGATCTACGACTCGCTGCAAGTGGTGAAGCACGCCGAAGCGGTGCAAGTGCACGATTTCGGCAGCCGATTTGAGCAAGTGATAATCAGAGAATGACGATAGAATGCTAAATTATCGAAAAAGCGCCCGAGATTGGCGCTTTTCTCGTAAATTTGCAGGCAAAATGAAAATGAAGTTTACCAAACTAACTCCCATGCGAGAGAATAAATGGATAATGCGATGCGCAATAGCCTTTGTGGCAAATATGCTGATGGCGTATTTGGCATATTTTGTGTGCCGCGTGGCTTACCTTGCCGAGAATTGGGCAGAGATGAGCCAAGGCCTCGATGCGCTCAGCATGGGCGATGTGCTTAGAGGGTGCCTGATGTTCGACACATCGGCGATACTTTACACCAATTCGCTCTATGCGCTGCTTATGCTCATACCGCTGCACCTCAAGGAACGAGAGTGGTGGCAGAGTGCAGCCAAATGGATATTTGTGGCGGTGAATGGCGTGTGCGTGATAGCCAATCTGTGCGATGCAGTGTATTTTCGCTACACCGGTCGCCGCACCACAGCCACCATCTTCAGCGAATTTGGCGCCGAAGGCAATATAGGCGGCATAGTGGGCGTGGAGCTGCTTTCGCATTGGTATTTGGTGCTGTTGGCTGTGGCAATGATAGCCGCAATGGCGTGGCTCTATGTGAAACCCACCGGAAGGCTCAATATCTCGGGAGTCAATGCATGGATAAGGTATTATCTGGCGCAAGTGGTGTGCTTGGCGGTGTTTGTGCCGTTGTGCATTGGCGGTATGCGCGGAGGCATCACCAAAGCCGTTCGCCCCATCACTATCAGCAACGCCAACCAATATGTGAATCGTCCATCGGAGGCAGCGCTGGTGCTCAACACTCCGTTTTCGTTGATTCGCACCATAGGAAAATCCACCTTTGCCGACCCCAAATTTTTATCGCCTGAGGAACTCGACGCCATCTATAGCCCAGTGCAGAATCCGGCGTCGGGAGATACCCTGAGACGCAAAAATGTGGTGGTGCTGATAGTGGAGAGTCTGGGCAGAGAATATGTGGGTGCGCTCAATGATAGCACCTACACCTCATATACGCCCTTCATCGACAGCCTTATAGCGCGTTCGCTCACCTTCGATCGCAGTTTCAGCAACGGACGCAAGAGCATCGACGGCATGCCATCGATACTCTCGAGCATACCACGCTTCGGCGAACCCTTTTTCTTGACTCCAGCCTCGATGAACGCCGTGAGTGGCATAGCAGGCGAACTCGGCAAGAACGGCTATTACACAGCGTTTTTCCACGGAGCGGAAAACGGGTCGATGGGCTTTGAGGCATTTTCACGCGCCACAGGCTATGAGCATTACTTCGGCCGAACCGAGTATTGCGCCGATTCCGCGACCAACGGCGATGCCGATTTCGACGGCATGTGGGCGATATGGGACGAAGAATTTTTGCAATTCTATGCCCGAAAGATGAACGAAATGCAGCAGCCATTCGTTACTACTGTGTTCACTGCAAGTTCGCACCATCCATATAAAGTGCCGCAGAAGTATGCCGAGCGTTTTGTGGATGCTCAGGGCGACGACAACGTGATGCACAAGTGCATACGCTATGCCGACTATTCGCTTGAGCGCTTCTTCGATGCAGCCAGCCGCATGCCTTGGTACGAAAACACGATATTTGTGCTCACAGGCGACCACACCAACATATCGTCGCGAGCCGAATATCAGACCTCGCTCGGCGTTTTTGCCGTGCCGATAGTGATATTCGACCCATCGGGCGAGATTGTGCCCCAGCGCCGACATTGCGTGGCGCAGCAAATCGACATTATGCCCACCGTGCTGCATTATTTAGGCTACGACAAGCCATTTGTGGCATTTGGGCAAGACTTGCTCAACACCGCCGATGCCGATACTTGGGCTGTGAACCACAATAGCGGCATCTATCAGTATGTGAAAGGCGATTATGTGATGCAGATGACCGACGACGGCAAGGTGAAAGGCATCTATGACTATGCCGCCGATTGGCAGCTTCAGCACAATGTGCAAGGCAGGTTGGGCAATGTAGAAGAGCAGATGGAGCGTCAGCTAAAAGCCATAGTGCAGTCGTATATGGTGCGCATGACCACCGACCAGCTTGTGGTGAAATAGCCGCAGCGAAAGCATATTGCAGCGCTGAAGCAAAAAATGCTAAAAATTAGCATGTAATGTTGCAAATTTACAGTGATTAAAAAGAAATATTTATTACTTTTGTTGAACAAATAGTTAACTATCAAAAATTGATTATGAAGTCGGATAGCGTAGTAATTATACCTACATATAACGAGAAAGAAAATATCAGCAATATCATACACGCATTGCTGAATCTTGAGCATCAATTCGACATTTTGGTAATCGACGACAACTCGCCCGATGGCACAGCAGCCATAGTGGAAGCCTTAATCGAAGAGATACCCGAGCGCCTTCATATAGTGAAGCGCGCAGGCAAGTTGGGGCTCGGCACAGCCTATATAGCAGGCTTCAAATGGGCGCTTGAGCACGACTACGAATATATCATCGAAATGGACGCCGACTTCTCGCATCGTCCCGAGGACCTTGTGCCGCTGTATAACGCGTGCGCCAAAGACGGAGCCGACCTATCGGTGGGTTCGCGATATATCTCGGGTGTGAACGTGGTGAATTGGCCTATGGGCAGAGTGCTGATGTCGTACTACGCTTCGGCTTATGTGCGCATAGTGACCGGAATGCCCGTGCGCGACACCACAGCAGGATTTGTGTGCTACAATCGCCGCGTGCTCAAGGCAATAGACCTCGATGGCGTGGAATTTAAGGGCTACGCATTCCAGATAGAGATGAAGTTCACCGCCTATAAGTTGGGCTTCAAGATAAAGGAAGTGCCAATCATCTTCGTAAACCGAGTGCTTGGCACAAGCAAGATGAACACCAGCATCTTTGGCGAGGCATTTTTCGGAGTGATAAAGTTAAAGATGCGCAGCATATTCGGGCGATTTAACCGAATGGACAGATAACAATAGAGAATAATAGAGCAAAAGGCTATCTTGATGAGTATAATTAAAGTCGGGACAGCCTTTTGTTAATATATTAACAGCAGAAAAACGAGTAACGACTATGATACTACTGCACAACGGAACTATAGTGAACGAAGGCCGCAGCTATCGCGGATATGTGGCAATAGAAGGCGAAAAGATAAAGAAAGTGGGCGAGGGCGACCCATCGGCAGAACTGCTTGCCGCCGGAGAAGTAATCGACGTGAAGGGCGACTACATCTTGCCAGGCGCCATCGACGACCAAGTGCATTTTCGCGACCCCGGTTTGACCCATAAAGCCGACATCGCCAGCGAATCGAGCGCAGCGGTGGCAGGCGGCGTGACCTCCTTTATGGACATGCCCAACACCAAGCCGCAGACCGTTACCCTCGAAGCCCTCGAGGCAAAGTATGATCGCGCAGCCCAAGTGTCGCACGCCAATTATAGTTTCTATATGGGTGCCACAAATGACAACCTCGAAGAGGTGAAACGCGTGGACTTCAGCAGCGTTTGCGGAGTGAAAGCCTTTCTTGGCGCAAGCACAGGCAATATGCTTGTGGATAATGCCGACACCCTGCAGCGCATGTTCAGCGAAGTGCCAGCCATCATAGCCATCCACTCCGAAGACGAAGCCATAATCCGCGCCAATAAGGAGCGCCTTGTGGCACAATACGGGCAATATCTGCCCATAGAGCTGCATCCACAGTTGCGTAGCGCCGAGGCTTGCTACGAGTGCAGTGCCCGCGCCGTGGAACTTGCTCACCGATGCGGAACACGCCTGCATGTGCTGCACCTATCCACCGAACGCGAATTGTCGCTCTTCGAACGCAAACCGCTTGAAGAGAAAAAGATTACAGCCGAGGTGTGCGTTCACCACCTGTGGTTCTACGACCAAGCCTACGCCACTCTCGGAGCACGCATCAAGTGCAATCCAGCCGTAAAGACCCTCGCCGACCGCGATGCCTTGCGCCGAGGCGTGAACGAAGGGCTGATAGACGTGGTGGCAACCGACCACGCACCGCACCTATTGAGCGAAAAAGAGGGCGGGTGCCTCGAAGCCGCATCGGGTATGCCGCTTGTGCAATATTCGCTTCTGGCGATGCTCGAGATGGCGCAACAAGGCATTTTCAGCCTCGAACAAGTGGTGAATAAGATGTGCCACGCGCCAGCCGTGCTCTACCGAATAGACCGCCGCGGCTATCTGCGCGAAGGCTACTACGCCGACATAGCTGTGGTGCGCCGAAGCGATGCAGGACATGTGGTGACCGATGCCGATGTGATATCGAAGTGCGCTTGGACACCATTTGTGGGCGTTAATCTACATCATAGCGTGATGCGCACCTATGTGAACGGTGCATTGGCGTATGCCGACGGCAAGGTGGCTGACGACGTTCGCGGCAGCCGCATGCGATTCATCGTGTAACCGTAGCAATCGAGCCAACACCTTCTCCCCAAATGATTATTGTAACGACAAAAATACACCAAACATGATAGAAAAAATAAATCGGAATCAAGATTTAGATGTGGAAAACACCAACATAAAGCGAGGCCTCGCTGACCGCGAAGTGGAGATTTCGCGCGAGCGATATGGCAAAAATGTGCTCACACCGCCCCAAAAGGAGTCGTTGTGGAAACTCCTCGTGGAGAAATTCAACGATCCGTTGATAAAAGTTCTGCTTGTGGCGCTGTTGCTATCGTTTGGCGTAGCAATATATGAGATACATTGCGGAGCAGGCTATAAGACGCTGCTCGAACCTATAGGAATACTCGTGGCAGTGCTGCTTGCCACTGTGGTGGGCTTCTTGGTGGAGGTAAATGCCAATAAGAAGTTCGAACTCCTGAATAAGGTAAACGATGAGGTGGCGGTGAAGGTGGTGCGCAACGGTAAAGTGCGCCGTATATCGCGCCAAGAACTCGTGGTGGGCGATATAGTGATGCTCGAGACCGGCGAGGAAGTGCCAGCCGATGGATTATTGCTGCGCAGTACCACGCTGAGCATCAATGAGAGTACGCTCACCGGCGAACCAATGGTGAGCAAGAGCCATCGCGCTGAAGATATGGATGCCGAAGCCACTTATCCAACCAACGAAGTGTTTCGCGGCACAACGGTGATAGAAGGCAACTGCACAATGCGTGTGAAACGCGTGGGCGACAGCACAGAATATGGCAAAGTGTATTGCGAATCGCAGATTGACAACGGTGTGAAAACGCCGCTTATGATACAACTCGAAAAACTCGGCAAAACCATCTCGTGGCTCGGCTACAGCGCAGCCGCTCTGCTGTTTGTGGGCAGATTGTTCTCATATTTCGTGGTAGATGATTCGTGGAATATGCTTGAATTTGTGGAGTATTTCCTCACCAGCGTGATGCTTGCCGTTACGCTCATCGTGGTGAGTGTGCCCGAAGGGTTGCCTATGAGCGTTACCTTGAGTTTGGCGCTTAGCATGCGCCGAATGTTGATGAACAACAACCTCGTGCGCAAGATGCATGCCTGCGAAACCATGGGCGCAGCCACGGTAATCTGCACCGACAAGACCGGAACGCTCACCCAGAATCAGATGCAAGTGTATGCAGCCCGATTTTTCGGTATTGAGGGCGGAAATGTGCTCGGCGACGACGAGGCAAGCCGATTGGTGAAAGAAGGCATAGCCGTCAACACCACAGCCTTCCTCGAGGACGATGGTCAGAAGATAACTGCACTTGGCAATCCCACTGAGGGCGCACTTCTGCTGTGGATAAATTCGCAAGGCGCCGACTACATACAGCTACGCGATGGAGCGGAAGTGGAACAGCAACTGCCTTTCAGCACCGAGCGCAAATACATGGCTACGGTGGTGCGCAGCGGATTGCTGGGCCGCCGAGTGCTATACGTGAAAGGTGCGAGTGAAATCATATATAACTATTGCAGCAACACTGTGGGCGGCGTGGAGCGTGCCGATGTGGCAGCCCAACTGCTCGATTATCAGCATAAAGCGATGCGCACCCTCGGTTTTGCCTACAAGATACTTGCCGACGACGAGATGCCTATTAAGGGCGGAGCGCTTGCCGTGAACGGAATGTCGTTTATGGGAATTGTGGCGATTTCCGACCCCGTTCGCAGCGACGTACCGGCTGCGATAGCCGACTGTATGGATGCCGGAATAAAGGTGAAAATCGTCACCGGCGACACTCCGGGCACTGCAGGCGAGATAGGTCGCCAAGTGGGCATTGTGACCGATACCGACGACAATAATGTAATGATTTCAGGACCGGAATTTGCCGCCCTTGGCGATGATGAGGCAGCGCAGGTGGCAGCGCGTCTGAAAGTGATGTCGCGTGCCCGTCCGCAGGACAAGTCGCGACTCGTGTCGCTGCTTCAGCGCAACGGCGAAGTGGTGGCAGTGACCGGCGACGGCACCAACGATGCTCCGGCGCTCAATGCAGCGCAAGTGGGGCTCTCGATGGGCGACGGCACATCGGTGGCAAAGGAAGCCAGCGATATCACCATCATCGACAACAGTTTTGCCAGCATAGCCAAAGCAGTGCTGTGGGGGCGTTCGCTCTACCTCAATATACAGCGATTTATAGTGTTCCAGCTCACGGTTAACGTGATAGCGTGCTGTGTGGTAACCATAGGGTCGTTCCTCGGCAAGCAGGCGCCGCTATCGGTGACCCAGATGCTGTGGGTGAATCTGATTATGGACACATTTGCAGCCTTGGCAATGGCGTCGTTGCCAGCCACCGAGCGAGTGATGCGCGCCAAACCGCGCCGACATGGCGAACCCATCATCACACGCCACATGTGGCGCTACATAGCCCTGATGGGCGGAACTTTGGCTGTGGTGCTTAGCGGTTATCTGCTCTATCTGAAAGGCACTTTGCCTAATGGCATTTTCGATGCACGCTATATACTTGAGTTTAGCCACGATATCGAAGGCCATGAACTCACTAAATTCTTCACAGCCTTTGTGTTTGTGCAATTTTGGAATATGCTCAATGTGAAATCGTTCCTGAGCGGCCACATGGCGCTACACAAGATGGGCGAGAGCAAGGTGTTCTTCTTCATGTGGGGCATGATATTTGTGGGTCAGGTGCTTATTTCGATGTATGGTGGCGAATTCTTCAAACTCGTGGATATTTCCCTCGGCGAAGTGCTTGCCATAGCAGCAGTGACGAGTATGGTGGCAATTTTGGGGCAATTGAGATACGCCTGGACCACCCGCCAGAGAAAATAACATTTTTTGACAATAAGCTGCGCATCATAGCATTAAACCACCGAAGCGAAACTCGGTCTAATCTACAAAGAATATAAAAATGTTTATTGCTATGAAGAAATCGTATTTTACAATATTGATTGCCATATTGCTTGGCACAATCACAATGAGTGCGCAACCCTATTTTACCCGCAACGGCACACGCCGCCCGGCAGATAATCGAGTTCGCAACGATAGATATTATGGTGGCGGTTATGGCGGTTACGTGCCATATAAGGGCTTCCTCGAAATAGCATACGCAGGCGGTGTGGGCGACATCAAAGCCGACCAGTTTGAGATTCTCACAACCCACGGCTTGCAGGCGAGTCCTAACCTCTATGTGGGACTCGGCACAGGCCTACAGGTGCACTTCAACGATGCTTATACCACGGCTCATCAATTCGACACTCACGCCACGGGCGTGAATGTGCCGCTTTATGTGGATTTCAGATTGGGCACGTCGAATTATAATCGATTCCCCATTCAGCCATTTTTCGATTTGAAGATAGGCGCATCGTTCTGCTTGAACAGCGATGGGCTCGCCATTAGCGACGGCTGCCTGGCGCGCGACAAGAATTTTTATCTAAGTCCTTCGGTGGGATTCCGATTCCCGATAGGGTATAAGAGCGGCATCAATATAGCAGTGACCTATAATCTCACCTCGCAGAGCTTTGAGCGAAACTACGATTACAGGAATATAGGTTTAAGCAGCTTTGGCGTGCGTTTAGGTTTCGACTGGTAGGCAATCGGCATCTCACCGATGCCGATTATCGGCACAGCGCTCCATTCGGGCGGATTAACGCCTTATTCGGCGCGAGGCACGCGGATGTTGTGTTTGTCGAAGATTTCTTGAGCTTTGCTCATAAATCGCTTGAATGCAGCTTTAGAGTCGGGGCGCACAAGGTGTTCGCACTCTTGAGGAATCAAAGTGTAGTTTTCGGATTTATTAAGCGGTTTTTGACAGAAAAATAGGCGATAAGAGGCGCTTTTGAGCGACGTGTCGCCAAAGATAGAGTGCCTAATCTGCACCTTCACCAATGCACCGCCGCGGCTGTCGTCGCCGTTCTGGTTGCTGATGAAATTGCCCAGAGAATACACTATAAGCGACTGTTTGCCAGTGTTTTCGTTGAGTCTAATCTCCATAGGCTGCACCACATGCGGGTGGCTGCCTATGATTAGGTCCACGCCCTGTTCTACAAGGAAATCAGCCAAGTCGGTCTGACTCTTTTCGGGCAAGAGTTTGTATTCCGTTCCCCAATGCAATACCATACAGATAAAGTCGGCGTCGGCATCGCGCGCTTTAGCGATGTCGGCAGCCATCTTTTCGCGATTGATGTAATCGACCACCACATCGCCCTGAATGCCTATGCCATTAGTGCCATAGGTATAGCTCATGATAGCCATTTTCACGCCATCCACATCTACTATGTGCGGACAAGCCTCAGCTCGAGCTTTGGCGTTGAGATAAGTTCCGGCGTGGGGCATTTTTAACTTGTCGAGATAGGAGATGGTGCGTTTCAGACCAGCATCGCGGCGGTCGAGGCAGTGATTATTGGCAGTGACGATGAAGTCGAAGCCGTCGCGCTTCAGCTGGTCGGCAAACTCGTCGGGAGCGCTGAAGCAAGGGTAACCCGAATAGGGTTTTCCGCCCAAAGGACATTCGAGGTTAACCACAGCATAGTCGGCGCCGGCGATGTCGTCGGCGAGAAGTGAGAAGCACGACGAATAGTCGTAAGATCCGTCGGCTTGCTGAGCAGCGCGAATCTGCGGGCCGTGCTGCATAGCATCGCCCACGAAGGTAAGGTCGATTATTTTCTCGCCAGCAAGCAGTTCGAGCAGCGAGAACAGGAGTATAGATAATAGGTTTGCCACGACGATTTATGCTGCGTTTTAGATGTAAAGGGTAAAATCGATAACTATTTAGGCAATGTAACGAGGCGCTGTAGAGGTGATTAGCGCCGGAGTTTTCGGGCAAGGTTAATGGGTAAAAAATGGCTTCGAGCAGCAAGGCGGCTAAAAAGCGCAACTTTGCCGCCCGAAGCATGTGTCATATTGTGACGCGTTTACTTGTAAATCTCTTTCTTTGCAGCAAGCAGAGTGTTGCGCATAAGCGAGCAGATGGTCATAGGGCCTACGCCACCGGGCACTGGAGTGATAAACGAGCACTTAGGTGCAACATTGGCAAAATCCACGTCGCCCTTGAGCTTAAATCCGCTCTTAGTCTCGGTAGAAGGCACGCGAGTGGTGCCCACGTCGATAATCACAGCACCAGGCTTCACCATATCTTCGGTGACGAACTCAGGCGAACCGAGAGCAGCGATGATGATATCGGCTTCGCGGCAAATTTCCTTAATATTCTTAGTGGCAGAGTGGCACACAGTGACTGTGGCGTTGCCTGTAGGAGCTTTCTGCATGAGCAGTGTAGCCACAGGCTTGCCCACGATGTTGCTACGGCCAAGCACCACGCAGTTGGCTCCGCGAGTGTTGACATTGTAGCGGCTGAGCAGTTCGATGATGCCCGAAGGAGTGGCGGAAACGAAGCAAGGCAGACCAATCGACATTCTGCCCACATTGGTGGGGTGGAAACCATCCACGTCCTTGCGGTAGTCGATAGCCTCGATTACTTTCTGCTCCGAGATGTGCTTAGGCAGAGGTAGTTGCACAATGAAACCATCTACCTCGTCGTCGGCGTTGAGGCGATCGATGGTTTGAAGCAATTCTTCTTCGGTGATAGTGTCTTCGTAACGAATGAGAGTGGATTTGAAGCCACATTGTTCGCAGGCAAGCACTTTATTTTTCACGTAAGTCTCGCTACCGCCATCGTGGCCCACCAAGATGGCAGCCAAGTGAGGGCGGCGTTTGCCTTGAGCGAGCATTTGCTCCACTTCGGCAGCAATCTCTTGCTTGATGTCGGATGCTACTTTCTTTCCGTCGATTAGTTGCATAATAAGTTAGGGGGTATTAAAGTTGAAAAACAATATTAATTTCGCCGTTGATGATTCGTTGGCGGCCGTTGATATACACGGTGCCATCGTATGCCACGAAGTTCGAGGCCTTTTCGCCGTTGATGGTGCACGATTTAGGCGAGTCGCCCTTGCCGTGGCCACGAACGGTGATGTTGATAATGTTGTTGTGGAAACGGAGTCCGCGTAGCGAACATTCCTTGCCATTGGGCATGCCTAATGGTCGGAAACGCAGTCCCAGTGGGCTTAGGCGTATGCCAAATATGTTGTAGAGGAATTGTCGTACATAGCCAGTGGCGCACCAAGTCTGGTCGTGACATTCTCCCCAGAGTTTGCCGCACTGATATCCGCCGCTTGGTTTGCCTGTGGCGGGGTCGTAGATTTCGTAGAAACCGCCGCTGCTCTTCACCAGATTGGCAAGGTTGTTGACTTCGGCGTAGAAGCGGTCGAATTCGCCCACAAATGCGCAAGCCGATGCGAAGAACATATTGACGTGAGGCCAAATCATCACATTGTGGCGACCAGGCTTGCTCTCCGAGAATCGAGGGAACGAAGGATAAACCACAGGAACGCCATAGCGAGTGGAATGAACATTTCGGATGATTTTCTTCGCCTCTTTCTCGCTCACTACCTCGTAGAGCGCCGCAAAAGCCACGCCCAGTGCTTCGGTATAGTTGTGAGTTTTGCCGTTTTGGTCGATGTAATAGTACAACTGATTGTCGGTCTTGTTGTAGAAATGGCGACGGATGGCTTTTTTCAGGTTTTTAGCCTTTGCTTCATAAGCTGAGCCCACGAGTTTTAGTTGCCAAGCCATGCTGGCAATGCTCTGATAAGCCTTATAGTAGATGCAGTTGGTGCTGAGGCACATAATGCAGTCGGCATCGTGGTTGAGCACATAGCTGCTGGAGTTGCCTTTCTGATATACGGGCTCATCGTATCCGGCTATGCCGTCTTGAAACACTGCAGGACCCATGAACAAGCCGTAACGCTCGTTGAAACACTGCATTTCGAGTTCAGCGAAGGTGGTGCGGGCACATTGATAGGCTTGGCGCAAAAAATCGTTGTCGCCAGTCACCATATAGTGGTCCCAAGCAGCAATCACCCAGATGATTTTGTCCCAATACTGATGACCCACCGAGTGGCGGTCGTAGGTAACGCTCCAGAGCGAGTATTCGGCAGCCTCGGTGCGGATAAGGCTAAGGGCGTTGAGCGAATTGATGGCACAGTCGCGAGTCCATTCGCCACCATAGTCGCCTCCAGCCAATATTAAGCCTTCGGGAGTGATGTTTTTGTCGATGGTGCTAATAGCTATCTTGAAAGCGTTGTCGATGTTTCGGTTGCTCGTGGTGAGCGTTTGAGCCGACAGCGGCGCGCTAATGAGCGAAGCAGCCATTAGCAAAACAGAACTGACAAAACTGAAACCTTTTTTTACCATAGAGAGTTCGGTGAAAGTAGTATTTATATAAAATGGTGGAGCGGCAGAGTGAGATGAGCAACAGCAGAACTCTATGAGAGTGCGCGATTAGTGGCGCATGTTCTTCATATTTCGCATGTTGCGCATAGCGTGCACCGGATTCTTCATAGTGGTGGCGAG
>CALZAF010000052.1 GCA_945612775.1 uncultured bacterium | reverse complement strand
TTATGCTTCGAGTTTGCGGTAGCGTATGCGCTTTGGCTCTTCGATTCCGAGGCGTTTGGCTTTGTTAACCTCGTAGTCGGAGTAGCTGCCTTCGAAGAAGAACACTTCGCCATTGCCTTCGAAAGCTAATATGTGGGTGCAGATGCGGTCGAGGAACCAGCGGTCGTGGCTGATAACCACGGCGCAACCTGCAAATGCCTCAAGACCTTCTTCGAGAGCGCGAAGGGTGTTGACGTCGATGTCGTTGGTAGGTTCGTCGAGTAGAAGCACATTGCCCTCCTGCTTGAGAGCCAGCGCCAGTTGCAGGCGATTGCGTTCACCGCCCGATAGCACGCCGCACTTCTTCTCCTGGTCGCCGCCCGAGAAGTTGAAACGGCTAAGGTAGGCGCGAGCATTGATTTCGCGGCCGCCCATGCGAAGAGTTTCGTTGCCTTGGCTGATAACCTCATAAACGCTCTTGGCGGGGTCGATGTCCTTATGCTGCTGGTCAACGTAAGCCAACTTCACGGTTTCGCCCACTTCGAAAGAGCCCTGGTCGGGAGTTTCGAGGCCCATAATCAGGCGGAAAAGGGTGGTTTTGCCCACGCCGTTAGGGCCGATAACGCCGATAATTCCGGCAGGAGGAAGGGTGAACGAAAGGTCGCTGTAGAGCACCTTTTCGCCATATTTTTTTGCAATGCCCTGCGCCTCGATGACCTTGTTGCCAAGTCGAGGTCCGTTAGGGATGAAAATTTCGAGGTGTTGTTCCTTCTCCTTCTGATCTTCAGAGAGCAGGCGGTCGTAGGAGTTGAGGCGGGCTTTACCCTTGGCTTGACGAGCCTTAGGAGCCATTCGCACCCATTCGAGTTCTCGTTCGAGGGTCTTGCGGCGCTTGCTTGCCACCTTTTCCTCCATAGCCATGCGTTTCGACTTCTGGTCGAGCCACGAAGAGTAGTTGCCCTTCCAAGGAATACCCTCGCCGCGGTCGAGTTCGAGAATCCATCCAGCCACGTCGTCGAGGAAGTAACGGTCGTGAGTAACTGCAATCACAGTGCCCTCATATTGGTTGAGGTGCTGTTCGAGCCAGTCGATACTTTCGGCATCGAGGTGGTTGGTAGGTTCGTCGAGCAGAAGCACGTCGGGTTTCTGAAGCAGAAGGCGGCAGAGAGCCACGCGGCGGCGTTCGCCACCCGACAGATGTTCAGCCTTTTGATCGGCAGGCGGCAGACGCAGAGCGTCCATGGCGCGCTCCAAACGCGAATCGAGGTTCCACGCATCGGTAGCGTCGAGAATATCTTGCAGTTCGCCTTGGCGAGCAAATAGCTCGTTCATCTTGTCCTCGTTTTCGTAGTATTCCGGGAGTCCGAATTTCAGGTTAATGTCCTCATATTCAGCGAGAGCGTCCACCACGGACTGCACACCCTCCTTTACTATTTCGAGCACAGTCTTTTGGTCATCGAGGTGTGGGTCCTGAGGAAGGTATCCCACGGTATAACCCGGCGAGAACACCACTTCGCCCTGATAATCGTTGTCGATGCCGGCAATAATCTTCAGCAAAGTAGATTTACCGGCGCCGTTAAGGCCGATAATGCCGATTTTGGCTCCGTAGAAAAACGAGAGGTAGATGTTTTTAAGAATCTGTTTATTGGTCTGTTTGATGGTTTTGTTAAGTCCAACCATCGAAAAGATGATTTTTTTATCGTCAACAGTTGCCATAAAAGTGTGAAAATATAGTTATTAGTGTTATTAATATCGTTATCAAGCCGTAGCGAGGCATTTTCTGCGAAGATAGCAAATTCTTGCACCATCTGCAAAAATAAGTGTCAAGATTTCGATAGAGCCAGCTGTTTGTTTTGTCTTAATTGGAGAGTTTTGAATATTCAGAAGCAAGAAATGCAGCCTCGCACTGCGTAAACGCACAAAGTGAATTTATTTTTATGCTGCAAAATACACCAAAATTTTTACTAATGGCAAAATTCGTACGAAAATTGCTGTTGTAATAGCAAAATTCGTACGAAAAATGCTAATAGCTAATATTGGGCGTATAAAAATGATTTTTAGTGGATATGAAAATAGGAGAATGATATGGCAGTTGATTGTGTGGAAACTGCATATCATCCTCCCGTAGGGATTATGCTGTAATTTTATCGGCGAGATCTGTTAGTGCTTGTTGCAGCCGCTGCAGGTTTTGGTTTGCTTTTCGCTGCATTTTGCTTGTTTGCATTCGCCCTTAGCGTTGTCGCAAGCGTCGTTGCCTTTGAGTTGGGTTTTCTGCAACTTTTCGAATCGTTTTTTGCAGGTAGGGCATGGGGTTGCTGTTTTTCCCTTTCGCTGAAGTTCACCGCATTTTATGGCTTGAGGTGTCTTACCGTTGAGCGCCTTGCAATCGCTGTAGAGGTGAACTATCTGGCGAGCGTTGTCTCTGCCAAGGTTTTCCACAAATACCACTTGGTTGGAAGGCATAACCTTCTCGGTCTTGCACTGCTTGCCGCAATCGTTCTTCTTCTTTACGTCCTTAGCTGCGCCCACAACCGAGCTGCACAGTGCAACGGCACAAATCAGTGCCACTATAAAACTCTTTTTCATAATAGATTTATCATTATTGTTAGTTTTGTCGATGGCAAATATAATACTAATAAAGTGAAAACGCATTGTGCCGTGCGAAATTTTATGATATATAAACATTTAGAAGGTGCGGCTAAAGTGTTATCTTTGTGGTATGAATAACCGCGATGATGAAAATATGAATAAGCCTGTGCGCTGGGTGCAGACCTACGATGCGCCCATTGGCACCATGGTGCTTGCCAGCGACGAGGAGGCATTGGTGGGCGCATGGTGGACAGGTCAGAAACATTTCGGTAGCACCATCAAGCAGTGCCGGGTGGAGCATGGCAGCACCGCCGCCATCGAAGCAGCACGACGCTGGCTCGATGAATATTTCGGCGGTGGAGAACCCCGTGAATTGCCGCCAATTCGCCTCGAAGGAAGCCCATTTGCCCTCGCCGTGTGGGCAGAACTCGGCAAGATAGCCTATGGCGACACCGTCACATACGGCGAAATAGCCAGCCGAATAGGTGCGCAGAGCGGCAGACGAGAGTCGGCACGAGCAGTGGGAGGCGCTGTTGGCCGCAATCCCATATCGGTGATATTGCCCTGCCATCGCGTGATAGGATCTGACGGCCGCCTCACAGGCTATGCCGGCGGAATGGAGATAAAAACTGCACTACTCAGCCTCGAAAAGGCGAAAAAAGGCATTTAGCCGAGCCGAAATGCAAATTTGATTTGCTTGGATTAGGATAGGTGCATTTTTTTTTGTAATATTGTGAATTGAATCTGAAACTAAAAACCAAACTAACCGAATAAGTATAAATATGAAATTAAAAACACTAATCGCATTGATTGCCGCCCTGCAATTGGGTGGTGCATCTGTTGCTGCCGATACTAAACCCTATTGGCAAGACCTTGCAGTGACCTCGGTGAACACCGAGCCTGCCCGTTCGTCATTTATGACCTTCGGAAGTCGTGAAAATGCTCTTACGGGCGACTACAACCGCAGCGAGTATTATCAACTGCTCAATGGCACATGGAAGTTCTTCTATGCTAAGCGAGCTGCCGAAGTACCTGCAGGCATCACTGATGCCAATGTGGATATAAGCAAGTGGAACGATATAAAGGTGCCAGGCAACTGGGAATTGCAAGGCTATGGTGATGCTATCTATACCAACCATGCCTACGATTTCTGGCCAAAGAATCCACAGCCACCAATGTTGCCCGACGAAAATCCTGTGGGCGTGTATAGCCGCACATTCACCATACCAGCCGAATGGGCAGGACGCGACATCTACCTCAATTTGGCTGGCGCCAAGTCGGGCGTATATGTATATATCAACGGTAAGGAAGTGGGCTATAGCACCGACTCAAAGACCGATGCCCGCTATCGCATCAACGATTATCTGAAGAACGGCGAAAACCGCTTGGCACTCAAAATCTATCGCTACAGCGTAGGCTCGTTCCTCGAATGTCAGGACTTCTGGCGCATCAGCGGTATTGAGCGCGATGTGTATCTCTTCGCTCAGCCAAAGGTGAAGATCGACGACTATCAAGTGGTTTCGACCCTTGATGATGCCTACACCACAGGCGTGTTCCGCCTCGGTGTGGATGTGGCTAACAATGGTGCAGCCGACAAGAATGTGGCTGTGGCATACGAGCTCATCGACGCCCAAGGTACATTGGTGAAGAGCGGAAATGCCGACGTGGTGGCTAAGCACAATGCCAAGAGCCATGTTAGCTTTGAGGCTCAGTTGCCAGCGGTTAAGACATGGTCGTCGGAAGCTCCAAACCTATATAAACTGGTGATGAGCATCAAGCAAGACGGCAAGGTGGAAGAATTTGTGCCACAGAATGTGGGCTTTCGCCGCATCGAAATCAAGACCCTCGACGAGAAATCGCCAAACGGCCGCCCAATCACCGCATTGCTTATCAACGGCAAGCCTATCAAGTTTAAGGGCGTGAACATACACGAGCATAATCCAGCCACCGGTCACTATGTGACTGAAGAACTTATGCGCAAGGACTTCGAATTGATGAAGCTCAATAACATCAATGCAGTGCGCACCTGTCACTATCCTCAAGATCGCCGATTCTATGAACTCTGCGACGAATACGGAATATATGTATATGACGAGGCTAATATCGAGAGCCATGGTATGTACTATAACCTCAATACCACCCTCGGCAACAATCCTAAGTGGCTTAATCAGCACGCCTATCGCACCATGAACATGTTCTATCGCGATAAGAATCACCCATGCGTCACCATCTGGTCGCTTGGCAACGAAGCCGGCAACGGTTATAACTTCTACCAGACCTATATGATGATGAAGGACGCCGAAAAGGATTATATGAACCGCCCAGTGTGCTACGAGCGCGCCGAAATGGAGTGGAACACCGATATGATTGTGCCCCAATATCCAGGAGCCAGCTGGTTCCACAGCATGGGCGAAAAGGGTAGCGACCGTCCCGTGTGCCCATCGGAATATGCTCACGCTATGGGTAACTCTACCGGTAGCCTTTGGGATCAATGGAAAGAAATCTATGCCTACACCAACCTTCAGGGCGGCTTCATCTGGGACTGGGTTGACCAAGGTTTCGACGCAGTAGATAAAAATGGCGTTCACTACTTCACCTACGGCGGCGACTATGGTGTGAATCGTCCATCAGATGCCAACTTCTTGTGCAACGGTATCGTAAACCCCGACCGCGACCCACATCCAGCCATGGCTGAAGTGAAATATGCTTATAGCAACATCGCTTTCGAGGCTGTAGATGCTCAGAAGGGCGAATTTAAGGTGGTAAACCGCTTCTACTTCACTTCGCTCGACGGCTACCGCATCGATTGGCAACTTCTTGCCGACGGTAAGGTGGTAAGCAAGGGCTCGAAGGTTATGAACATAGCTCCACAGAGCAGCCAAGTGCTCGCCATACCGATGAAGAAACTCGCAGCAGGCAAGGAATATCTCATCAACTTCTCGGCAGCTACATTGCACGGCACCGAACTCGTGCCTGTAGGCCATGAAGTGGCTCACGACCAGTTTGTGGTGCAATCAGCCCACTCTAAGGCGGCGTTGGCAGCAGGCGGTCCTAAACTTGCAGTAGATAATCAGAATGGCGTAATCACCGTTAAGTCGAGTAAGGTGACATTTGCCTTCGACACAGCCAAGGGCATCGCCACATCGTATAAAGTGAACGGCGTGGAATATTTCAGCGAAGGCTTCGGCATACAGCCAAACTTCTGGCGCGGTCCTACAGATAACGACTACGGCAACGGTATGCCAGCCCGCTTGCAAATCTGGAAGGAAGCAAGCAGCAACTTCAAGTGTACAGCCAATACACGCGTTGACGGCGCAAATGTGCTTGTGGCAGTGTCATATCTATTGCCAACAGGCAATGCTTACGTAGTGAACTACACCATAGCTCCAAACGGAATGATGGCAGTGGATGCACACTTCGCAGCAGTGACCTACGGAGATGCAATGAAGAAGAATGTGCCACGTATCGGCGTTCGCTTCCGCATGCCAGTGGATATGAACAAGGTGCAATACTACGGCCGTGGACCAGAAGAAAACTATGCCGACCGCAATAACGGTACATTGGTGGGCATCTATAAATCGACAGCCGACGCCATGAAGTACGACTATGTGCGTCCACAAGAATGTGGTCACCACACCGACGTGCGCTGGTTGACCGTAGCTTCGGCAAAGGGCAAGGGCTTGACCATCATCGGCAACGGAACATTCGAATTTAATGCGTTGCGCAACTCAGTGGAAGATTACGATTGCGAAAACAACACCAATCGTCCTCGCCAGTGGAGCAACTTCTCGAAAGAAGAAATAGCAAGTCACAACGATGCTGCTCAAAAGAACCGTATGCGTCGCCAGACCCACATCAACGACATCGCACCACGCAACTACGTGGAAGTGTGCATCGACGGCAAGCACGCCGGTGTGGGTGGTTACGACAGCTGGGGCGCTCGTCCAGAGCAGAAATACCTCATCCCAGCCAACGAAAACCACGCGCTTTCGTTCGTAATCAAGCCAATGTGATAACCACATAACAGCAACTCGATACCAAAGCCACCCGCCATCATCCGGAGGGTGGCTTTTTTGCGCTAATTTCCGCGGATGATTTTGATTTCCCCGTAGATCTATCAATTTCTTATCTAATGGATTAGACGTGGAGAAGCGTTTGTGAAAATATGGTGGATTTGTGAGAATGGAAATCTTTTGCTAATTTTGCTGCGCTGATGTGCTGTGGCGGTGTGCCATGGTGCGGAGGCAGAGACATAAATAAACATTTCAGGGCAGGGTGAAATTCCCGATCGGAGGTAAAAGTCCTCGAGCCTGCTTTGTTCCGAAGTAGGCAGAACCGGTGAAACTACGGTACCGACAGTTACAGTCTGGATGGAAGAAGTGATTTATGAAACAGACATTATTAACAACCGTGACCGGCATCATGGCGATGCTGGCACAGCCTCTAAGTGCTGGTGGCACTTTAGAGAAGGTTGGCGCATGCGTCAACGAGGTCGCATCAGATACGACCATTACCTTACAAGAAGTAGCAGTTCGTGCCAATTTTGCAGATGAGCATGAGACTGCATTGTCGCTAACCACACTATCACCGCAGCACATTCGACTCTACGCCACGCGTCCCAACTATGTGGAGATGATGCAAGGCGTGCCCGGCGTGTATGCCACCTCCTCGACGGGGACATACGGCGACGGTACGCTGAATATGCGCGGATTTAAGCAAGACAACATAGCCATCCTGCTTAACGGCATACCTATTCAAGGTTTGACCTCAGGGTCGATGTATTGGAGCAACTGGATGGGCCTTGCCGATGCCACCTATGCTGTGCAGATACAGAAAGGTATGGGGCACTCCATGCTTGCCGACTGCGCCATGGGCGGAATGGTGAACATCATCACCCGCACCTCGCAATGGACGCCAAGCGCCTCGTTTGGCATCTCGACCACCGATACGGGTCTGACCAAGGGCACATTGAACTACTCGACAGGGCGTATGCGCAACGGATGGAGCGTGGATGCCGTGTTGGCATACACCAAAGGTCATGGCAAGGTGGAATGTTCGGATGTGGAAACGATGTCGTATATGCTCACTGTGAGCAAACTTATAGGAGCACACAACACGGTGATTTTCAATGCCCTCGGTTCGCCTGAAGAGCACGATCAGCGCAACACCGAACTTACCATGGAAGAGGTAGATACCTACGGCCGCAATTACTCCAAGAATTGGGGTATGCTACGCGGAAAGCCCTATTCGATAGCGCGAAACCACTATGTAAAGCCCTATTTTACCCTTCAACACATTCTCGACGGCGAGCGATTTGAGATGAAAAATTCGCTATACCTTGCCATAGCCGATGGCGGAGGTCGAAGCACCTACGGTCAGCGCGGCGCGCAAAGCATAATCTCACACCAGACCGCCGACGGACACATCGACTTCGATGCCGTGATACGCGAAAACGGGGAAGCCGGGTCGTCGCAGAACATAATGATAGATTATCTGTCGGGCCACACCCAGAGCGGAGCACTCGCCACGGCATCCTATCGCCTGACGCCAGAATGGAAGTTAAATGGCGGCGTGCATTATCAGTATTACGATACATGGTCGAAGATGCGCGTGCTCGACCTGCTCGGCGGAACCTCGTGGTACGACAGCACCTCGGGAAATTATGTTGGCATAGGCGACTACACAGGAGCACGCTACGGCCGCACTACGCACCACCTCTCGGCATTTGCACAAATCGAAGCTAAGACCGAACGCCTCACAGCCTCGCTCGGCGTATCGATATTTAATGGCGCATATCGCCGAAGCAACTTTATCACCCGAGAAAGCAGCGAGTGGGCTCATGGCACAGGCGCAAGCATTAAAGCAGGATTGCTCTATCATTTAGCTCCAGCCCACACAGTATATGTCAACGGCGCATACAACAGCCGATTGCCCTATGCAGGCATCTACCTTGCCTCGTCGGACCTCTCGATAACCAACGATGTGAAAAACGAGACCAATATACTTGGCGAAGCCGGTTATAGAGCCTCGTGGCAAGGCGGAGGACTCGAACTCTCGGCATATCTGGCATCGTGGCGCGATAAGACGTTGACCTTGAGCCTTGCCAAGCGAGCCAATGAGGCTGCAGAGAAGTATCAGGTTTCGGGACTCGATGCCCTGCATGCAGGCGTGGAACTTACGGTACATCAAGAGATTACCTCGTGGCTAAAAGCCAAAGCCTATGCCATGGCAGCCTCGTGGAAATGGCAAAGCAGCGGCGAGGCGCTTATCTACGACAGTTATTCAGGCGAAACGCTCAATACCTATACCATCAACTGCGACGGACTGCATGTTGGCGATGCCCCGCAGACCCAGCTTGGCGCCACGCTCGACGCCACACTCTATGGCGGACTATATGCCAATGTGTCGTGGCAATTTAATGCCCGGATGTATGCCGATTTCGAACCCTCGTCGCGTGTAGAGAACGGCAGCAATGTCAGCAGCGAAGTGATTGATGCCTATCAGCTGCCGTCGTATCACCTGATGGACGCCACCATAGGATGGCGAGGCACGATGAGCAAAGGCGTGCGCATCAACGTGTTTGCCGCAGTGAAAAATGCATTCGACACCAAATATATAGAACGAGGCATCGATGGCGCCAACCACGATGCAGCCACCTTTCGCGGCTATTGGGGCACGCCACGCACCGTAACAATGGGCGTGCGATTCACGCTGTGAGATTATCTGCGGAATAGCGGGTGATAATGCAGAAAGCCTCCGGATGGGATATGGAATCCTATCCGGAGGCTTTAGTTTTGCCGCGTGTGGCGGCTTGGGGAAAGATTATTTCTTATTGCCGAAGGTGCCTTTCACGCCATCGACTATGCCCTCGATTTCGCCTTTGGCATTGAGCGCCTTGTTGCCAATGTTTTCAATCACGTTTTTGCCAAAAGTGGCAATACATTCGCCCTTGAGTTGACCTATCTGTCGGCTTTCCTCGTAGGTGAACTTGTCGCGATGCTTATCGAGTTTTTCGCTTACCTTATCGTAACGTTCTTTGGCTTTAATCCAGTCGCTAACGGAGTATTTGCTGCCATTTTGGGCGATTTCGTTGCGGAAATTTCGCAAGTCGTTGATAGCCGACTGCTTAGTGTTGCAGCTCGCGAGAGCCATACAAACCATCAAACTTAGAATTACAAGAGTATTTTTCATATTATGCCGAATAGTTTGAGTTAAAAATAATAGTGTAAACATTGTTTTGTAAAATCTGTTGGCTCTACGGTGCATATTCCGCCTGTTAGAGCAGAAAATCGCTAAAGCCAATTCAAAGTTACAACAAACTCAGTCAGAGCGAAGCAGAGATGTTGCTTTTTTTTGTTAAAACACCTCATAATGTGTGAAAATGTGGCATATAATGGTTACATTTGTATAGAATAAACCTTAAAACGAATATAAGACTCAAAGCCAATTTAATATGAAGACGAGAATTGCAAGTGTAGTATTTGTCATTGTGGCAATGCTATGTGCATCGCCAAAGTGTGATGCGCGCGGAGCGGTGAAGGTAGCATCGCCCAACAAGAGTATTGAGATGGTGATCAATCCCGATGGGAAAATCAGTTATGAAGTGCTGCACAACGGCGAAAAACTGTTGAGCCAAGATGCATTGGCGATGACGCTTGCCGACCGCATACTCGGATATGATGCCCGAGTGAAAAGCGTGAAGCACAGCAGCGTGCGCGATGTGATAAAGCCCACAGTGCCATTGCGATGCTCCGAAGTGAAGAACCACTACAATGGCGTGACGCTCGACTATGGAACCTACAGCTTGGAATTTAGAGTCTTCGACAATGGTGTGGCATATCGCTTTGCAACCCGCCTGAAGGGCGAAATAGATGTGATGCACGAGTCATTCAATATGAGCCTTGCCAAATCTATGACAGTGCACATGCAGCAGCCCCACGGCTTTAAAACATCGAACGAGGAGACCTATACGCACAAAGATATCACCTCGTGGTATGAAAATGAAAATATGAGCAGTCTGCCTATATTGTTCAGCGACGAATCGCGTGATTTGCAGATATTCCTGTCGGAAACCGACTTGATGGACTATCCAGGCATGTTTCTGCGCGGACAAGGCACCACAGGCGTTAAGAGCGTGTTTCCCAAGAGCCCGATAGAGCAGGAAGATGAAGGCGACCGCAGCATGCGCATCATCAAAAATGCCGACTATATAGCCCACACTCAAGGCACACGCACATTCCCATGGCGATATGTGGCGATAACCGACTCGAAAGGCTTGCTTGAGTGTACGCTCAACGTGGCACTTGCCCAGCAGCCCGACTTCGACACCTCATGGATACGTCCCGGCAAGGTGCAGTGGGACTGGTGGAACCACAAGACCGTTTGGGGCAAAGATGTGGACTTCGAAGGCGGTGTGAACAATGCTACATATAAGTATTTCATCGATTTCGCATCGAAATATGGCATCGAATACATCATACTCGACGAAGGTTGGGCTAAGACCACCAAGCACGTGTTTGAAACCACCGATAAAATCAATCTTCCCGAACTCATTAGCTATGGCAATAGCAAAAATGTGAAACTCATCTTGTGGTTGCCGTGGACGGCTGTAGAGCACAATTTAGACAAGATTTTTGCCACCTACGAAAAGTGGGGCGTGGCAGGTTGCAAAATCGACTTTATGGACCGCCACGACCAGTATATAGTTAACTACTACGAACGCGTGGTGCGCGAAGCTGCCAAGTATCATCAGCTTGTGGATTTCCACGGCGCTTATAAGCCATCGGGACTCGAGATGAAGTATCCCAACCTGCTGTCGTATGAAGGCGTCCGCGGCATGGAATATAACGAAGGATGCCACCCCGACAACTCAATCTATCTGCCGTTTATCCGCAATGTGGTGGGCGCAATGGACTTCACCCCAGGCGCAATGATGTCGCGCCAGACCTTCGGCAATCTGCATACCACAGGCCCCGACCCGATAGCCTTCGGCACCCGTGCCTATCAGATGGCACTCTACACCGTGTTTGAAAGCGGCATACAGATGCTTTCCGACACCCCATCGCGCTACTATGGCGAGCCCGAATCGGCTGAATTTATCTCTAAAGTGCCTGTAACATGGGACGAAACGCGCGCCCTCGAAGCCAAACTCGGCGAATACCTGATAGTGGCAAAGCGCAAAGGCTACAAATGGTATGTGGCTGGCATAACCAACAGCAAGGAGCGCGAACGCACATTCACCGTATCGCTCGACTTCCTGACTGCCGGCAAGGCATATAAGATGACAAGTTTTGAGGACGGACATAACGCCCACAACGTAGCCATCGACTATCGCAAGAAAGTGACCGAGGTGAATAGCGGCACCAAACTCAATATACGCATGGTGCGCAACGGCGGCTTCACTGCGGTAATAGAATGACCCCCCAAATCGTCAGTGCCTATGAAACAAATAATGAAAGCGGTAAAATATCGCGCTTTAGAGATGTATCAGCGCGGTGAGACCATAAGAAACATCAGTTCCGCGCTTAATGTGTCGCCATCTACGGTGTCGCGCTGGGCGAGCAAACTTGGGGCTGGCCGCAACAGACGTCGCCTGAATGGCGTATGCAAGAGCATAACGGTGAACATCACCGAGGAAAATTGGCGCGAACTCGAGCGCCAGCAAGTGCTGTCGGTGTATGTGAATGAGGCATTGCGATTCTATGCCGCCGCCCGCAAGAAGAACGACGGCCAACTATCCTTCGACTTCTAACAACTTCTTGAGACATATCGATGGGAAAATATTTGTTTTACCAAACATCAAGACGTAACCAATGAAACAGAACACATATCTAACGCCACCCGAAATAGATGCGATGGGCAACGCCATCGCCGACTATGCACGCACCGGCAAAGCCGCTAAGTTGATAGTGACATCTACTATGCTCGACGACGACGAAATGCCTGTGGAGGTGCTATTCCGCACATTCGATGAGATGCCAGCCATAGAGCAAGAGGCATTGCGCTTGGCTCAGGGCAAGATACTCGATGTGGGTGCAGGCAGCGGATGCCATGCCCTTGCGCTGCAAGAGATGGGTAAGGATGTGTGCGCCATCGACATATCGCTGCTCTCGGTGGATGTGATGCGCGAGCGAGGCGTGCGCAATGCCCGCGCCATCAATCTCTTCGATGAGCGTCTTTGCGACCGATTCGACACTATAATTCTGCTGATGAACGGCGCCGGAATGATGCAGCGCCTGGAGAATATGCCCGACTTCTTTATGCGTATGCGCCAGCTATTGGCGCCAGGCGGCAAAATCTTAATGGACAGCAGCGATCTAATGTTCCTCTACGAGAACGAAGATGGAAGCTATGATATCGACCTCAATGGCGACTATTACGGTCAGATGGATTTTGCGATGCAGTATAAGGACATAAAGGGCGAGCCATTCGACTGGATTTATATCGATTTCGACACCCTAAGTGTGCATGCCGAGGCAAACGGGTTTACCTGTCGCCTTGTGAAAGAAGGCGAACACTACGATTATCTTGCCGAGTTGCAGGTGATGCAGTGATTACAGACCGAGGAACTCACGGAGGCTTGGTAGCAGCGAAGTAGCAAGCTGCCGCCCGATGTTATACACGTTGTTCATCTTTTCAACATTCATTTCCATACGGCCAATGGGCAAATCCTCGAGGGGCGCAATCACGAATATGCGTCCTGCACGCTCTTCGCGCTCCACGAAGTCGAGTTGAGCATTATACATCTCGTGGCGACGAGCCATGGCTTGCGTGATGGCAGGGTAGCGGCGCATAAGCAGGTGGTAGGGCCACATTTTGGTAGGCTCTTTGCGATAAGAGCGAGGGCGTGTGAGCACCACCACATTGCGGTCGTAGCCGAGGCTCTGAAAATGGGCAAGCGGAATAGAGTCGCTGATGCCACCATCGAGCATCACACGGCCATCCACCTTCACCGGGCGCGTAACCAGCGGCATCGAAGCCGAAGCACGTAGCCATTCGAGCGACTCATAGTTGACCTTATCCATGCGGTAATACACCGGTTCGCCAGTGAGGCAATCGGTGCAAACGAGGTAGAACTCCGTTGGATCGGCTTCGAAAGTGGCGATGTCGAACACGTCGAGGTTGAGCGGCATATAGTGGTAGGCAAATTCTGCTCCCACCAGATTGCCAGTGGTTAGCAGCGAACGCATGCCCATATAGCGAGGGTCGTTGGCAAAACGCACATTATAGCGAATTACACGCCCCGGCTGATGACTCTTGTAGTTGCAGCCAAAACTCGAGCCAGCCGACACACCGATAATTCCATCGTAAGAGATGCCGTTTTCCATCATAACGTCGATAACGCCAGCCGAAAACAATCCGCGCAAAGCGCCACCCTCAAGCACAAGTCCTCGTTTCATATATCACAAATAAAATAGTTAGGATTGCAAAGTTACTAAATATCTCGAAATACATAGCGATAGAAGCAGGTTGTGGTATATCTGAGAGTCACTTTTTGACCAAAAAATCAGCAAAATAGCGTAAAAATTGATGCAAAACGATAACAAACACAAAGAATTAATATAATTTTTGAAAAGTGCTTTTGTTTTTACAAAATTAATTAGTAGTTTTGCGCATCAAAATCGGCGAGAGTCCTTATAGCGTGGTTTTACGGCACTTTTTGGGGCAAATCGGCGATGGCGATGACGAAATACTATGCTGTGCAGAAGCGAATGATAGGCATCTTCTGCAGAGTTAAGACGGAAAACAGCAATTTTTGCGGTTTTTTCTCTTTTTATAGTGTTTTTGAAGCAGAAGTCGATATTGACTTATGCAAACAATAAACAAGAATTACTAATTAACTAAAAGAGATAGGATTATGTATTGGACATTAGAATTAGCTACGAAATTGGAAGATGCACCATGGCCTGCAACTAAGGACGAACTAATAGATTATGCAATGCGTTCTGGCGCACCAGCCGAAGTGATTGAAAATCTTCAAGAGATAGAAGACGAAGGCGATGTTTACGAAACCATCGAAGACATCTGGCCAGATTATCCAAGCAAGGACGACTTCTTCTTCGACGAAGAGGAATATTGATTCCTTTCATAGAAACGAATTACAAAAAGCCGATAGGAGCATATCCTGTCGGCTTTTTGTGCT
>CALZAF010000051.1 GCA_945612775.1 uncultured bacterium | reverse complement strand
TGGTCGGCAGTGACGTCGGCAAGCGGAATGTGATAGATTTTCGCTGCAGTGATGGCGTGAATGTCGAGGTCGTTCTTAAAGGCATCTACCATCGTGGGATCTTTACTGAAATCAGCCACCAAGCGTAGTTCGATTTGCGAATAGTCGGCAGAGAAGAACATACATCCTTCGGCAGGGATAAACGCCTTGCGAATCTCGCGGCCGTCGTCGTTGCGCACCGGTATGTTCTGCAAGTTAGGTGCAGTGGATGAGAGTCGTCCTGTGGCAGTAACCGTCTGATTATATGTGGTGTGAATGCGGCCTGTCTCGGGATTGATGAGTTCGGGGAGGGCATTGACGTAGGTGGAAAGGAGTTTTCGTATGCCGCGCAGGTCGAGAATCTTGCCCACGAGAGGGTGACGGTCGCGCAAGTGCATCAGCACTTCCTCGGTGGTAGAATATTGTCCGGTTTTAGTCTTTTTTGCCTTATCATCGATTTTCAGTTTGTCGAAAAGTATTTCGCCCACTTTCATTGGCGAAGCAGTGTTAAACTGTTCGCCGGCGAGGTCGAAACACTCTTGTTCGAGCTGATTCATGCGCCGGGTCAGCACCACCGAATAGTCGTTGAGCGCCTGCACATCCACTCGAGCGCCGTTATACTCCATATCGGCAAGCACCTCAACCAGCGGCAGCTCGATGTCGGTAAGCAGTTGCGTTATGCCTTCGTCGGCGATGCGTCGGTCGAGCTCGGCTCGCAGAGCCAGCGACGTGTGGGCATATTGGCAGGCGAAATTGCAAGCCTCGGCTACTGGTTTATCGTCAAATCGTTGACGGTTTTTGCCCTTAGGACCAAGAAATTCCTCGATGGTAGGGACAGAAGCATCTATCAGTTCGGCGCCTATGCGTGCAGTGTCGTGAAGTCGCTCAGGCTGAAGCAGATAGTGTGCCACAGCAGTATCATAGTAAGGCATAGCCAAGGTGATGCCTTTGCGGCGCAGCATCACCATAAAGCGCTTTATGTCGCTGCCTATGATTGTAGTGGATGAGTTCTCGATGAGGGGTTTGATGGCGGCTATAAACTCGGCAGGCACATAGAACGCCTCGCCATCGGGCATAGCCACGCCCACGCCCACCATTTTGGCGGTCATCGACTCGTCGCCGTCGGCA
The DNA here is from genome assembly GCA_945612775.1 of uncultured bacterium. GTDB lineage: Bacteria > Bacteroidota > Bacteroidia > Bacteroidales > Muribaculaceae > SFTJ01. Next base: position 13,621 of record CALZAF010000051.1, on the reverse strand, counting down.
ATAATCTCCATTCCCACGGCATCGCAGCGCATAGCCTTTGCCACACATTCGCTGATGAGCGGTAGGCTGTCGGCAACAACCGATTTAGCGAGCGCAGCCATAACTTTCGGCGCTGGGGCAGCTGCGGGTGTTGTAGTGGTGGCTACTGCGGGTTCATCTTCCTCGTCATCGTCGCCGAAGAGCGACATTTGCCCCGATTTTGGCTTAGGTGCCGGTTTTGGCTTTTGAGGCACTTCGGCAGGAGCCGCAGCGGCAGGTTGCACGCCTTCGAGTCCCACATTACCCTCATTTTGGTCGATGATTCGGGTGATGAAAGTGCGAAATTCGAGTTCGGTAAACACTTTTCGCAGAGCCTCGGCATCGATGGCGCGGCGGCTCAGCGCATCCTCGTCGAATTCTATGGGCACATCCACCTTGATGGTGGCGAGCATCTTCGAGAATTTAATCTGTTCTACGTTTTCCTCAACTTTTTTCTTGAGGGCTCCCTTTAGCTGGTCGGTGTGCTCGATGAGGCCCTCCACGCTGCCAAATTCGCGCACGAGTTTGCCAGCAGTCACCTCGCCCACACCGGGGCATCCGGGTATGTTGTCCACCTTGTCGCCCATCAGCGCAAGGATGTCGATAACCTGCTCGGTGCGCTCGATTCCGAACTTTTCGCACACCTCTTTCACGCCCATAATGTCGTATCCGCCAGTGTGAGGTTTATAGATCATCACATCTTGATTGACGAGCTGCCCGAAATCCTTATCGGCAGTTACCATATAGGTGAGATATCCGCGCTGGCGGGCAAGCACCGACAGGGTGCCTATCACGTCGTCGGCCTCATAGCCCGGCTGCTCTATGACGGCTATGTTATAAGCCTCGGCTATCTGCTTGATGTAGGGCACAGCCTTGCGAATGTCCTCGGGAGTCTCCTCGCGGCCAGCCTTATATTCGGGATAAACCTCGTGGCGGAAAGTGCCGCCCTTAGGGTCGAAGCATATGGCGATATGCGAAGGATTTTCGCGTTTGAGCAAATCTTGCAGCGTATTCACAAATCCGAAAATCGCCGACGTATTGAGTTTTTGCGAAGTGTAGCGCGGAGTGCGAATCAATGCATAGTAGGCACGGAAGATTAATGCATAGGCATCGAGTAAAACCAGTTTTTTTCGTTCCATATTTATTATTAAGGAGAGTAGTCTTGTAGTGTTGAATTTGAAAAATTATTTAAATTTACTCTATTTTATCGGCTTTTTGAAATAATCTGCTCAAAATTTCGCTTTCAAAAGATATTATTTGCTAATTTTGTGTCAGAAATTATCGCGATGACAAAATTTGAACAAATACGAGGGAACTTAAAGGGCGAACTTGCCGAATTGAACAGAATAATAAGCGACTCGCTGTGTAGCGATAACGCGCTGATGGAACAAATTGTTCACGAATTTCTGAAGACAAAAGGCAAACAAATACGCCCCATACTCTCCATTCTCACAGGCCGTCTGTTCGGCGGAGAATCCGACACCATAATTAAAGCAGCCGCATCAATCGAGTTGCTTCATAATGCTTCGCTCATTCACGACGACGTAATCGACGAGTCGGCTGAGCGTCGCGGACAACCCACCATCAATCGAATCTGGGATAACCACATTGCAGTGCTTGTGGGCGACTTTTTCGTGAGTTCGGCGCTCAGTTGCGCTGTGGCTACCGGCGAGCCGCGCGTGATAAAGGTGATGGCCGACCGTGCCCGCCAGCTCTCGCTGGGCGAGATAAGCCAGCTCGACAATACGCGTAAGCACTTCGTGAGCGAGCAGTCGTATTACGACACCATCAGATGCAAGACTGCGGCACTCTTCTGCAGCTGCGTGGAGGTGGGCGGATATGCTGCCCATGCGCCCGAAGACCGCCTTGCCCGTATAGTGAAATATGCCGAACTTTTCGGACTCTGCTTCCAGATTAAAGACGACATTTTCGACTACTATAACGACCCTAAGATAGGCAAACCTACGGGCAACGACCTGCGCGAAGGCAAACGCACCTTGCCGCTGATACATGTGCTTGCCAACGACAACGCGCCTCGCATAGCCGAAATGCGCGCCCTGTCGGAGAAAACACAACTCAACTCTCACGAAATCGACACGCTTATAGCCTTTGCCAAGGATAACGGCGGCATTGAGTATGCCGAGCAGAAGATGTATGAGCTCCGCGACGAGGCATTTGCCATCTTAAATGAATTTGACGAATCGATGGAAATAGAGGCGTTTAAGTCGCTATTCTCGTTTGTCATCGAGCGCAATGTGTAACCTCATAGCAGTGCACAGCCTATGCTACAGCCATTTTTAACCCCAGGGATTATCGAAGCAGGATGCGACGAGGCAGGCCGCGGCTGTCTGGCAGGACCCGTCACAGCCGCTGCTGTGATTTTGCCGCCCGACTTTAAAAACGAACTTCTCAACGACTCGAAGCAGCTCACCGAGCGCCAGCGCAACCAGTTGCGCCCCATCATAGAGCGCGAAGCTCTTGCCTGGGCTGTGGCTTTCGTTTCGCCCGAAGAAATCGATAAAATCAATATCCTCAAGGCGTCGATAACAGCCATGCACCGCGCCATCGACCAACTGTCGATTCGCCCCGAAGCGCTGCTTATCGACGGCAACCGATTCACTCCCTACCACGACATTCCCCACACCACCATAGTGAAGGGCGATGGCAAGATGATGAGCATAGCTGCCGCATCGGTGCTCGCCAAGACGCACCGCGACGAATATATGTGCCGCATTGCCGAGGAATTTCCACAGTACGACTGGGCTACCAATAAGGGCTATCCCACCAAGAAGCATCGCGCCGCAATAGCCGAATTTGGTGCTTCGCCATATCATAGAATGTCGTTCCAACTTATCGACCGTCAGTTATCACTATTTTAACCCCAGAAACACTCCACACCACTATGCAAGACGATAAATTCTTCACAATCGACGAGACAAAACAATATTTCAGCATCATAGAGCGCTTGGCTGAGCTACGCAGCTCGTTTAAGGTGCGCAAACGCCATTACGACCACGATGTGCAGTGCGGATTTATGGCTCTTGCCAATTCTCGACTCGAAGCTCTGCGTGAGATAAAGGCTGAAATAGAGCGTCTGCAGCCCCAAGTGAAGAAAATATCGCAAATCACAGCCGAAAATCTGGCTATCGACCCTAAGGACAAGCGCGTGAAACTCCTGAGCCTGACTTGCGAGAAATTGGTGGCTGCGCCAGCCGATTTGGCTAAGTTGGAGCAAAAGATTTCTGCGCTCTATCGCCAAGTGTTCGGCACGCCGCGCACTCGCACTCGCTCAAGCATAGGCGAGAGCATAACCGATGTGCCTTTCGATGAAGTTGAATGTGCCGACTGCGAAGAATTAAGCCTCGATGCACCTGCCGCAGAGGCCGTAGCGCAACCTGAAGAGACAGTGCAACCCGAGGCCGCAGTTCCCGAGCACACTGAGAGCGATCATGATTCAGCCAACGACGATCATGAACCCAAGCAATTATCGCTTTTCGATTAGAGGATTGCGTGATTAGTTGCGCACCTTGGGCAACTCGATGCGGAATGTGGTGCCTTGACCCACTTCCGACTCCTTAACATAGATTTTACCACCGTGATATTCCTCGATGATGCGCTTAACCAAGGTTAAGCCCAAGCCCCAACCGCGCTTTTTAGTGGTGTAGCCGGGATTGAACACCGTTTTGAAATTTTTGCGCGGAATACCTTTTCCCGAGTCTTTCACGTCTATTATAGCCATATCACCGCCGTCGGCAACGGTGATTTTGAGCGTACCCTCGCCCTGCATGGCATCTACGGCATTCTTGGTGAGGTTTTCCATCACCCATTCAAAGAGCGACTGGCACAGCATCACACCGCTATTGCTCTCATCGGAAGTGTCGATGGTGAGCATCACGCGCTTAGATATGCGGGTGCGCATATATTCGAGGCTCGAAATCACACTTTCATTGATAAATGCAAGTTCCATCTCCGGCTTCGACCCGATTTTAGAAAAACGGTCGGCAATCACAGACAGTCGGTGCACGTCTTTATCCATATCGCGCACTATGTCCTTATCCACCTCGAGCGTTTCGAGCATCTGCGTCCACGCCATCAGCGACGAGATGGGAGTGCCCAGCTGGTGAGCAGTTTCCTTCGAGAGGCCCACCCACACCTTATTCTGCTCAGCCTTCTTCACCGAGATAAGGGCAAAATACACCACCGCGATAAAGATAAGCATCACCACCAGCTCGATGTAGGGGAAATAAGCCAAACGGTGAAGCACCGTAGAGTCTTCATAATAAAGATATTGAGTGGTGTTTTGGTCGATTATGATAGGAATGATGTTTTCGGAGCGCTTCATGCGCTGAAGTTTGCCGCGCAGATACTGCATATTCACATCCGACGTCACCCAAGGCGACATACTGTCGATAGGTTCAGGCAAGCGGAAATTGCGGTGCAGCAATATCTCGTCCGAGGCATCGGTAAGCAGCACAGGAATGGTATGGTTACGCTCGATGATGCTCAGCAAGAAGTTGATTTGCGCCTCAGGCATCTCCTCCTCGCCAGTGGTTGACGAAGCCAGCTGCTTGGTAGCGTCAGCCCAAATCTCCATGCGTTCACGCTCCTGCTGCGCAAGGTCCTTCACAAGTTTATTACTTATCACCAGAAACGACACCACAAGCAGCAAAGCCACGACAAAAATCGCCACTTTCCAGATGCGCCGCGCATCGTATATGCTCTTAAACTTGATTTCCACTGTTCAAATAATACTTTTGTTATAGCCATCGCCCCGATGACCGACAGCAAAGTTATTAAAAAACCCCGAAACTACCACCACACAACCCAATTATCGCGCCACAATTTTGCTATGCCGGGTTATTCGGCAGATTCGGCTATTCGGCGGGCGTCGGACTCTATCCAGTGGGCTACGCTGTGGGCTGTGTTAGGACCTATGATTTCGTGGGCTTGTGCGAGGACTTCGGGAACGGCGTTTGCCACGGCTACGCTGTGATGGGCTATTGCCATCATGGGGAGGTCGTTGCGATTGTCGCCGAACACCACTATGCGGTCGGCGCCTACTTCACGGGCAAGGGTGGTGATGGCGTGCGCCTTGGTGGTGCCTTGCGAATATACTTCGAGTATGCCGTACTCAGGGTCGAAGATGTCGTGATAGCACACAGGCGAGCAATCTACGGTAGCCACAATCTCATCATAAACTGCCTTTAGCAGGCTATAGCGGTCGATGGAGAACACTATCATGGCCTTGTGGCAGGCTTCGCCGTAGCCTTCGCCTATAACGAAATGTTTGAATGGGCCATCGTTGCGGGGAATCACAAATTCGCGCTCTTGCGTCGATAGTGTGGCGCTGTGGTATGCCTCAATCATTGCCCCCTTCTGCCTATACACGAATGGACGAGCACCGTGCTTGGCATAGATTGCTACCACTTGCTCTATCACCGACTCGGGAATGGTGCGCACGTGCTTGTAGGTGCCTTCGGTCTGGCTCCACATGGCGGCACCAGCCATGGCTATCATGGGCAGCTTAACATCGACGCGCTCCATGAGCGGCACTATGGTGGCTGGGGTTCGCGCAGTGGCGCAGGTAAACAGGGCGCCGTAGCGATTGATGGCGTTGTTGAGAACCTGCACCGACTCTTGCGATAGTTGCGAGTCGGCACCTAATAGCGTACCGTCGAGGTCACTTACATATAATGTTACGGGCTTCTTCATTGTTAAAAAATAATAAATAATGAGGTCTGTGATAGCGTTCCGCAAAATTAGTGATATTTCGGCACATAAGCCCTATAAGGAGGTGCCAAAAGCGCCATTCGGCGCACAAAATGAAATCGGCGAAAATGGCAATGATGAGAAAATCAGCGCACTACAAGCCTCTAAACCGTAAAAAATGGGCATAAATAGTGCTCTATTTCGACAAAATTGAGTATAAAAAATCGAAAAATGAAGTGAAATGTTTGATTATTAGACCTAATCTTTGTACCTTTGCACCGATTTAACTAAAAAATTTTGGCGAAGTCATCTACTTATAGCATCCCATTGCGTGGAGCACAGCAAGCTACAGAGCAATATACGCTGGTGCTCAACGACGAGTTTTTCAAAGAAATGGAAAGCTCCGACGTGTTGGGTGGTAACGTGAATGTAGAGATAACGGTTACAAGAAAGGGCGAGGCTAATTACTTCACCTTTGCGTGCAAAGGCGAGATAATGATACCCTGCGACCGCTGCTTGGAGCCGATGCGTCACGAGGTGGATACCGACTACGAATTGACAGTTAAATTCGGGGACGAGTATAACGACGAGACCGATGGTCTGCTTATAGTGCCCGACAGCGACAACGACTTGAATGTTGCCTCGCTGCTCTACGATACGGTGGCTCTGACGATACCAATCAGCCATGTGCATGCCGAGGGAGAGTGTGATGAGGATACGTGGGCAGCGCTACAAGCGCACACCGCGCACAGCATATCCGACGAAGGCGCCACCTATGGCGGCTACGACGACGAAGCTGGCAGTCAAGACGATGCCGCATTTAGTGATGAAAACGACGAAGGCAATATCGATCCCCGATGGGCGGAATTGCTGAAATTAAAAGATAATAAATTAAAAAACAAATAAAAAGAAGAAATGGCACATCCTAAACGTAAACAATCGAAGACTCGTACAGCCAAGAGAAGAACTCATGACAAGGCTGTAGCCCCAACTTTAGCAATTTGCTCAAATTGTGGCGCATGGCATGTATATCACACAGTATGTCCTGAATGTGGTTACTACAGAGGCCAACTCGCTATTGAAAAGAAGGCTGAGTAAAACATTAAAACTTGGCACTACACTATTTTTAATCAATAGTCGGAATATGATATCCTAAATAATACCGCATTTTCGATACGTAGAGTGCCATATCATTTAGGATATATTTTTTCACACATATATAAGAACTAAAGAATATGCTTAATGCTAAGATTAGCGGTATAGCTTCGTATATACCAGACGATATTCTCACAAACGACGACCTTGCCAAGATGGTAGATACCAACGACGAGTGGATTACCACCCGCGTGGGCATTAAGGAACGCCGTATCTTGAAGGGCGAGCATCAGGGAAGTTCGGTGATGGGCGTAAAGGCCATCAACAAGCTTCTTGCCGAAACTGGTGTTAAGCCAGAAGAAATCGACCTTCTTATTTGCGCAACCACCAACCCCGACTTCCGCTTCCCATCGACCGCATCGATAATGATAGGTCAGTGCGGACTCGTGAACTGCTACGGATTCGACGTGCAGGCGGCATGCGCTGGCTTCATCGTCACTTTGCAGCAGGCGGCAGCCTACGTGCGCAGCGGCATGTATAAGAAGGTTATCGTGTGCGCAGCCGAGCAGATGTCGAGCATGACCAACTATCAAGACCGCACCACTTGCCCTCTATTCGGCGATGCAGCAGCTGCAGTGCTTGTAGAGCCAACCGAAGAAGAAGGCATAGGCGTAATCGATGGCGTGTTCCACGTTGAAGCCGACCAAGAACACCTTCTCATGAAGGCTGGTGGCTCGGCTCGTCCTGCTTCGCATGAGACCGTTGATGCACAAGAGCATTTCGTATATCAAGAAGGTAGAGCAGTGTATAAGAACGCTGTTACCGATATGTTGACATCGAGCCAAGACATTCTTCGCCGCAACAACCTTGCCATCGAAGAAGTTAAGTATTTCATCCCTCACCAGGCCAACCTCCGCATCATCGAAGCTGTGGGTGGACGCCTCGGAATCACCGATGAACAAGTGCTCGTGAACATACAGTATCGCGGCAACACCAGCGGCGCTTCGATACCTTTGTGTATGGACGAAAACAAAGATAAGTTTAAGAAGGGCGACAAGATTTTGCTTACAGCATTCGGTGCTGGCTTTACTTGGGGCGCTATGTACATCGTTTGGGCTTACTAAGCCTCCCATTTATCCCCTCCCGCAAACTTATAGCTATACTATCACAAAAAATGCATCAACTCTATATGAACTTACACATATAGTAATGATGCGTTTTTTGTGCTTTTTTCGCCCAAAGGCAATGCTCGGCGCGAAAAGAGGCTTTCGGGTATGGCACAACACGACTATTTGTAAAGAAATAAGTAACATATATATCTGTAACCCCTCGACTTTTTATTTTATCACACATGGCACATAAAGCAGGATTTGTGAACATAGTAGGCAACCCTAACGTGGGTAAATCGACCCTCATGAACCTACTGGTGGGCGAACGAATGTCGATTATCACCGCCAAAGCGCAGACCACCCGTCACCGCATCACCGGCATAGTGAACGCCGACGACTACCAGATAGTGTTCGGCGACACCCCAGGCGTGCTCGACCCTAAATACAAACTCCAAAAGAGCATGCTCGACTTCTCGCTCGAGGCACTAATCGACGCCGATATCTTGATCTATGTGACCGACGTGGTGGAATCGCCTACCAAGAACCAGTCGTTTCTCGACCGCGTGGCTAAGGAGAAGATTCCCGTGATACTTGTGATAAATAAAATCGACTTGCTCAAAGGTCAAAACGACCTCCTTGAGATTATCGACCGATGGAAGAGCATCCTACCACAAGCCGAAGTGTTCCCAACCTCGGCAAAAGAGAACTTCAACGTTGACAACCTGATGAAGCGCGTGATAGAGCTGCTCCCCGATTCGCCTCCTTACTTCGGCAAGGACGCCCTCACCGACAAACCGGCACGATTCTTCGTGACCGAGATAGTGCGCGAGAAGATACTTCTCAACTACGACAAGGAAGTGCCTTACGCCACACAGGTGATAGTGGAAAAATTCGACGAAAAGGACGATTCAATCCATATAATGGTGGTAATCTATGTGGAGCGCGACAGTCAGAAAGGCATCATCATAGGTCAAGGCGGCAAAAAGCTTAAACGCCTCGGCATAGATGCCCGCAAGGACATCGAGACATTCTTCGGCAAGCATGTGTTCCTCGAAATGTTTGTGAAAGTGGAACACGACTGGAGAAATCGCGAGAACAAGCTCCGCGAATTTGGCTACATCGAGTAAATGGGGAGCATTGCTCCGAAATTCGCGATGTGGAGACTGAATTATTAACCCCTTAAAAAGAAAGGAAATCAAGACAGATGGGAAAATTAGTAGCCATCGTAGGACGCCCAAATGTGGGCAAATCAACACTCTTTAACCGCCTCACCGAGACCCGTGCAGCCATCGTAAACGACACTTCGGGCACCACCCGCGACCGCCAGTATGGCAAGGTGCTGTGGAATGGCGAGGAGTTTTCAATTGTAGATACAGGCGGCTGGGTAGTCAACAGCGACGATATCTTCGAAGAAGAAATCAATAAGCAAGTGTCGCTCGCTATCGAAGAAGCCGATGTGATACTCTTTATGGTGGATATCAAGAACGGCGTTACCGACCTCGACGACCATGTGGCAGAAATCTTGCGCCGCTGCAAGAAGCCAGTGCTATTGGTAACCAACAAAGCCGACAGCAACGAGGCTCTGTATGCCGCAGCCGAATTTTATTCGCTCGGCCTCGGCGACCCTTATTCTATTTCAGCCATCAACGGTTCGGGTACCGGCGACCTGCTCGACGAGATACTGCGCCTGATGCCCGAAAATAGCACCGAGGAAGAGGAAATAGAGGATATACCCCGCTTCGCCATCGTGGGACGCCCAAATGCCGGCAAATCGTCGATTATCAACGCCTTCATAGGCGAGGAGCGCAACATAGTTACCGACATTGCAGGCACCACTCGCGACAGCATCTATACCCGATACAATAAGTTCGGTTTCGACTTCTATCTCGTTGACACTGCAGGTATCCGCAAGAAGGCAAAGGTGAACGAGGACATAGAATATTACTCGGTAATCCGCAGCATTCGCGCCATCGAAAATAGCGACGTGTGCGTGCTGATGATAGATGCCACCCGCGGCATTGAGTCGCAGGATGCCAACATCTTCTCGCTCATTCAGAAGAACAAGAAAGGCCTTGTGGTGTGCGTCAATAAGTGGGACCTTGTGGAAAACAAGAGCACCGACGCCATCAAGGCGATGGAAAATGCCATCCGCAGCCGTTTTGCTCCATTCACCGACTTCCCTATCATCTTCGGTTCGGCGCTCACCAAGCAGCGCATCTACAAGGTGATAGAAACCGCCGTTGAAGTATATCAAAACCGCCAGCGCAAGGTGCCTACATCGAAGCTCAACACGGTGATGCAGGAAGCCATTGCGGCTTATCCACCACCAGCCAACAAGGGCAAATATGTGAAAATCAAGTATATCACCATGCTCAAAGAGTCTGTTGTGCCATCGTTTGTGTTCTTCTGCAACCTACCACAGTGGGTTAAGGACCCATACAAGCGCTACCTCGAGAACAAGATTCGCGAAAACTGGAACTACAGCGGAACGCCAATCAACATCTTCATGCGCGAAAAGTAATGCCCGGCAGCTATTGCTGAGCTAAAAATATGCCAAGTGGGTGCGTCGAGAGAGAAACAATCGTCACGACGCACCCACTTTTGCGTTTTTGCTCTCTGCCGAGTGTGGAAAGTGATTTGCATGGTTTGTGCTTTCATTAAATATTTGTATTTTTGCATCGATGGAAGAAGATTTTGACATAAGGAGACAGCGCAACGATTCCGACAAGGATTTCGAGCGAGCATTGCGCCCCGAACGGTTTGAGGATTTCAACGGACAAGAGAAGATAATCGACAACTTGCGCGTATTCGTGCAAGCCGCCAAGAAGCGCGGCGAGAGTTTGGACCATACCCTGCTCTATGGCCCTCCGGGCTTGGGCAAAACCACGCTCTCAAATATCATCGCCAACGAACTCGGCGTGGGATTTAAGGTTACTTCGGGTCCGGTGCTCGACAAACCGGGCGACTTGGCTGGCGTGCTCACTTCGCTCGAGGAGAACGATGTGCTCTTTATCGACGAAATTCACCGCCTCAGCCCCGTGGTTGAGGAGTATCTCTACTCGGCGATGGAAGACTACCGCATCGACATCATGATCGACAAGGGTCCCGGAGCCCGATCGGTGCAACTTTCGCTATCGCCATTCACACTCATCGGCGCCACCACGCGCAGCGGATTGCTCACCTCGCCGCTGAGAGCGCGTTTCGGCATCAACTGCCACTTAGAGTTCTACGGTCACGATGTGCTCGAACGCATCGTAAAGCGCTCGGCGCGCCTGCTTGGAGTGCCAATCACCGACGATGCCGCCCTCGAGATAGCTCTACGCAGCCGCGGCACGCCTCGTATCGCCAACGCCCTGCTTCGCCGCGTGCGCGACTTTGCGCAAGTTAAGGGTAGCGGAAAAATCGAGAGAGAAATCACCCGCTTTGCCCTCGAGGCTCTCAATATCGACAAATACGGGCTCGATGAAGTGGATAACAAGATATTGCTCACCATCATCGATAAGTTTAAGGGCGGACCAGTGGGCTTGAGCACCATAGCCACAGCGCTTGGCGAAGATCCAGGCACCCTGGAGGAAGTGTATGAGCCATATCTCATTCAGGAAGGCTTCATAAAGCGCACTCCACGAGGCCGTGAGGTCACCGACTTGGCTTATAAGCACTTAGGCAGGTCGAGATTTAATGCGGAGAGCTCACTATTCGATGATGAACAATAAAAATCAAGAATAAAATAGTTCCGGTAAGGAGAAAAAGCAATGGCAAATCTCAATTCCTTGTTAAAAGACACCGTAATCTACGGATTGAGCAGCATAGTGGGACGATTTCTCAACTATCTGCTTGTGCCTCTATATACACACAAACTCGCAGCTGCTTCGGGCGGCTACGGCACTATCACCAACATATATGCCTATGTGGCGCTGACGCTCGTAATCCTGGTGTTCGGCATGGAAACCACCTTTTTCCGCTTTGCCAACAAGAAGGAGTGCGACAGCGAACAGGTGTTTGGCACGGCGCTAACGTTTGTCACCTGCTTGGCGGCAATTTTCCTCGCCGTGGTGCTTGGCGGGTTAACGCCCATCTCCGGAGCGCTTGGCTACGCCGACCATCCCGAGTTTATTGCCTTTATGGCAATCACAGTGGCGCTCGACGCATTTCAGGCAGTGCCTTTTGCCTATCTGCGCTATCAGCACAAGCCCATCAAGTTTGCCTCCCTCAAACTGGCGTTTATCGCAATAAATATCATACTCAACGTGATAGCATTCACCTGCTTCACGCCTTATGAGGGCAATGCCTTCTTAATCAACATGATATGCACCTCGCTCATCACATTCGCCTTTGCCCGCGAAGTGCTTAGAGCCAAGTGGAACCTGAATATGCGCCTGCTCAAGCAGATGCTCGCCTATTCGTGGCCAATGCTCGTGTTGGGCATTGCCGGCACGCTCAATCAGACTGCCGATAAGATTATCTTCCCGTTTATCTATCATGCAGCCAACGCCAAAGAGCAGCTCGGCATCTACGGCGGCGTAGTGAAAATAGCCATGATAATGGCGATGATAACGCAGGCATTCCGCTACGCCTACGAACCGATAGTGTTCGGCAAGGGCACGGGCAAGGACAACAACAAATACTACGCCTCGGCGATGCGCTATTTCGTGGTGTTCACGCTGCTTGCCTTCCTGTGCGTGGTGGCTTATCTCGACATATTGAAATACCTCGTAGGCGCCGACTATCGTGAAGGCCTCAAAGTGGTGCCTATAGTCATGGCAGCCGAGATAATGATGGGCGTGTACTTCAACCTGTCGTTTTGGTACAAACTCACCGACCGCACCATCTGGGGCGCCGTGCTCTCTACCATAGGATGCGTGGTGCTGATAGCGGTGAACATAGCCTTTGTGCCCACCTACAGCTATGTGGCATGCGCCTGGGCGGGTTGCGCAGGCTACGGCACAGCCATGGTGCTATCTTATTTCGTAGGGCAGCGCTACTATCCAATAGCCTATCCGCTCAAAGCCATAGGCGGCTACACGCTGCTGGCTGCTGGGCTATTTGCCGCAATGACTTTGGTCCCTATGCCAAGCACATGGCTCAATATAGCCTACCGCACCGCACTGCTGCTGGTGTTTGTGGCAGTAATCTATCGCGTAGAACACCTCGACCGAGTGATGGCAAAGTTGCCCATGGTAGGGCGCTTTTTCCGCAAGGCATAAATCGGCAGAGTGCTGAAAAGCGTGTTTGCGACCTCGATTTGGCAATTTTTGCAAAGAAAATTCAACTTTTTTCGGCGTTGGTGTTGCAGAAACCAATAAATAATCGTAACTTTGCAACGCTTAAAAGGCAATGGGTAGTTTCCAGAGCGGCCAAATGGGGCAGACTGTAAATCTGCTGTCTTTCGACTTCGGTGGTTCGAATCCATCACTACCCACACAACAACACTGCGGAAGTAGCTCAGTTGATAGAGCATCAGCCTTCCAAGCTGAGGGTCGCGAGTTTGAGCCTCGTCTTCCGCTCTAAGAGACAACCTCTGCGGTTGTCTTTTTTTTGTGCCCTCGCCGCAACAGCTTGCGCAGATTTTCCGACCAGCGTATTTTCACGGTTGTTATCGATAAAATCTACCGCAGCACAGCCTCAGCGAGGCTGGTTTATGGTTAGCACCACACAAAGGGAGCGCAGCGACCGGTGTGGTGTCCACAGCC
>CALZAF010000050.1 GCA_945612775.1 uncultured bacterium | reverse complement strand
TTCAATCTACGTAATTTTGATGGCGGTTAACTGCGTATTGCCTCGCGGAATCGTGGAATAAGGGCAATAGTGCGCATCGACGACAATTTTATCGGTGGGGGAGAGGTGCACGGATTAGCACAAAGATAATCGCTTCACATATCTCTGCATATTGTGTAAATCGGTGTCGTAAAATGCATTGTGAAGATTTGTGTTAAGGCTATTGCGGCTGTTTTGTGAGGTTGGTTGATGGTAGTGGATCTGGGTTTCGTGTCAGAGATGACCTTAACCGTCGCCTGTTGTTTCATGCTATTATACGACGCTTTGCTTTATCTAAAAAATAATCAAAAGAGGGAAAGGACTGGACGATTCCCGTTGTAGCTGTGTTTTTCATACCTATATTAATTTTTATATTATTGATTCTGAAGAATTTGTGTGCGTTCTAAAATTATTCATCACCGTTTGCGGCGAATAATTGGCATAGCAGTAGCGGCAGAGGTGCGGGCAAGTGTTGTAGGCTCCGATGTCTTTTGAGAGGATACAGCCGCACAGTTTTCGTTGACCGCTATCCGGCTTTGCACGTTGCAAAAATGATTTCAATTCAACATCATCGGGCGAACGGCGAGCCATCAATTCAGCATCTATGCAGCGATTATGCTCTATGCCAAATTCTTCCAAATCAATAGCCTCTGCACAAGTGGCAAGCCGAAACGGCAGCCTCATATCCGCAAGCCGGCGAGCAAAAGCCGACATCGTTTCAGTGTCCCACTCTCTATAATTTATTCCTGCAGCACGAAGATTGCGTGCCACACTGCGATAACCGGCAATGTCGGCAAAACTGAACACTAACTTCTCCAAATAGCCATTCAACGGCTCCGCAATGGCTGAAATTCTATGCAAAAGCAATTCCGGCGATATCTTTTCAGTAAGAATCAGTGGGTCAAACCGCCAAACAACGCTCCCCACGCCATATTGGTCAACGATTCTTTTAAATGTGTCAATTCTTTCAGCAAGCCGAGGCACCCCCGGTTCTAACTGTTCAGCATCATAGTCATTCAGCGTAAATTGGATATAGAAGCCTATGCCTTTTTCTTGCAGAATTGGCAAATACGGAATTAGCGGTTTCGGATTCTTTGACCAAAACACCACAAAACGCGTGTTTGCAAACGACACATAGCTATCCTTGCCATTAAAAGGATTTCGCCACGATGCATAGCCCTTATCAAGGCGATTGAAGAACCAATCAGCATAAAAAGCAGGAATATCCGTAGCCCTACTTGCCGACACTATCACCGGAGCAATAGCCTCAACATCAACGCCTTGTTCATTACGAATTACAATCTTCTTATGTGCCATATTGCATCTCTTGCTAAACTTTCTGCAAAGTTATAAAATAGATGAGCAAAATTCATGCACATGTGCGTAAATAACAAAAAAATCGCCGGCATTGCTGCCAGCGATTTTATGGTGATCCGAGTGTGGTCGCAAAATTTTTTATAGTCAGTTGTGCCACAGAGAGTTATGGAAAGTGTTTTTGTGGTACTGTACCACAAATTGTGGTACACTTTGACCTTTCAGGGTCAAAATGTGGTACAAAAACAGCCTCTTTTAAGCGTCATTGAAAATTCAATATATTTTAACTAGATTCTTTAATATTGGCGCATATTAACGATATATTTGCGTTAATTAAGTTTCCGAAATGGGATAAAATGAGCCTTTGATTAACTGCGACATTGTTTATAAGGTTAATGAAATCTGTCTAACTATCAAGAAAGATTCCATAGAAATTAATTTTAAATTTCGTATCTTTGCAATTATAAATAACGCGACACAAAATGATACATATTTGGCTTGACGAAAGCGATAAACACGGAACGTACTATTCCAATTTCTATGGCGGTATCCTTGTCGAATCACGCCATAGAGAAATAGTGTTGCAACGAATGGAAGCAATAAAACTGAAAGCGAATATTATAGATGAAATAAAATGGCAAAAGGTAAATGCCTATCACTTCGATAAATACATTCAACTCGTTGATGAGCTGTTTGAAATGGGGAAAGAAGGACTCTTAAAAATCCGAATATTCTTTCGCCATAATCAATATGAGCCGGAGCTTACTCCTCAAAAAAGGAAAGAGGAATACCCGATTTTATATTATCAGTTCATTAAATACGCTTTTGGCCTCGTTTTTGCCAATGATAAAGAAGGAATTCGCCTCTACTTAGATGAAATACCATTAAATCAGGAAGATAAAACAAATTTCGTAATGCATTTATATAGCCTTAATAACGACTATGACTTTAAGGCAAAAGGCGTACATTTCGTAGAAAAAGGTATCTCAGAAGTTGATTCTAAAACCCATTTACCATTTCAATTTATGGATTTAATTCTTGGGGCAATATGTTTCAAGCTAAACGAAAAAGATAAATTGAAATCTGATGGCGAAGAGCGACCTGGAAAAAGAACAATCTTGAAGTTGAAAATGTACAAGTATATAAACTCCAAAATAAGAGAAATCTATCCGGATTTCAATATTGGGATTTCAACGCCAATAAAAGATGAATCCGACAGATGGTTTCAAATTTACAGGCATTGGAGTTTCAAGCCGAAGCATCACACACGCAACCTCACACGAACGAAAAGGGCAAAAAAATAGTCCTGCGTAACCTACACTTGTGAGCTACGCACTTTTCACGTAGCCGTTCAGTCACGACAGGATATTTTTCTGATGCAAATTTACGAATTGTTTTACATCATTCAAAATTATAACAATTATTTTTTCAAAAAGTTTTTTATAATACACAAAAATCGCCGGCATTGCTGCCAGCGATTTTCTAGTGATCCGCCTGGGGCTCGAACCCAGGACCCCCACATTAAAAGTGTGATGCTCTACCTGCTGAGCTAGCGAATCTCCCTCAAAAGTGATGCAAAGGTACTGCTTTTATTTTAATTAGGCAAGCATTAGGCGAAAAAAATGAAATTTTATTGCAAAATGCCGCCTCTGAGAATGTCGAGAATGTGCTCTGAGTCGCCGAAATGGCGCAAATGATGAGCCTTAGAATGGCGTTGGAGAGGTGATGGTGACGGTTTTGCCGGTGACTGGGTGGGTGAAAGTAAGGCTGCGGGCGTGGAGGCATAGGCGGTGATGGTGCGACGAGGGTTTGCCGTAGAGCGTGTCGCCCAGTATGGGGCAGCCAAGTCCTTGATGGTGAGCCGAATGTAGCCGCAGTTGGTGAGTTCTACCCGTTTTGGGGCGGAACTCTATGCGAGTGATACCATCCTTGCGTTCAATCACGCAATAGGCGGTGATAGCTTCCTTGCCGTCGATGCAATCCACCATCTGGCAAGGGCGGTTGTCGGGATTTGGGCGGATGGGCAGGCTGATGATGCCTTCGTCGGCTTCGACGCTGCCGTCGAGCAATGCTTCATATACCTTAGCAGTGCGTCGGTCGGCAAATTGACTTTGCAGATTCTGATGCACCTCTTTGTTCTTGGCTATCAGCACAATGCCCGAAGTAGCCATGTCGAGACGATGCACTATCATCGGGCCCGTGGCCTCGGGAAACATGCTTTGATAGATGTGCAGCAGCGACAGCGATGCTATGCGTCCCGGCACGGTGAGCATGCCTTCGGGTTTATCTACCACAGTGAGGTAGGCGTCGTCGTAAAGCACTCGCAGTGAGGTGGTTGGTGCTTGTGATTCGTGCGGATTTGGGTCAACGAGCATGCCTTGCATCATAAATGTGAGAATCGGCAGGCATTTGCTGCGGCACGAGGGGTAGAATTCGCCGTGGTGGCGCACCTCGGCGGCAGGCGACTTTCCCCACCAAAATTCAGCCATAGCGCGAGGCGTATAGCCGTGACCGAAAGCATATTGCAGCAATTTAGGGGCGGCACATTCGCCAGCACCGGCAGGCGGCACTCCTTGAGGCGTGTGGCTGAATATCTCCACCAGATTGCTATGTTCGCCCTTGGCGTTGGTCATCACAAAGAGTTCGAAAAGCCGCCTTTGCAGCTGCGCCGACATCGACTTTCGCTGCATGCACAGGCGAGAAATCTCGTCGTCGAGCGCACGCAGTTCGGCAAGTTCGGGCAGATTCTCGATGGCTTGCGCTGCAGCGCGGCGACGGCGCTTGAGTTCGGCTTTAAAGTATTGGCTGCGGGCTATCATAAGAGCCTCTACTTCGGGAGAAATGTTGCCCTCGGCACGCAGCTCGTCGCGTTCAGCCTTTTCGTGCTTCATCACTTGGCGAAAATCGTCGATATCAGCCGTTAGGCGAGCCTTCTCGGCCTCCACCATTTGGGCGAGAGCCGAGCGGCGGCTATCGTTTTGCAGGGCGGTAATGCGCTGATTGATAAGCGAAATCTCCTTCTCGCCGCGGCGAAATTCGCCTTCAGGGTCGAGCAAGTCATATACGGCAGGCACAAAATAGTCGTGATTATTGCTGTGGCATAGGTTGCCCGAGAACGCTGCGAGGAAACCTACATTGCCATCGGCATCTTGCACCACCAGCACGCCGAGCATCTTGCCCTCGGCAAGTTCGTCAGCCCAGTCGAGGCGCTTCGAGGCATAGGCTTTAAGCATTTCGGCAGCCTCGATGCAGAGCGGGTGAGGCGTGTAGCAGAAGGGGTAGGTGAAGCGAGGCGGCAGCTCGTGGGCTGCCACAATGCGCTCGAAACGGTGGAATTTGCTGTCTGCCATAGTTGCCATGTGCTCGTTGCAAGAGGGTTTTTAGTTTGCAAAGAGCAAAATTAGTGAATTTTTCGTTAGAGGCTCGCAAATAAGTAGTAATTTTGCGAATCGAAACGGACTAAAACGATAGAATAATGAACGAAAATATTCCAAAAGACCCGATGATGCTCATGAGCTACATCAACCTCAAGTTGCGCGACCACTACGAATCGCTCGAAGCCCTGTGCGACGACCTCCACATCGAGCAAGATTGGCTTGTGAAGAAGCTCGCCGAAGCCGGATTTGAATATTCGGCAGAGAACAAGCGATTTTGGTAAGGCGCGGCAGATCAATCGGTGATGTTGGCACACCCTTGACGCGTGCGTTTGGGCGTGAGTAAAATGGGTGAAATTTGGTGCATTACCAAATTTGCCGTATCTTTGCACAAAGTATGCGAAAATAGGCTTAACCATGGCATTAGGCGCAGGTTTTCCTGCGATTTGGCATCCAAGATTGGCGCTATTGAGCACTCAAAATAGAAACAAAATCAAAAAGACAGAAAAATAATAAATGGCACTTCAATGCGGTATAGTAGGTCTGCCAAACGTGGGCAAATCTACATTGTTTAATTGTTTATCGAATGCAAAGGCCCAGTCGGCCAACTTTCCATTTTGTACCATCGAACCAAATGTGGGCGTAATCACCGTTCCCGACGAACGCCTCAATAAATTGGCAGAAATATGCAAGCCACAGCGCGTGATTCCTACCACAGTGGAGATAGTGGATATAGCGGGCTTGGTGAAGGGAGCATCGAAGGGCGAAGGCCTTGGCAATAAGTTCCTTGCCAACATTCGCGAGACCGATGCCATAATTCATGTGCTTCGTTGCTTCGACGACGATAACATCACTCACGTAGATGGATCGGTTGATCCTGTGCGCGATAAGGAAATTATCGACTACGAACTTCAGCTAAAAGATCTTGAGACCATAGATGCCCGAATCAATAAGGTGGCAAAACAGGCGCAAACCGGCGGCGACAAGCAGGCCAAGCAGCAATGGGAAGTGTATAAGCGATTTAAGGAAGCCCTCGAGCAAGGCAAGGCCGCTCGCACAGTGACTCTCGAAACCAAGGACGACCAAAAGATAGCTCACGACCTATTCCTATTGACCAATAAACCAGTGCTCTATGTGTGCAATGTAGATGAGGCAAGCGCAGTGAGCGGCAACAAATATGTGGAGGCTGTTCGCGAAGCCGTAAAGGACGAGAATGCCGAAATACTGGTGGTGGCAGCTAAGACCGAATCGGAAATTGCCGAATTCGACACCTACGAAGAGCGCCAGATGTTCTTGGAAGAGATGGGGCTCACCGAGTCGGGCGTTAGCCGCTTGATTAAGGCTGCCTACGCACTTCTCGATCTCGAGACATTCCTCACAGCGGGTCCTGATGAAGTTCGCGCTTGGACCTACAAGAAAGGCAGCAAAGCGCCACAATGTGCAGGCGTTATTCACAGCGACTTCGAACGCGGCTTTATCCGTGCCGAGGTGATAAAATATGAAGATTATGTGAACTACGGCAGCGAAGCAGCCGTAAAAGAAGCCGGCAAAATGGGCGTAGAAGGCAAAGAATACGTAGTGCAAGATGGCGACATCATGCATTTCCGTTTTAATGTGTAAACTTCTATACTACAGTAATATACAGGAGGCTCTTGGACATTGTCCAAGGGCCTCCTGCTGGTCGGTGAGAGTGCAATTTGTGTATGATGCTATGCCGGGGAATCATCTCCTATAAAGACCCAATTACCGCGAGAGCACAATTGCTTTAGTGTCTCATCTTGTTATAATTATATTAAAGGTATTTGTCATTGATAACTTGCAGCAATTTGTATATTCCCGAAGATGGATTATCAAACTCTGTTAGTTTCTGAGCTCTATCGATAGCGGTTTTAGTATTAACTTTTAAAAATTCCTTTTGTGTCTCAGTATAGGAAGATTTCTTGTAGTTGGTCCATACATTTGAACTCTTTTTCAGCTCGTGGATAACCGCGTTTGTGCTCAAAGCTGTCTTTTGGTCTTTGGCGTGAAGCAACAACCAAATTTCAAAACACGGATTGCTCAATAGATATTCAGCTCGGCAACGCAGTAATTTTTCGGTAACAGAAGTAACGTCCATATCGTACATAAGAAATGCTGTTACATGATCCCATTGCGAAATCTTCAGTTCCTTAGTGCGATTCTCTACTAGTGCTTGGGTTATTTTAGTGCCTTCGATGTGCGAAACAATGCGAACAGGCGATTTATACCACTTCTTCAGAAGATTGATGTATTGAACTTCCGACTCACCTTCGCAGATAATCAACGCTATGCGTCGCATCTTCTTGGCAGGAGCTTTTTCTCTGCGGATTTTCATATTTACTCCTCCTCCAATAACTCTCTTATGCTTTCAACCGAAGAGTCGATATAAGGAACAGCATCGAAGCGCCCTTGAATATATCCCTTTTCGGCATCCATATTTTCGCGAAAATCCTTGAAGTCGTAGAGGGAATATACTTCGGTAGAACCATCTTCTTTTTTGTTTACGAACACTATTTGGTCGCGGCGAAGCCTCTTTACGTCGATAAGATTAGTGTTATGCGACGTAAATAGCAGCTGGCTGCCATCAGAAGCATGAATTAGGTCAAGTATGAAGTCTGCCAATCGGGTATGCAAACCAAGGTCAAACTCATCTAACAAGATGCCTTTCTTGTTCTTTACCACGTCGAGCAAGCGAAGCAGCACTTGGAACAGTTTTCTTGTTCCGTTAGATTCTTCCATATCCATATCGAACATCACATCGGTCTGGTTGCGATGAAATGTTTTGAATTTCAGAGCGTCGGCAATTTTGAACGATATTTCCGATTGTCCGGGGACGCTGATAGGAGTAGGAATGGGTTCTTTTCGAACAACAATGTCAGTAATGTCGATGTCGCATATTTCAAGAGCTTTCAAGATAACGCGTTTGTAGGTGTTGAAACTATCTAATATCACAGTCTCATTAACACTGGCAAGCCCCAATAAGAACTTGTTGAGAAAGTAACGGTATATCTTTTGAGCAATTTCTCTATTCATCGAGCTTGCGCGCGATAGAAATAGGTTTTTCGAACTTGTGTTGATGGCGACATCTGTTGGTTTCGGTATGGCGCTGCCAAAACTATATTGGTCGCCAGCACTGCGGACGAACACTTTGGCGCGACGTCCCACCGGGTAATGATAAAGACTCTCTGAAACAATCTGCTCCTTGGTGAGTTCGAATGAGTACTCGTACTCAATTCCATTGCAAACGAAATCAATCAAAAATTTGCTTGTTTTATTTTGCCAATCATCGAACTTAAACGGCTCGAAGCTGAATGAGTCGCCTTCATTATTAAGGTGAGAGTCTAAAATCAATCGGCAGCAAAAGCTGATGGCTTTAAGGATGTTTGATTTGCCTGATGCGTTTGGTCCGAATAGCCCTATCGATTTTAGCACCGGGGTGTCATTCCAAAGGATAACATTGTTCTCCAACTTTCGAGCAAGAGATGTGTTGATATTGGCTGCGCAGAAATCGATGCGCACCCGCTCCTTGATGGAATAAAAGTTCTCAAATTCTATTTTTAATACCATTTGACATTCGATTTTGTAGGATTTCTACAAAATTAATCATTTGTTTTGATTTTTTGCTGTTTTAAAGCAAAAATCAATCAAGAATTTTTGAAAATACGGAGTGTTGTGATAAATCCGTTGCCTCATTCGAGGGCTTTTTGATATACGGCGATTACTTGGTGGGCTATGTGGTCCCAGTTGTAAGGTGTTAGGTCGTAGGTGCGGTTTAGGCGGGGTGCGCTTAGTCGGTGCTGGATTTTGGCGCTTAGCTGTGCCACGTTGGCTACGGGGAAGAAGTCGTCGGCGTCGAGGCAGCTGAGCTGGTTGGCACGAATGTCGCTTACCACTACGTCGAGGTTGTAGCTCATCGCCTCGAGCAGCGATATGGGCAGCCCTTCGTGATAAGAAGGCAGGCAGAAAAGGGCAGCATTGGAGTAGATTTGGTTAAGCTCCTCGCCGCGGATAAATCCGGTTAGCACCACGCCGTGCTGGCGGGCTTGCTGCTTGAGCCGGGCGGAGTATTCGTCCTCGTGGTCGGCATCGCCGGCTATCACCAGCTTGTAGCCCTGTGCATCGATGCGGCTAAAGGCGTCGATGAGGTCGTGAAATGCCTTTTCTTCGACGAATCGACCCACGGCGAGCACATATTTATGCGGTTCGAGCCCGAGGCTCTCGATATAGTCGGTTCGCGAAGATTTTTGAGGAGTGTTCACACCGTTGAAGATGAGATTTGCATCGGTGCGATTATATTTTTCAGCCACAATGTCCTTGATGAACTGTGCTATCACTATAACCTGGTTGCTGAACTTGGTGCCGCAATATTCGCCGGCTTTGAGCACGCATCGGGCGAGTTTACCCCACTTGTTGCGGTTGTATTCCGGACCGTGGTTGGTCATCACCACCTTCATGCCTAACAAGCGGCCTAAAGGAGCCACGAGGCTTGGGCCATCGGCATGCACATGCACTATGTCGGCATTCATCATTCGAGCCTTAATCACTCCAAGAAAAGTGTGCATAATGGCTTCGATGCTCTTGATACGCGGAGCGTAAAGGTCGATGAGACGCACGCCCTGATAAGAGTCGATGCGGTTGTCGGGAGTGACATAGCAGCTGCGACGAATGATGGTGACATCGTGCCCGAGAGCCGCGATGCGAGGGTAGAGCTGCTGGCAATGCGTCTCTACGCCGCCCTGAATGTTGGGTATTCCACGAGTGCCTATTACAACGATTTTCATGATACGGCTACGATTAAAAGGGGGTGAAGAGAAGATGAAACAAATTAGAATTTTTCGCGCAAATCGCCTTGCTGAGGGTCTTGCCCCACGTCATATACCTTGCAGTCGATGCAAGCAGGTTTGCCTTGCAGCGAGCGGAGCTTGTTCTTAATAGCCCACATGGCAGGGTGCTTGATGTAGCGGTGCATCACAGGCGAAGCTGTGCCCACCATCCAGCAGTTTTTGGGGCAGCGGCGCACCATAGAGCGCACTTTTTCGGCTTGCTGGCTTGTCCAGATATCCATAAAGTCGGCGTTGCGAATGTTACCCATCGATTCCTTCCAATATCGGCATTCCAAGCCATTGCAAGGATATACCTCGCCGTAAGGGTCGATGAAGAAGTTCATGCTGCCGGCTTCGCAAGGCAAAGGACGGCGGCCGCCGTTGATATAATTGATAAGCCCCATGTTGAAGAACGCACGGAACCAGCTCTTAGGGTGATTTTCCTTGAGCTGCCAGTTGATGAGCGTCTCGAAGTCGGAGCATACTTGCTTGCGATTGGTAATCTCGTTGTCGCTCTTGTGAAAATAGTAAGAATTGTGGAAAGCCGCAGTGGCAAATTCCATACCGAGCGATTTAGAGAGCAGATAGAGCGATAACATGTCGGTAGAATTGTTGTTCGACACGGTGCAACCGAAACCTATGTCCTTCAATCCCATCTCTTTGAGTCGCAACAAGGTGCGCAGGCCCTTGTCGAAACCGCCCTCGCGGCCACGAAGTTCATCGTTTTTCTGCGACAGGCCCTCGATGGAGATGCGAATGCCAATGTTGGGGAACTTCTTGGCGAGAGCTATCACGCGGTCCTCAAACCAGCCAGAGGTAGAGATAACGATGCGAGGCGCTTTGGTGTAGCACACGCGCACTATCTCCTCCAAGTCCTCGCGGATAAATGGTTCGCCGCCAGTGAGGTTGATAAACTTCATTTTGGGGAGACATTCCAATTCTTCAGGCCTAATTTCTTGAGCCTTGTCGGTAGGGTTCTGCCAGATGTTGCACATCTTGCAGCGCATAGGGCATCGATAGGTGAGAATGATGGATGCGTCGGTTGGGTATATATTGCTCATTTTTGATAATATCGGTTGTTAATTATAATATAACGAACATCAGAGTGCAAATATTGTGGAGGAAGGTCATTCTTGTTGGTAAATACTGATTAACGCCGCTAAGTGCTGCTCGGGTGAGAAGCGGGTAAGGGCATCAGCTTGAATGGCGTTGTTGTTCCATTCGGTGGCAAATGCTTGCTCAATGGCTTTTTGAAGCTTAACTACATCTTTAGGCGTGAACACTATGCCCGATGAAGGTGAAATCAATTCGGGGATGCCGCCGTTGCGGGCGCCCACCACTGGGGTGCCGGCGCATAGCGATTCGATTACGCCGAGCGGATTGTTCTCATACCACTCCGATGGGATGACCGAGAATCGTGCCTCGCCGAGCAGACGGCTGACTTCGGAGGCATCCAGTCGGCCTAAAAATCGGATGTTGTTGCAGTGGGCAAAACGCGAGCGCAGTTCTTCGCTGAGTGGACCGTCGCCAGCCACTCGGAGTTCATAAGGCAGCTGCGATGCCGCTTCGAGCAGCGTAGCCACGCCTTTCTCTTGCGATAGGCGGCCCACATAGCAGTAATAGTCGAGGCGGGTGTGCTCCTCGGCGGTGCGGAATTTCTCGAGTTTCACCGGATCCACGAAGTTGCACAGCACTTTGAGTTTGTCGGGATTAAATCCTCCCGAAGTCATCTTCAGAGCCATAAATTGGCTTGGGCAGATAAATGCGTCGGTGTAGCGCTCGAGTGTGGCGCGATTCCAGCGCAGGGCTTCGATATAGGCCAATGCGCTTGCCGCAAGCGAATTCTTCATGCAGCGCAGCTTCAGCACCGGGCTTTTCTTGTGAAAGCAAAGTTCGCAGCTTGCATTGTCGCGCAGGCACGAGTAGGAGGGGCATAGCAGTTTATAGTCGTGCAGAGTCCACACCACGCGGCAGTGGTGGCGTTTGGCTATTTTAGCCACTATGGGCGAGATGTAGCTGTGGATATTGTTGAGGTGCACCACATCGGGGCGGAAATCGCGCAAAATCTTCTTGAAATCGCGTGCAACGTCACCAAGACCGAAAATTCGCTTGGCGGCAGCAATCTTAGCAGTGATGCCGCCTGAAAAATCAATCTGCGAGGCGAAATATTGCGAATATTCCGACTCGAAGTTTTCGGGATATTTCATGGCAAAAAATGCCACTTCGTAGCCGTTGGCTTTGAGCAGGTTCTCGAGATTGATCGAGGCGATGCAGTCGCCGCCACGATTATAATAGAATTTATTTACGATTAAGACGCGTTGTTTCATGCTGATGACACCTTCGATTATATATAAAATAACTAATGGCAGGGTTATTTATTGTAGAAAATTGCAATTTTTTAGGGAGCATTGCGTTTAATGAATGATATGCAAGAGAACGCAAAACAAAATAGGGTGGTGCAGATGCTTCGAAATCTGGGAATTTATGCCGTGGGAGGTATAGGTTCCCGGCTAATGACATTTCTGCTTGTGCCAATTTATAGCTTCTTTATAGCACCGAGCGAGTTTGGCTACTACGATATCTGCTTTGCGGTAATTATGCTTATGCTACCGTTTCTGTCGATGCAGCTGCGCGATGGCGCATTTCGATTCCTGCTCGATGCTCAAACCGACGAAGAGCGTACGAAGATAGTCACCTTCTCGATGCTCACCATGCTGCGCACTTCAGTGGCATGTGTGGCGTTGGGCGCGGTGGCTTATTGTATGTTCGACATCAAATATATGTGGCATACGGTGGCGTTTGGCATCGTTTTCGCCGTTTTTGAGGTTGTTCAGCAGATGCTGCGAGGTTTGGGGCACAACAAACTCTATGCCAGTATAGGCATATTGACCTCGTTCTTGATATTTTCACTCAGTGTGCCGCTTGTGATATGGGCGGATATGGGCGTGGAAGGCGTGTTTGCCGGAAATATTTTAGCCCGACTGGTGGCGCTGATGTTTGCAGAGTGGCGCGTGGGCATATTCAGCCGATATATTCGCTTGCATGCCGATGTGAAGGCTACAGGACGTGAAATATTGCGTTTTAGCTACCCCCTTATTGTGGTTAACCTTATAGTGATATTTATAGCCTCGGGCAACCGATTTTTTATAGAGCACTTTCTTGGACTGTATGAAAACGGGCTGTATGCAGTGGCAGTGAAGTTTGCCTGCATTCTTGAGGCATTGACTCTGATAGTGAATCAGACTTGGCAAGAAACGGCAATAAGACAATATGCCGATGCCGATCGCGATAGTTTTTATTCTAAGATTTTTAACACCTACCTATGGTTTCTTGTGATAGTAGTGGTGGGTGTGTCGTATGTGGTAAGATTTTCGTATGGCTATATAGTAGGCTCCGAATATCAAGAAAGTGTGTGGCTGGTCTATCCGCTTGTGCTTTCGTCGATGTTGCTGTCGCTGCTGGTGTTTTACGATGTGGCATATCAGTGCTCCAAGCAGACATCACGACAATTGCCATGCCTTGTTATTGCCTTATTCATCTCTATTGCCTCCAACTACTTCTTCTCGAAGTGGTGGGGCTTGTATGGAATTTTGGCAAGCATAAATGTAACATATATTTTTATGCTGATTTATAAAGTGATAGATACGCGACGCTATATGCTCCTTACCATCAATTATCGCTCAATAAGGATGATAGGATTGCTCATGCTTAGCGGCGTGATGTATTACGTTTTAACCGAAACGCTGAGCTTAGTAGTCTATTTTGTTGTGGCGTGTGCTGCATCGTTGGCAATATGCCCTAAAACTATATTAGATTTTGCAGCCGAAAAATTAAAATTGAAAACTGCTAAACCATGAGAATACTATTCATACCAAACTGGCGCGTGAAGCATCTCGACGAAGATGACAAGCATCTGCAAGCCCCCGACAAATACGTTGCCGGCAAGCCATATTGGTTCTTCAAATATTTCCCTCGCGGCACTGAGGTTGATGTGCTCGACATAGGCGACCCGAGCCTATTGCGAAAGGTTGAGAAAAAGGCAAAATTCTATGTCCAGCAGCCGTTTAAGGCATTTCTCCGACGCAACGATTACGACCTTGTGGTGTCGCATGGAGCGCAGAGTGGATTGGTGTATGAACTTTTGGCATCGTTTGCGAAGCGCAAACCCCGCCACTTGATGTTCGACATTGGCGGACTTAACGGCTCGCGCATCAATCGCTACGAAACGCCGCTCATACGATTTGCATTGCGCAAATCGCCTGCCATTATAGTGCACTCGTCGCGCCAACTCGACCTTTATCGCAATCATTACCCTAACTTGGTGGAAAAGTCAACATTCATCCCTTTCGGCGCTGATTTTGACTATTTCGACGATGAAATGGAGATCAACATTAAGAAGCGAGTGCTCGCCTTTGGCTACGCAAAGCGCGATTTTGCTACACTCTGCCAGGCCTTTAGCCAAATCAATCAGACGGAATTCGAACTGCACATAGTGGGCGACACCCGCCTCGAGCCAGAGTATGGCAGCCACGCCAACATCGTGTTCCACGACAAGATGCCCATTAGCCAACTGATGCAATTTATCAAGGAGAGCGCCATAGTGGCGATACCGCTGCCTGAATATCTCTATTCTTACGGCCAGATGAGCTTTTTGCAGTCGATGGCGTTGCGCAAGCCGTTGATAGTGACCGAAACCACCAGTTCGCGCGACTACGTGAGCAACGTGCATGGCGTGCGAACCACCCGCCCGGGCGATGTAGAAGATATGCGTCAAGCCCTCGAAGAAATGTTTGCCATGGATAAGGGCGAACTGCTATATCGCGGAGTGATGAATGCCGAATATGTGCGCAACGATTTCAACGAGAGCCTAATGGGCAAGCGCATCTGGGATTTTGTTAAAACAACCTTCCCCGAATTAGCCAATCGCTGACGTAGCGAAGAAAACGGCGCAATTTCCCTCCGACATTCAAGGCACGGATGACTATTATTTGCAGTATAATCCATAATAATTATGGATTTATTACATGAATCATAGGTTTTATTTGTAATCCTGTGTTATCGTAACCGCCGTTACGGTAATGGGCATTACGATAAAACTCATAGGTATGAGATTCTTATAGAGGACTATCTATAGAAGACATGTAATTCTGCCAGAAGCGTGAAGTCATCACCGAAGTGGATTGGCATTGGTATCCGTGATTGCTGATTGAAATTACACGATTCCTATTGGCGGAATAGTAGCAAAACGAGGCTGTGTCAAAATAGGCGCAGCCTCATTTTTATAATGAGCTGTAA
>CALZAF010000049.1 GCA_945612775.1 uncultured bacterium | reverse complement strand
TTTTTTGGGCAATAGATTAAGTAAAACGAAATAAAATGGTTATATTTGCAATTATTGCAAACTTAACATTGTGAATCCATAAAAGCCTATTGATTATTGCAAATATGAGTAGCCTAAAAGAAAATACCACACTGCAGGGTGGGAAGTATAAAATAATTCGCATGCTTGGCCGGGGAGGTTTTGGAATAACCTACTTGGCGGAGCAGACTATGCTCGACAGGAAAGTAGCCGTAAAAGAGTTCTTTATGAAAGAATTCTGTGAGCGAAATAAAGATACGAGTCGTGTGACGCTTGGCACAGAGTCGAGTTGCGAAACGGTGACCCGATTTCGTGAGAAGTTCCTTAAGGAAGCAAAGAATATAGCAAAACTCGACCATCCCAATATAGTGCGCATACTCGATATATTTGAGGAAAACGGTACGGCATATTATGTAATGGACTATATCGACGGTGAGTCGTTGGGCGAGATGGTAAAGCGCTGCGGGGCTATTGCAGAGGCTACTGCTACACGCTATATACTAAAGGCAGCCGAGGCATTGGAGTATATTCACAAGCAAAATATGAATCACCTCAACATCAAGCCTGCCAATATAATGATTAACGGCAAGGACGAATCGGTGTTGATAGATTTCGGGCTCTCGAAGCAGTATGACGCCGGCGGTCAGCAGACAAGCACTATGCTCTTGGACATCAGCGAGGGATATGCGCCGATGGAGCAATACAAAACAGGTGGAGTGGGCGAGTTTTCGCCGCAAACCGATATTTATGCTCTTGGAGCTACATTTTTCAAATTGCTAACCGGCAAAACACCGCCAAGTGCAAGTGATGTTTATGAAGATGGTCTGCCTCCAAAACCGGCAAATGTTTCTGTGAAAGTATGGGCAGCCATAGAGCTTGCCATGCAGCCGATAAAGAAAAATCGCCCGCAAAACGTGTCAGAGTTTATCGCATCAATAAAAACTGATTCAACACCTAAGCCCAAGCCGACGCCGAAGCAAGAAGTTGACGAAGCGACAATCGTCAATATTGAGAATAAACGCCCTATAGCTAAAAAAGATAAAACATTCACTGTGCGAGGTGTTACTTTTAAGATGATATATGTGGAAGGTGGCACATTTACCATGGGTGCAACGCCGGAGCAAGGAGAAGATGCGTATGGTGATGAGAAACCGGCACACGAGGTGACATTGAGTGACTATTATATCGGCGAAACAGTGGTAACGCAAGCGCTTTGGAAGGCGGTGATGGGTAATAATCCAAGTCGGTTTAAAGTAGAAAATTTACCGGTTGAATGGATTTCATGGCATGACTGCAAGGAATTTATCTCAAAACTAAATGCATTGACAGGCAAGAATTTCCGCATGCCCACAGAGGCAGAGTGGGAATACGCAGCCCGTGGCGGTAGCAAGAGCCGCGGCTATAAGTATAGCGGCAGTGATAATATTGGCGATGTGGCATGGTATGACGACAATTCGGGAGATGAGACACATCCAGTAGGCACAAAATGTCCTAACGAACTCGGACTCTATGACATGAGTGGCAATGTATGGGAGTGGTGCAGCGATTGGTACGGTGCCTATAGC
This sequence comes from uncultured bacterium, assembly GCA_945612775.1. GTDB lineage: Bacteria > Bacteroidota > Bacteroidia > Bacteroidales > Muribaculaceae > SFTJ01. Next base: position 13,261 of record CALZAF010000049.1, on the reverse strand, counting down.
AGCGCTTCTCAGACCAATCCTAAAGGACCTGATAGTGGCACTTACCGCGTTTTCCGTGGAGGTTGTCGGTTCAACTTTGCTAGGCACTGTCGTTGCTCTCGTCGCAACTACAAAGACCCTGACGAGCGCGGCGACGGCGACGGGCTCCGCCTGTGCCTCTTCGATAATGAGGAGTCGGAACCGTCATCAGATATACCAATTGTAAAAACATATTCAGCTAATGGTGTGTCATTCGATATGATTAAAGTAGAAGGCGGCACATTTACTATGGGAGCAACACCGGAGCAAGGAGCAGATGCGTGGAGTGATGAGAAACCGGCACATAAGGTGACATTGAGTGACTATTATATCGGCAAGACCGAGGTTACGCAAGCGCTTTGGGAGACGGTTATGGGTAATAATCCAAGCCGGTTTAAAGGAGAAAATTTACCGGTGGAAAAAATTTCATGGCATGACTGCAAGGAATTTATCTCAAAACTAAATGCATTGACAGGAAAGACTTTCCGCATGCCCACAGAGGCAGAATGGGAATACGCAGCCCGTGGAGGCAGCAAGAGCCGCGGCTATACGTATAGCGGCAGCAATAGGCTTGACGATGTGGCATGGTATGAGGACAATTCGGGAGGTAAGACACATGAAGTAGGCTACAAACGCCCCAATGAACTCGGACTCTATGACATGAGTGGCAATGTATGGGAGTGGTGCAGTGATTGGTTCGGCGACTATAGCAGCTCTGCACAGACCAATCCGAAAGGACCTGATAGTGGCACTGACCGCGTTCGCCGTGGGGGTAGTTGGGGCAGCGTTGCCTGGAGCTGTCATTGCTCTAGCCGCGAAATCCGCGGTCCTGGCAACCGCAATTGCCTCCTTGGGCTCCGCCTGTGCCTCTCTGAGTGACAACTCACTTTTTTTGAGCCATCTTATTGCACGCTATAAGCAGGCAGAATGTAGTATGAATAAGAAGTGGTTATGAGGGGGCATTAGACGGGTGTTTTGGAGAGAATAAAGGTGTTTTTGGTGTGGGAGCTTATTGCGAGGAATGGGAAAAAGTATTACCTTTGTTATGGATAAACCTTAACTACAATACGAGATGGACGCAATGGCAATACCTGCAATGATATCGAATCCGGTGCTTATATTCTTTATAGTGCTGGTAATCATACTTATTGCGCCCATATTGCTCAATATGATACGCGTGCCGCACATAGTGGGACTGATAGTGGCGGGTGTGATAGTGGGGCCTTATGGCTTCAATTTGCTGGAGCGCGACAGCAGTTTTGAGATATTCGGGCAGGTGGGTCTGCTGTATTTGATGTTCTTGGCGGGCCTTGAGATAGATATGTTCCACTTGAAGCGCAACCTCAGCAAGGGCGTGGGGTTCGGCCTGCTTACGTTCTTGATACCTATGGTTATGGGCACGCTTGCCAGCGTGTATCTGCTTGGACTCAGTTGGACCGTGTCGCTGCTGCTGGCGTCGATGTTTGCCTCGCATACGCTTATACCTTATCCAGTGGTGGCGCGTTTCGGCATCACCAAGAATCCTGCTGTGCTGATAGCCATAGTGGGCACGATAGTGGCGGTGATAGGTTCGCTGCTTGTGCTTGCCACTACGGTCGATATCAATAAGACCGGCGGCTTTGCGCTGAGCAATCTGCTGTGGATATTGGCTAAGCTCGGCATCTATTGCGTGGTGCTGCTTTATGTGTATCCTCGCCTTACGCGATGGTTTTTTAAGACCTATAGCGATAATGTGACTCAATATGTGTATGTGCTTGCCATGGTGTTCTTGGCATCGTGGCTTGCGCAGGTGATAGGGCTCGAGGCAGTGCTTGGCGCGTTCTATTCGGGTCTGTTGCTCAATAAGTTTGTGCCCAACGTGTCGCCGCTGATGAGCCGCATAGAGTTTGTGGGTAATGCGCTGTTTATTCCATATTTCCTGATAGGAGTGGGAATGATGGTGGATGTGCATGTGATAATGCTCAGCGACACCATAGTGGTGGCGTTGATAATGCTTGCGGTGGCGCTTGTGAGCAAGTGGTTGGCAGCCTATGTGGCTCAGAAAGCCTTTAAGATGCAGTCACCCGAGCGCCAGGTGATGTTCGGATTGACTACAGCCCATACGGCAGTGGCTCTTGCGGTGGTTACGATAGGATATAATATGATATTGCCCGATGGCACACGCATGCTCGACACCACGATGCTCAATGGCACCGTGATGATGATATTGGTGACCTGCGCCATAGCGCCGATAGTGACATCGGGGGCGGCAGCGCAAGTGAAATTGCAGATGCTCACGCAAGGCGCAGAATCGCCGGCATCGCCACGGCGTCGCAATATGAGTACGCTCGTGTCGGTAAGCAATCCCGTTACGGCAGCCAGCCTGGTGGACTTGGCGCTGATGATGAAGCGAAAGGCTACGCCCGAATCGCTGTTTGCGCTGCATGTGCGTAACGACAACACGCCGCAGAGCAAGGCCATAGGCGAGAATGCCCTGAAGCTTGCCGGCAATGCCGCAGCAGGCGCCAATGTGCAGATGCAGTCGATAGAACGCTACGACCTGAACACCACGGCGGGCATAGTGAACGTGATAAAAGAGCGCGACATAAGCGATGTGGTGGTGGGGATGCACTTGCGCAACAATATGGTGACCGACAGCTACCTTGGCAGCAAGATAGAGACCCTGCTGCGCGACACCAACAAGATGGTGATAATCTCGCGCTGCTATACACCTATTAATACTATCATGCGAATGGTGGTGGTAGTGCCCCGTAAGGCAGAGTTTGAGACCGGCTTCGAGGCGTGGGTGATAAGGGTGGCAACGCTCGCTTCGCGCGTGGGTTGTGAACTGATATTTGAGTGCGATATGAGCATAAAGCCGCTTATTCGCGGCGTGATACATCACGAAATGATAGATGTGGTGCAAGAATACCGCAGTTTCACCGAGTGGGAAGACTTTGCGCTGCTTGCCAACCGCCTTCAGGACGACGACCTGCTGGTGGTGATAGGAGCCCGACACACCTCGCTGTCGTTCAACAGCGTCATGGACGACCTTCCGGGGCTGCTCGGCCGCTACTTCTCGCACACCAACATGCTGATGGTGTTCCCCGAGCAGTTTGGCGAGTCGCCGCAGCTTGTGTCGTTTAGCGACCCGATGACCAGCGACATCAACTCATCGGCATCGATATTCACCCGCAAGGTGCGCGCATGGACGTATAACGCAAAAAAATATGTAAAAAATTTCAAGAATCGCAGGCGATAAAACACACCGATTCTAAAATCAGAGAATGCAACTAATTAAGGCTTGGCACGATGTGAAAATTCGGGCTGAGTCGAGTGCGGCAAGGTGGGCAAAATAGTTGCTCGGGCGTGGTGTTAAAATTGTTAATTTTAGCAATTGGGCGATGACGCGGGAATGTAATAAATTTTATTTGTTGTAACCAAATTGTGGAGAAAGTTTTCCAAAAATTTTTTTAATTCCTTGAAAATAAGCACAATAAAAATTTTGGTAGGTGGAAAAGTTTTCCAAAACGAAAATTTTAGAAAATTTTTCTGTGATAAGTGTTGCGTAAATGAGATGATTTGTGTAGCTTTGTAATCGTCAAAAATAATGACCGAAAAGCAGGGCGCGTTCCCTGGCGAAAAGACGAGAAACAACATACGAACAACTAAACACTAATAATTACATAAGAAAAATGATACAGACCGTCGTAAAGCGAGATGGACGAATTGTGGGCTATAACGAAGAGAAAGTTAAGGCCGCTATACGCAAAGCAATGTTACAGACAGAAAAGGGTGAAGATGAAAGCCTGATTATGCGCATCGTGGATCGCATCACCGCCAAGGGAAAAGAGAACATGGAGGTGGAGCAGATTCAAGACATGGTGGAAGAGGAATTGATGAAGAGTTCGCGCAAGGAAGTAGCGAAAAAGTATATCGCGTATCGCGACATGCGCCGCATAGCGCGTAATGCCAAGACCCGCGACATATTTTTGGAAATCATCAATGCCAAGAACAATGACGTGACTCGCGAGAATGCAAATATGAATGCCGACAGTCCAGCCGGTATGATTATGAAGTTTGCCAGCGAGACCACCAAGAAGTTTGTGGATGACTACCTATTGTCGCCCGAGGCAAAGGAAGCAGTTCGAGGCAACTATCTGCATGTGCACGACAAGGACTACTATCCAACCAAGAGTTTGACATGCGTACAGCACCCACTCGACAACATATTGAAATATGGTTTCGCAGCAGGACATGGCGAAAGTCGTCCAGCCAAGCGCATCGAGACCGCAAGCGTGATAGCATGTATCTCGCTCGAGACCGCGCAGAACGAAATGCACGGAGGTCAAGCCATACCAGCTTTCGACTTCTATTTGGCTCCATTTGTTCGCGCATCGCTCATTGAGGAACTCAAGAACATCGAGAAATTCGATGGCTACGACCACTCGAGCCTGTATGACGTAGAGCTTGACGACTACATAGCACGCGATTTGAACGGTCTCACCGGCGACGAGCGAGTGCTTCAGCACGCCATCAACCGCACAGTGGCTCGCGTTCACCAGTCGATGGAAGCCTTTATCCACAATATGAACACTATTCACTCGCGTGGTGGCAACCAAGTGGTGTTCAGTTCGATAAACTACGGTACCGACACATCGGCAGAAGGACGATGCATCATTCGCGAACTTCTGAACTCCACCTACGAAGGCGTGGGCAACGGCGCAACAGCCATCTTCCCAATCCAGATATGGAAGAAGAAGAAAGGCGTAAGCTATCTGCCAACCGACCGCAACTACGACCTCTATAAGCTTGCATGCAAAGTGACAGCACGCCGCTTCTTCCCTAACTTCGTGAACCTCGACGCAACATATAACTATCACGAAAAGTGGAGAGCCGACGATCCAGAGCGCTACAAATATGAAATAGCCACAATGGGATGCCGCACACGCGTGTTTGAGAACAGATTCGGCGAAAAGACATCGGTGGGCCGCGGTAACCTCTCGTTCTCGACCATCAACATCGTGAAGCTCGCCCTCGAGTGCCGCGAAATAGCCGACAAGCAGCAGCGCATCGATGCATTCTTTGCAAAGCTCGACAATATGCTCGAAGTGACCGCCCAACAGCTCAACGAACGCTACGACTTCCAAAAGACAGCGCTTGTGAAGCAATTCCCACTGCTTATGTCGAAGCTGTGGAACGGAGGCGATGCACTAAAGAGCAACGAAACTATCCAGCCAGTAATCAATCAAGGCACACTCGGCATCGGTTTCATTGGTCTTGCAGAGTGCTTGATAGCCTTGGTGGGCAAGCACCACGGCGAGAGCGAAGAAGCTCAAGAGCTTGGACTAAAGATAGTTACCTATATGCGTGACCGCGCCAACGACTTCTCGGAGCGCTATCAGCACAACTTCAGTGTGCTTGCCACACCAGCCGAAGGACTTTCGGGCCGTTTCACCAAGATCGACCGCAAGAAATTTGGCGTAGTGCCAGGCATCACCGACAAGGACTATTACACCAACTCGAGCCACGTGCCAGTGTATTATCACTGCAGCCCACGCCATAAGGCAGAAATCGAAGCCCCATACCACGAATTGGAGCGCGGCGGCCACATCTTCTATGTGGAAATCGATGGCGATGCAACCCATAACCCAGAAGCCGTGATGCAGATTGTGGACTTGATGGACAAGTATAACATCGGTTACGGTTCGGTGAACCACAATCGCAATCGCTGTATGGACTGCGGTCATGAGGACTCGCAAGAAGGCCTTAAGGAATGTCCAGTGTGCGGCAGCAAGAACATCGACCGCTTGCAGCGCATCACAGGTTACCTTGTGGGAACTACCGACCGCTGGAACTCGGCAAAACTTGCCGAACTCCGCGACCGCGTGGTGCACAAATAAGGAGAGGTGAACATGGCATTGCGAATAATCGACATTAAGCAAGGCACATCGGTTGACGGACCAGGGCTGCGCGATTCGATATATTTTGCCGGATGCAAGCACGCTTGCGAGGGTTGCCACAACCCCCAGTCGTGGAGCTTCGAAGCCGGTCGTGATTGGACCGAAGAAGAAGTGATGACGGTGCTCGAATACGACGATTTCAACGTCACATTCAGCGGAGGCGACCCAATGTATCAAGCTGCCGAGGTGGCGCATTTGGCGCAAACCATCAAGCAGCGCATTGGCAAGACCATCTGGTGCTACACAGGGTTCCGATTTGAGGAGATAGTGGGCGACGAACGCTATATGCCACTGCTTGAGCAAGTGGATGTGCTTGTTGACAGTCCATTCGAACTCGCCAAGCGCGACATCTCGCTGCGCTTCAGAGGCAGCAGCAACCAGCGAATCATCGACGTGAAAAAGTCGCTCGAAACGGGTGAGGTGGTGATTATTGAGGAATATATGTGACCCACTTCGGTAAAGCCGTAGCGCGCCAATAGAACGGCAACATTCAGATCATTATAAATTTGAGAACTCCCCCGAGGCGATTTCGCCAATGGGGAGTTCGCTTTTTTTCTTGGGAAGGATGACTTGATTTTATAATGTGTTTGATGAATCAAAGGATGGGCATTTTCACGCCCAAAAGCACCCATATCGACCCATAGAAAAAAGTAAGGTGCGCTTTTTCGTGGAAGTGCACCTTGGGGGAGGGGGTACAAATAACACCTATCGTAAAGATTAGTATGCGTCGTTGTGGACGCCTTTGATTGCGCGGCCTGAAGGTTCGTTCATGTTGGAGAACGAAGCGTCCCAAGCCAGAGCTTCGGCGGTGCTGCAAGCCACCGATGGGACAGAAGGCACACATTGCGCAGCAGTCTGCGAAGGGAAGTGCTCCTCGAAGATAGAACGATAGTAGTATTCCTCCTTGTTGCGCGGCGTGTTGATAGGGAAGCGCAGGTGAGCCTTTTTCATCATCTCGTCGGTGACCTTAGAAGCCGTGATTTCCTTGAGCGAGTCGATCCAACTGTATCCCACGCCGTCGGAGAACTGCTCCTTCTGGCGCCAAGCGATTTCTTTAGGGATATAGTCCTCGAAAGCCTTGCGGAGAATCCATTTTTCCATCTTACCGTCGCGCGACATCTTGTCGGCAGGGTTGAGAGTCATAGCCACATCGAGGAATTCCTTGTCGAGGAAAGGCACACGGCCTTCTACGCCCCATGCCGATAGCGATTTGTTGGCACGGAGACAGTCGTAGAGGTGCAGTTTGCTGAGTTTGCGCACCGTTTCCTCATGAAATTCCTTAGCGTTAGGCGCCTTGTGGAAGTAAAGGTATCCGCCGAAAATCTCGTCGGCACCTTCGCCCGAGAGCACCATCTTGATGCCCATCGATTTGATGACGCGAGCGAGCAGATACATAGGTGTAGAGGCGCGCACGGTGGTTACGTCGTAGGTCTCGATATAGTAAATCACGTCGCGGATAGCGTCGAGGCCCTCCTGAACAGTGTAGTTAATCTCGTGGTGCACAGTGCCGATGAAGTCAGCCACCTTGCGGGCAGCGGCGAGGTCGGGTGCGCCCTTTAATCCCACGGCGAACGAATGCAGACGAGGCCACCAAGCCTCCTGCTGGCTTTGAGTCTCGATACGGCGGCGCGAGAACTTGTTGGCGATAGCCGAGATGACCGAAGAGTCGAGGCCGCCCGAAAGCAGCACGCCATAAGGCACGTCGCTCATGAGTTGGCGCTTAACAGCATCTTCGAGGGCATCGCGAAGACGGTCGATGTCAGAAATCTTGTCCTTAACGGCATCGTATTCCGTCCAAGGACGATGGTACCAGCGCGTCATAGTGCGAGAAGTGGAAGTATAGACATGTCCCGGCAAGAACGGTTCAATCTCCTTGCAATAGCCCTCAAGCGCCTTGAGTTCCGAAGCAAAATAAGTGTTTCCATTGTCGTCGAATCCCATATAAAGAGGAATTACGCCTATAGGGTCGCGAGCCACCATGAAGAAATCGCGCTTCTCGTCGTAGAGCGCAAAAGCGAAGATGCCGCTGAGTTTTTCGAGGAAATCCTCGCCATATTTTTGGTAAAGAGCCAGAACAACTTCACAGTCGCTGCCGGTGAGGAATTGGTAAGAGTCGCCGAGGGCAGCACGGATGTCGAGGTGGTTGTAGATTTCGCCATTGACGGTAAGAATAATGTTGCCTTCAACATTCTTGAGAGGTTGACCGCCCGACTGAGGATCCACGATAGAAAGGCGTTCGTGAGCCATTATGGCGTTTTCCGATACATGAATGCCCGACCAGTCGGGTCCGCGGTGACGAATACGTTTCGACATTGCCAATATTTGTTCACGCATAGATGGAGTGCCTATTTTCTGCCCGAAAGCTGCTACAATTCCGCACATAATCTGATAGTTTTTTGTTGTTTTGTTAATAATTTGACTTAATGGGTGGAGAAAAGCACTGCAAATATATGCTATAAATTGCAAATGGCAAAGAAAAATTGAAAAAAGATAGCAAAAAGATTGAAGATATTTTTGTTAGCTATCAATTTGAATGGATTATAGGGTGTTTTGCTGACGCTGGAGATTGGTAAAATAAGGTCAATGTGGCGAATGGGATATGAAAACTCGGGGAGTCAGAAAAATAGTGCTATCTTTGTGGAGACTAAGTAGTGCAGCGCACGAATCGAGTCTTTGCGGTAGAAATGCAAAGGCGGAGCGGCAAAATGCTGCACCCAAAGCGGAAAAATGCATTGGGCTACCATGCCCATCTCGGGTGGCGCAAGGTGAATGTGCCAGCCGGCAAGACCGAAGTTGTGACTATAGAATAATTCTCGGATTTTGAATCTGAGCGTGAAGATAAAATTCGACCTATAATATTGGCTTATGACAACCGATATTATAGGTCGAAATCGTTTTATTTGGGGCTTTTTCTTACTTGTAAGAATCGGCTTGGTTGTAGATGTGAGTAAAGATCTTGCGGTCGTCGTCGGTGAGTTGCTTGTCGCGGCGAGCCATCATGCGTTCGGCAATCTGGAAGAATTTTGGCAGCTGCACATCGGTGAAACCAGCTGCAGAGCCTTCGGAGAACGACGGCACAAAGTTGCGAGGGAATCCCGCACCGTGGATGTTTACGCCCACGCCGAGCACAGTGGCGGTGTTGAACATGCAGTTGACGCCAGCCTTAGAGTGGTCGCCCATAAAGAGGCCGCAGAACTGCAATCCAGTGCGGAGGAATCGTGCGGCAGGGTAGTTCCAGAGTTTGATTTCGGTATAGTCGTTTTTGAGGTTAGAAGCCGACGTTCCGGCGCCGATGTTGCACCATTCGCCTATGACAGCGTTACCCAGGAATCCATCGTGACCCTTGTTGCTGAAGCCAATCATCACCACATTATTGAGTTCGCCGCCCACCTTGCAGTAAGGTCCCAGCGTGGTAGGTCCATAGACCCTGGCGCCCATGTTGACGTGAGCCTTTTCGCAAGCCGCAAACGGGGCTCGTATGCAGCTTCCCTCCATGATTTCGGCGTTAGTGCCGATGTAGATAGGGCCTTCGGTGACGTTTAGGAATGCACCTTCTACCCAAGCGCCCTCCTCGATGAAGATTTTGGAGGTTCCGTCTTCGAAGAATGCGTTGCCGATAACGGTGTTGGTGCTGCTGAGCGGCTGCGACTGGCGTCCGGCGGTAATCATCTTGAAGTCAGCGATGAGTTGTTCGCCATTTTTTGTGAAAATGTCGTAGAGAAACGTCAGTTGGTCGGGACGAGTGGGCAGATATCGCGAAGCAGTGATGTTTTTCTTCTTGAAATCATCTTTAGAGCATCGGAATGCGATTACCTGCTTCTCCTCGCCATTGCTATAGCAAAGCGCTTCGCCCAAGTTGAGCTGCATCACCGCCTCGGCAATCAAAGGCGTGGGCAAGATGTGCGAAGCGATGAAAATGTTGTCCTTAGTGGCGCGCGAAGGAAACTTGTTTTGCAAGTAATCGGGGGTGATATATGAAATTTTGGCATCGTCGCCGAGGAGTCGTTGCCACTTCTCGCTGATGGTGAGGATGCCAATGCGGATAAGGCTAACCGGACGGGTGTAGGTTAGAGGCAGCAGGTTGTCGCGAACCTCTTTTTCGTCGTAGAGGATAATGTTTGCCATAATGTGAAGGATGTTTTGTTGTGTCTATTATATATGTGTGCCACGTCTGCCCGAGGGCGGTGGCATGCTACTATGGGTGCAAATGTAGTGATTATTTGTGAAAATGTGGCGCAATATGGCAATATTTCGCTGTTAAAGAACGCTATCGAGGCAGGTGAGTTTTGCGCTGTTGGGATGGATTTTGGGTCGGATGGGGTGCAGTGTATGCCGTGCTGTTTTTGCGCCCAAATATGGCTAAAAATGGCTGCCATGGCGAGCCGATTTGGCATGATGCTCGGCGAGAGGGAATTTTCCGAAATCAGGCTGCTGGGTCGGATGAGGCAGTTAATCTAAAGTAATGAGTGTTAAATATTATTAAAATTGAAATTTTCTTGACGGTCCGATGTGCCCTTAGGGGGCGTATAAATAAGGTGAGGGGTAAAAAATGACTTCCAGATGCGTTAGAGGGGCATTTTGAGCGGTAAAAACATTTGTAAATTAGAGAATTAGTTAGTAACTTTGCACTGCTTTTAAGGACATGCTGTGCGCCGATGCTTAGTATAACCGATTGAATTCGAGAAGATTAGGCGTACAAAATGGATTTGAAACAAGAGAAATAAACATAAAGTTAAACAAATTAAAAAGTAAAAACAGAACTAAGATGCCTACAATTCAGCAATTAGTAAGAAAAGGCCGAGTATCTTTGGAAGACAAGAGTAAGTCGCCAGCATTGGATTCATGTCCACAACGTCGTGGAGTGTGTGTTCGTGTTTACACCACCACCCCAAAGAAGCCAAACTCAGCAATGCGTAAGGTGGCACGTGTGAGACTAACCAATGGTAAGGAAGTTAACTCTTACATTCCGGGTGAAGGACACAACTTGCAAGAGCACTCGATCGTGATGGTGCGTGGTGGTCGTGTAAAGGACCTACCAGGTGTAAGATATCACATCGTACGCGGTACTCTTGATACAGCCGGTGTAGCAGGTCGCACACAGCGTCGTTCGAAGTACGGTGCAAAGCGTCCAAAGGCTGGTAAGAAGTAATAAAAACGGTACTTTTCAGAACTAAAGAAACAAAAAATTAATTTTAAACTTAGTTTTTGGTTTTATTGGATTGATTTAAAATCAGGTTGAGTAAATGGTGCGAGAGAGCGCCGTTGAAGAACAAAGAAGCAAACAACCAAGCGGACTAAAACTACAACTTTTTTAAGAGACAATGAGAAAGGCTAAGCCAAAGAAAAGGGTCATACTACCCGACCCAGTGTATGGTGATGTAAGAGTTTCGAAATTCGTGAATCACCTCATGTATGATGGTAAGAAGAACACCTCATACACAATATTCTATTCAGCACTTGACCTTGTGGCAAGCAAGATGAAGAATGAAGAGAAGCCAGCGCTCGAAATCTGGAAGAAGGCGCTCGAAAACATCACTCCACAGGTGGAAGTAAAGTCACGCCGTATAGGTGGTGCAACCTTCCAAGTTCCAACAGAAATTCGTCCTGACCGTAAGGAGTCAATATCAATGAAAAATCTTATTCTTTTTGCGCGCAAGCGTGGCGGCAAGACAATGGCCGACAAGTTGGCAGCAGAAATCATGGATGCATATAACGAACAAGGAGGCGCATTCAAGCGCAAGGAAGATATGCACCGCATGGCTGAGGCAAACCGCGCATTCGCTCACTTTAGATTCTAATTGATAAAAAGGATAGATTATGGCAGTTAAGAACGACGAAAAACTAATTTTTACCCGCAACATAGGCATCATGGCTCACATCGATGCCGGTAAGACAACCACATCGGAGCGTATCCTCTACTACACTGGTTTGACTCACAAAATCGGTGAAACACACGATGGTACTGCTACCATGGACTGGATGGAGCAAGAGCAGGAACGTGGTATCACTATCACATCGGCTGCAACTACTACCTTCTGGAACTATGCAGGCAACAAGTACAAGATCAACTTGATTGACACTCCGGGACACGTTGACTTCACTGTGGAAGTAGAGCGTTCGCTACGCGTGCTCGACGGTGCAGTGGCAACATTCTGTGCAGTAGGCGGTGTAGAACCTCAGTCAGAAACTGTATGGCGTCAAGCCGACAAGTATAACGTTCCTCGTATCGGTTACGTAAACAAGATGGACCGCAGCGGTGCAAACTTCTACGAAGTATGCCGCCAAGTGCGCGAAGTGTTGGGTGCAAACCCATGTCCAATCAACTTGCCAATCGGTGCTGAAGAAACTTTCAAGGGCGTAGTTGACCTTATCACAATGAAGGCTCTCTACTGGCCAGATGAAAGCCTCGGTGCTGACACTGTGGTAGAAGAAATCCCAGCAAACATGTTGGAAGAATGCGAATCGTGGCGCGACAAGCTCCTCGAAACTATCGCAGAATACGACGATGAGTTGATGGAAAAGTACTTCGACGACCCATCTACCATCACCGAAGAAGAAATTCGCCGCGCTTTGCGTGCTGCTACATTGAAGATGGTGATTGTGCCAATGATGTGCGGTAGCTCGTTCAAGAACAAGGGCGTTCAGCCACTTCTTGATGCTGTGTGCGCTTATCTTCCAAGCCCAGAGGACTCAGAATTCGTAGAAGGTCACTCAGTGGACAACCCAGACGAAGTGATCACTCGCAAGCCTTTGTTCGAAGAGCCAATGTGTGCACTTGCATTTAAGATTGCTACTGACCCATATGTAGGTCGTTTGGTATTCTTCCGCGTATATTCAGGTCAGATTGACGCTGGTAGCTACGTGTTGAACACTCGCTCGGGCAAGAAGGAACGTATCTCTCGCTTGTTCCAGATGCACTCTAACAAGCAGAACCCAATGGAAACTATCGGTTGCGGTGATATCGGTGCCGGCGTAGGTTTCAAGGATATCCGCACAGGTGATACCCTCTGCTCAGAAAACGCACCTATCGTGCTCGAAGCAATGGACTTCCCAGATCCAGTAATCGGTATCGCAGTAGAGCCTAAGACTCAGAAGGACCTTGACCGCTTGAGCGTAGGTCTTCAGAAGCTTGCTGAAGAAGACCCAACATTCCAGGTAGCAACCAACGAAGAGACAGGTCAAACTGTGATCAGCGGTATGGGTGAGCTTCACCTCGACATCATTATCGACCGTTTGCGTCGTGAGTTCAAGGTAGAATGTAACCAAGGCCGTCCACAAGTAACATATAAGGAAAGCATCAC
>CALZAF010000048.1 GCA_945612775.1 uncultured bacterium | reverse complement strand
CGCTATGCCAACCGCATTGCTAAAGGCCATTTGGTGGTAGATGGAAAAACTTATCAGCTGGCTATCAATAACGGACCTAATGCTCTTCATGGTGGTCCTGAAGGATTCCAGAATCAAATTTGGGAAAGCGCTATCGAAGATGGCAAGGTGGTGTTTACTCGCACAAGTCCTGATGGTGAAGAAAATTATCCCGGCGAATTGAAGGTTAAGGCTATCTATTCGTGGAACGATGACAATGAATTGAAATTGCAGCTCATTGCAACTACCGATAAGACTACCGTGGTAAACCTCACCAATCACGCTTATTTCAACCTCGCAGGCGAAAATTCGGGCAATATATTCGACCATGAATTGTGGCTTGCTTGCTCGCACTATCTGCCTACCGACGACACGCTAATCCCTACTGGCGAAATTGCTCCTGTGGCTGGTACTCCTATGGATTTCACAACTGCTAAGTTGATTGGCCGCGACATCAAGGAAGATTTCGCTGCATTAAACTTCGGCAAAGGTTACGACAACTGCTGGGTAGTGGATGATTGGAAGAAGGGCGAACTGAAGCATGTGGCTACTTTGAGCGAGGCTAAGAGTGGCAGAGCGCTCGAGGTTTACACCACACAACCAGCCGCTCAGGTATATACCGGCAACTGGCTCGCAGGCAGCCCGATCAGCAAATCAGGTCGTTCATACAACGACTACGATGCTGTGGCAATAGAATGTCAAGGTATGCCAGACGCGCCTAACAAGCCAAACTTCCCATGCCAGGAGTTGAAACCGGGTGAAGAATACAACGAAACCATTATATTTAAATTCAAAACAAACTAATTAGAATGAAACCTACATTATTTGTTCTTGCGGCCGGTATGGGCAGCCGCTATGGAGGACTCAAGCAGCTTGATGGACTCGGCCCTCATGGCGAAACTATCATGGACTATTCAATCTACGACGCTATTCGTAGTGGATTCGGCAAGATAGTGTTCGTTATCCGTAAAGATTTCGAAGATGATTTCCGCAAAATTATTTTGTCGAAATATCAGAATCATATCCCTGTAGAGGTGGTTTTCCAGGCAATCGATAACCTTCCTGAAGGCTTTGTTTGCCCTGAAGGTCGTACCAAGCCATGGGGTACTAACCATGCTGTACTCATGGGTAAAGATGTGATTAAAGAACCATTTGCAGTTATCAATGCCGACGACTTCTATGGAAGAAATTCGTTTGAGGTGATTGCAAAAGAACTTTCACAGCCTAAGGAAAATAAGGGCGACTACTGCATGGTGGGCTTCCGAGTAGGTAACACCATGTCGGAAAGTGGTTCGGTGGCTCGTGGCGTTTGCGAAACTACTGATGGTTATCTTACTACAGTGGTTGAGCGCACTGCAATAGAATACAACGATAAGCACGAGATTACTTTCGTTGACGAAAATGGCGTTACTCAGACCCTCGAACCAAACACTCCAGTTTCGATGAATCTTTGGGGCTTTACTCCTGATTATTTCGAATTTAGCGAAGGCTATTTCGTAGATTTCTTGAAAGAAAACATCGAAAAACCAAAGGCAGAATTCTTTATTCCACTTGTGGTTAATGAGTTGATTACCAAGAATATCGCAAAGGTTAAGGTTCTTGATACCGAATCTAAGTGGTTTGGTGTAACTTACGCTGCCGATCGTCAAGGCGTGGTTGACAAACTTGCCGACCTTCACGCTAAAGGCGAATATCCTGAGAAGATGTTCTAAATATAGAATATTTGTTATTTAATGGTGCCTTCGTCGTCTGACTAGGGCACTTTTTGCATCTATTAGGGGTGAAAATATGGCGCTATTTCATATGGGGCGCCAGAGCGTGGACACATATGACGAAAAATTGCCATTAATTGTGCTAATTGGAGCTTTTATTTGTCTTTAGTTTAAGGCTATGTCAACATTTTTTGCTATCTTTGTATGTTGAATGTATTAAAAATTTGCATTAGGCTAAGAATTGATTTAACAGAATTCGGCAAGCAAATTTCTTGTTTAATTTTTATAGACTAAAGATGAATAACGATCGTATCCAAAAGATCAATATTGAGAACCAAATGCGTTCGGCATATATCGACTATTCAATGTCGGTTATAGTGTCGCGTGCACTTCCTGACGTGCGTGATGGCTTCAAACCAGTGCACCGAAGAGTGCTTTATGGCATGGAAAAGTTGGGTAACTTCTCTAATGCACCTTATAAGAAATCGGCTCGTATTGTGGGTGATGTGCTTGGTAAGTTTCACCCTCATGGCGACTCTTCAGTATATGGAGCGATGGTGCGTATGGCTCAAAGCTGGGCTATGCGTTACATGCTCGTAGATGGCCAAGGAAACTTTGGCTCTGTTGACGGTGATGGCGCTGCTGCCATGCGTTATACTGAGGCTCGTTTGGCTAAAATGGGCGAAGAGATGATGAGAGACATTGATGAAGACACTGTGGACTTCACAATGAACTTCGATAACACTACTCCAGAACCAACCGTACTTCCAACCAGATTCCCCAATCTGCTTGTTAACGGAGCATCTGGTATTGCTGTGGGTATGGCTACCAATATGCCACCTCACAACCTTACCGAATCGATTAACGCATGCATCGCATTGGAGAACAATCCTGATATTACCATCGACGAACTCATGGAGCACATCAAGGGTCCTGATTTCCCGACTGGCGGTATCATCTATGGTCTGAGCGGCGTGAGAGAGGCATTCGAAACCGGCCGAGGTAGAGTAGTGGTTCGCGCAAAGACTGACATTGAAACCGAAGGCGAGCACGAAAGAATCATCGTTACCGAGATACCTTACAACGTGAATAAGAAATTGCTTATCATGAAGATTGCCGACTTGGTAAACGAGAAGAAGATTGAAGGTATCTCAAATGTGAATGACGAAAGCGACCGTAATGGTATGCGCATAGTTATCGACGTTCGCCGTGATGCTAATTCTACTGTGGTACTGAACAAATTGTTTAAGATGACCGAATTGCAGTCGTCGTTCAGTGTTAACAACATCGCGCTTGTGAATGGCCGCCCACAGACCCTTAACTTGAAGGAGATTCTTTATCACTTCTTGCAATTCCGCCACGATGTGGTGATTCGCCGCACTCGTTTCCAACTCAACAAGGCTGAGAACCGTGCTCACATCGTTCAGGGCTTGATAGTGGCAAGCGATAACATCGATGAAGTAATACATATCATCAAGACCAGCACGAACATCGAAGAAGCAAAGCAGAAGCTTTGCATTCGTTTCAGCCTCGACGACGAGCAGGCTAACGCAATCGTTCAGATGCGCTTGCGTCAGTTGACAAATCTCGAACAAGACAAACTTCGTGCAGAATACGATGAATTGATGAAACTTATCGAAAAGTTGAATCTTATTCTCACCGACCCAGAAGAGTGCAAGCGAGTGATTATAGAAGAACTTGAGGAAGTAAAGGCTAAGTTTGGCGACGTGCGTAAGACCGACATTATTCCAGATGAAGGCGACTTCTCTGTTGAAGATATGTACTCTAACGACCCTGTGGTAATCACCATTTCGCACAACGGTTATATCAAGCGCACTGCATTGGCTGAATTTAAGGCTCAAAACCGCGGCGGCGTAGGATTTAAGGGTAGCGATACTCGCGATAACGATTTCATTGAGTTTATCTATCCTGCCACTCTGCACAATTATATGCTGTTCTTCACTCAGAAGGGACGCTGCTATTGGATGCGTGTGTTCGAAATACATGAAGGCGCTCGCAACACCAAGGGCAGAGCTATCCAAAATATGCTTAACATCGAGTCGGACGACAAGATTACTGCCTTTATCCGCGTAGAAAGCTTCAGCGATCCTGAATTTAACGCTTCGCACAGCATAATATTCTGTACAAAGAACGGTATTGTGAAGAAGACTTCGCTTGCCGACTATTCTCGTCCACGCACTAAGGGTATCATCGCCATTAATATTCGCGAAGATGATAGCGTGGTAGATGTGGCTTTGACAAACGGCGCATCGCAAATCATTCTTGCCGACCGCAAGGGTAGAGCTATACGCTTCCCAGAAGAGAAGGTTAGAGTGATGGGCCGCAATGCAACTGGTGTTAAGGGTATGGAACTCGATGCAAATGACGAGATTATAGGCATGATTTGCATCGACCAAGAGAATCCAGAGGACATCTTGGTAGTATCGGAAAATGGCTATGGCAAGCGTTCGGCTCTTGAAGACTATCGTATCACCAACCGTGGTGGTAAGGGCGTTAAGACGCTAAATGTAACCGAAAAGACTGGCGAACTTGTGGCAATCAAGAGCGTTACCGATGATAACGATTTGGTAATTATTAATAAGTCGGGTGTAACTATCCGGTTGAACGTGGCAGACTTGCGAGTTATGGGTAGAGCTACCCAAGGCGTGAAGTTGATCAACCTCGAGAAGCGACAAGATGCTATCTCATCGGTATGCAAGGTGGATTCAGACAAAATAGATGAGAATTTAGTCGAAGGCGAAGCCCTAAATGAAAATGTTGAGGGAATTGAGCCAGAGGCTAATAACTCGGAATTAAACCAAACTGAAGAATAATAGTCAAAAGGTAGAGAAACAACTTATAGATTCTTAAACAACTAATTTATATAACATGAAAAAATTACTTTTAATATTAGCATGCGCTACTTTGACCACTGGTGCTTTTGCACAAAAGCGCGTGGTTGACGAAGTGAAGAGTGACATTCGCAACATGAACGCAAATTCTGGTACTCTTCTTAAGAGTTTAGAAAAAATTCGCCCAGCCTTGAAGAACGATGAAACAAAGGATGATGCTCAGACTTGGTTCCTTGCTGGTAAGTGTGGTTTTGGTTTCTACGACAAGTGCGTAGGCGAACGTGCAGTAGGCAAGCCAGTTAACGAAAAGCAAATGGCTGATGCATTGCTCGAAGGCTATGGTTACTTTATGGAAGCTTATCGCCTTGATAGCATTCCTGAATTGGAAAAGGACGGAACTCCTAAGGTAGATAAGAAGACCGGTGCTGTGAAATTTAAATCAAAGTTCAGAAAGGATATCGTAAGTGCCATCGGTGGTCACGTTAACGACTTCACACAAGCTGGTAATGCTCTTTATGATGCAAAAGACTATTTGGGAGCAGCTAAGTGCTGGGGCTTGTATTGTGACTTCGAAAATGCAAAGTTCCTCGGAAACGCACGTCCAGAAATGGTTGATACCATTGTAGCTCAAATGCGTTTCTATCAGGGTATCTCGGCATGGCAAGGTGAAGACTTGCAAGGTGCAATGAAGGCATTTGAACAAGCTCGTCGCAAAGGCCGTCTTGATAAGGAAACTTTCGACTACTCGATGAGCGTTGCTGCAAGCATCCCTAACAACGACGAAGCTGTAGTGGCTATCGCAAAGGAAGCTTACCCAATACATGGTAAGGTTGACAACACTTATGCTAAGGTTATCGT
Source organism: uncultured bacterium (assembly GCA_945612775.1). Classification (GTDB taxonomy): domain Bacteria; phylum Bacteroidota; class Bacteroidia; order Bacteroidales; family Muribaculaceae; genus SFTJ01. Next base: position 9,646 of record CALZAF010000048.1, on the reverse strand, counting down.
TAACGACCTTCTAAATAAGGAGCAATACGACGAAGCTAACAGCATCTTGGATAAGATTATTTTAGAAAACCCAACAAACTCTGAATATCTCGACCTTAAGGGTGTGCTTCTCGAACAACAAGGTAAGATGGACGATGCTATCAGCTATTTCCAAAAGGCTGTTGAAGTTAATTCAGACTACGCAAAGGGTTACTTCGACCTTGGCCGTATGTACTTCAACCGCGCTATTAAGGTAGCTGAAGAAAACGAAAAGCTTTCTGGTACTCAATTGGCAGAATTGACCGATCCATTGTATAAGTTGGCTATGCCAGCATTGGAAAAGAGTTATCAACTCGACCCAAGCAACAACGACTGCAAGCGTGCTTTGGTTAACATCTACTATCAACTTAACGAAGAAGCTAAGCTTAAAGCAATCGAGGGCAATTAATCGAGCTCTACAACGCATACAATACTAAAGACTATAATAAGGAGATATGCCGCAATATTTGGCATATCTCTTTTTTGTATGTCCAGATTAGATGAATGAAAAGTCAAGAGAATTCGGACGTAAATCTGCGGCTCTTGGAAGAATACGAAATGCCGGCTTAGGCGTGATTTTGTGTAATAGTCTCCTAAACGATAGGTTTTGGGTTTTTGAACGTGCCATCACTGAGTTTTTGCACAAATCCTTCTTCAACAAGGAATCGAAGCATGGCGTAAACTTCATCGTGGGGGAATGAAAGTGTGTCGACTATTTCCTGGGCTGTGCGCGGCTTTAGTGATGTCATGTAGAGTATTCCGTCCTGTATATCCTTGTCGCTATGGTTGTGCTTCTTTTTCTCGTCGATGCACAAGTCGCAGCATCCGCATCGGCGGACAATGTTTTCGCCGAAATAGTTTGTGATAATCGATTCTCTGCAACCCTCTTCGGCATATGCGTAGCGTATGACGGCATTTATTCGTTCTTCAAGACGCTCTTTCAAGTCTTGATAGGCATATTTTGGTATGATCAAATCGCTTTTATTCTCTCGCGCTGTAGTGTATATTATATAAGGTGTGCGTTTACGGGGAATATAGTGCAAAATATGCATCTTGGTGAGTATTATCAGCGATTCATATATGTCGTGTTCGGAGATGCCTGTCTTGTAGGAAATAAGCGGCTCATTGATAAATACATAATCGGCAAATAGACCTGTGTAATTGCGTAAAAGCGCTTGCAGAACCACATCGACATTGACATTCGATGTGGGTGGAATATGATAAAGGTCCTCTTTGTTTGCTTTTATCATAACGCGAGCTTGGGTGTCGATTTCTTCGATATAGTCGATGTATCCGGCGCGGGTGAGAATCTTTAGCGCATTATGAGTGGGTGAGAGCGGCAACTGAAATTGCTTGCAGAACAGTGCAAAATTAAAGTCGCAAGTCTGCATATAACCTTCGCCAACAAATATTTTCAGGAAATCGCTTACTTTCTCATAAACGTCCTTCACGAACTGCTTGTCGGGAAACGACTCGGCAATGCGTTTTTTGAGCGCAGCCTTATCCGTTCTCGACACCAGCAGCACCACATACGAACGCTTTCCGTCACGACCGGCGCGCCCCGCCTCTTGGTAGTATTCTTCAAGAGAGTTGGGGATATCGATGTGGACTACCGAACGCACATCGGGCTTGTCGATGCCCATGCCGAATGCATTAGTTGCCACTATCACTCGCAGTTCACCCGATTTCCATCGGTTCTGCTTGTCTTCTTTTTCTTCATTTGTGATGCCGGCATGATAGTAATCGGCTGAAATCCCTCGAGAATTTAATTCGTCGGATATCTGCTTGGTCTTTTTCCTGCTTCGCACATACACAATCGATGTGCCCGGCACAGAATGAACTATTCTGACAAGCTGGCCAATCTTATCCTCGGTCCTGCGCACCACATACGATAGATTGTCGCGCACAAAACTCTTGGCGAATACATTTTGGCGTGTGAAATTCAGCTTTTCTTGAATATCGTTTACAACCAGTGGGGTGGCAGTGGCTGTGAGGGCAAGCACTGGTGCTTTAGGTTTAACCTTGCGAATGTCGGCAATTTTCAGGAACGATGGTCGGAAGTCGTAGCCCCACTGAGATATGCAGTGAGCTTCGTCAACCACTATCAGGCACACGTTCATCTGCTTTACCTGCTCGATAAAGCTATCGGAGCCTAAACGCTCAGGCGAAATGTATAGGAATTTGTAGTTGCCATTGACGCATCGCTCAATGGCTTTTCGTCGCTCCGACATAGTTAGCCCAGAGTGCAGATATGTGGCTTTAATGCCTCGCACGCGCAGATTGTCCACCTGGTCCTTCATTAGAGAGATGATGGGCGTTATCACGAGGGCAAGACCCTCCATAGCCAGAGTTGGCACCTGAAAAGTTATCGATTTTCCTCCGCCTGTAGGCATAAGACCAAGAGTGTCGTGACCTTCAAGCACCGACATGATTATGTCCTCTTGAAGCTCACGAAACCCGGTGTATCCCCAATACTTATTGAGTATATTATGAATCAGTTCCCGATTCGGCATCTTCTAATATGGGTCTAATGCCTTTGATAAGGAGTTGAATATTATTGCTTGCTGCTCGCTTGTTCTCTTCGATGGTGTAGCATATTTCGAACGGTTTATGCGCCTTGATGTGCTCGAAGTGTTCGCTCATATTAAACGCGATGCCATTCATCACCACGTCCGATTTGCCATCCACAAGTTCGAGTTTTATGTGCTCTGATGTTCGTCCCACCAGCTTGCTTGTGCCGTAATCATACACGTTTTTGGTTACGAACACCGGCTTTTGGTTGCCAGGACCAAACGGATTTAGCAACTTCAGATAGTTGAGCAAGTCGGAGTTAATTTCGCTGAAGTCGAGTTCGCGGTCGATGTCGATTTGTGGGATAAGTTGCTCGAGATCGATGTTCTCTATAACATATTCTTCGAAGCGGCGTTTAAATTCAGGAATATTCTCCTCCTTTAGCGAAAGTCCCACAGCATAGGTGTGTCCGCCAAAGTTTTCGAGAAGATCGCGTGCCGATTCGATAGCCTTATAGATGTCGAATCCGTGAACCGAGCGCGACGATCCCGTTGCCATACCATTGGAGTAGGTGAGAACCACCGATGGCTTGTAGTAAAGCTCGGTAAGTCGTGAGGCTACAATTCCTATTATGCCTTTATGCCAACCCTTATTGTAGATTACGATAGGCTTTTTGCCAGAAACTATCTCGTTGCGTTGTTCAAGGATAGCACTTGCCTCCTCGGTAATCTGCTTGTCGAGTTCTTTGCGGTCGCGGTTGTATTGGTCGATGTTTTTGCCCTTTTCATTGGCGTCGGTAATGTCCTTAGCCACCAGCAAATCCACGGCTTCGCGTCCGCTCTGCATACGGCCTGAAGCATTGATGCGTGGACCGATTTTAAAGATAACGTCGCTTATGGTAATCTCCTTGTTCGACAATCCGCAGATGCGTATGATGCTTCGCAGCCCAATGTTTGGATTGCTGTTAAGGCGCTTCAGCCCGAAGTATGCCATTACACGGTTTTCGCCCATAATAGGCACAATGTCGGCTGCAATGCTCACAGCCACAAGGTCGAGAAGGCTCTCGAGGTCGTAGAGCGAGGTAATGCCGTTGCTAAGCGAGAATGCGTGCATAAACTTATAGCCCACACCGCACCCCGACAAATCCTTAAATGGGTAGGGGTTGCCTTCGAGTTTAGGATTTAGAATAGCCACAGCCTCAGGAAGCACATCGTCGGGCACATGGTGGTCGCAGATAATGAAATCAATGCCCTTTTCCTTGGCATATTTGATTTCATCGATTGCCTTGATGCCACAATCGAGCACAATTATCAACTTTACACCGCGTTCCACGGCGTAATCAATACTTTTAATCGAGATTCCATAACCTTCTTCGTAGCGTGTAGGTATATAGTATTCGATATTAGAGTAAAAATTCAGAAGATACTTATAGACTAAGGCGACAGCTGTAGTGCCATCTACGTCGTAGTCGCCATAGACCATAATTTTCTCCTTAAACCCCATTGCATCATTAAGCCTTTTCACAGCTTTGTCCATGTCCTGCATGCTGAACGGGTCATGCAATTGTGACATAGAGGGATAGAAGAACTGATGGACGTCGTCCCAGGTCTCTATACCTCTTTGCACCAATAGCTGACTGATAGCAGGACAGTTGGGAAACTTAGCTGCTAACTGGGCTTCTTTTTTTCTTTGTTCGGATGTAAGGGGTAAGTAATTCCATTTACTTATCATTTATGTTATTTTTTTATTTTTATCGAAGAAGGTGTGTGGCTCTCTTGCCGCACAATATTGGGGGTGGTGGGGCTAATCTGTTGCCCCATAGATGAGTACGTGCTGAGCCAGTTCCTTGTCAAGCATGCAAACCTTCTCTCTCGCCATGTGGTTGTGCTGCTAATGGTGGCATATCGGTGCTTTGAGTTTGCTTAATCGTTCGCGAGAAAAAATACAATCTTTTTGCCTCAAAACGCGTTAAAAAACGCACGATTCTTCACATATCTCTATAATTACGCAAATATAAGCAATGTTTGGCAATATTCAATTGCCAAACGCAATGTTTTAATGAAGATTAATAAAGTTTTTTAGATATTTTTATTGATAGAGCAGTTTATACCATGCAAGTTGTTTATAAGCTTTCTCGTTTCGGACAGTGCTGCTGCCCATCACGTATGTCGAAAGTCCAGAATATTTGTCTGGGTCGAGAATTATCGAGTTTAGGAATTTTGGAGTTGCTGCTTTGTAAACTATTGCTTGATTATAGGATTCGAGCAAAGCATTGTATTGTTCGCTTGTGGCGATTTGGCTATATACATCGAGGAAGTCGAAGAAGAATCGGTTGCTTGAACTGTTGTAGCAGAGTAGTTCGGAAGTCTGGATTGTCTTGTCGGCTATCGAAATCTCCTTGCATATTTGGGCCACCCTGTCGAGTTTGCTGCAATCCACCATGCAGATGGTGGCAGAGCGATACTCTCCGCTCTGCTTATTGTAGAATTCATACATGTTTTCGCAAGCCTGCACCAGATTAGCTTCCTTTTCGAAAAAGCATGGAACGGTTTGGTCGTAAGGCATTCCGTAGGATAGAGTTTCGGTGGGCGAACCGATGAAGTATCGGGTGTCGTTGCGAAGTTCATATGCCACCTCTATCGACCCCATGTAGCAAGCATCGCCCCATATGAAATGAAACATTCCGTCGGGGATTGCGTAGGCGAGAGAATCTATCAGCATGGTCTCGCCGGAATCGTCGCCGAAACCTTTAGGCTCACGATAAGACGAATCACCGGCAGCCATAGCTGCCGAGCGAGTAAACGCCCAAGCTACCGAATGTGACCATAACACAAGCCCGTATTCTTGGGCAGGTGCCAAGCGTTTAACATCGGCAAGCACTTGTGAGAATCGCTTGGTGGTGAGCGACATCTTTGTGCTTATGCCATAGTTCTGAAGCACACGAGTAACCACATTTCCGCCTTCGCGAAGCATCTCTATCAGTTTTGCGTTGGCATCGCTGTTGCTTACTTTGTAGATTAGCAGTCGGCAATTATTAATCTCGCAAGTCTGCAGCGCCTGCGTGATTTCATTAATATCGTAGGTGTCGTATCCGTTAAGCGAATTGGTGGCCACCATATATATAAGTATAGTGCGACGAGTTTGATCTATAGGTTCCGGCTCGTCGCTGCCACATGATGCAAGCATTATTTGGCTCAATAAAAATATGGTGAATAGCAGTATGTTAGTTGATTTCTTCATTATCTTAGCCCTTGATTGTATTATAATCTACAAAAATAGCAAAATTATGCTAAACAGAAAATGAAGTTCGCTAAAATAAGGTTAACTTTGCGGTATGAATTGGATTATTAAGATATTTCTTTTAGCAGTGTTTTTCGTGGCAGGCGCTAAACCGGTGCGTGCCCAGTCGCTTTATTATAATTATATCGACACAGCTGAGGTGAAAATTAAGGCTCAGAACTGGCTTCAGGCTGAGCGTTATATCCTGTTGGCGCTGAAAACCGAGCCTGCCAACAAGAATAATTCGCTGCTGATTAGCAACCTTGCAACGGTGCAACGTAATCAGAAAAAATATATCGAAGCTCTAAAAAACTACGATTTGGCAATCTCGATGACTCCAAAATCGGTGACCTTGCTCAAGAATAGGGCATCGCTATATCTTGAAATAGATAGTCTTAGCCATGCATATATGGATTATGAGAAGGTAACCCTCCTCGACCGCGAAGATATGGAGTCGCGATATTATCACGGCTTGATAGCGCTGCGAAAAGGGCAGATAGACGTGGCAGAATCGGATTTTGGCGATTTGCTGCGCATCAATCCCTATTCGCCATATACCAAAGAAGCACAAGCCACCTTGCAAAAAACGTTAGGCAACTACGAGGAGGCGATAGAGTATTATTCCGACTTGATTAAGATGCAAGAAACGCCGTCATATCACACTCTGCTAAATCGAGCAGAATGCTATCTTGAAATAAAGAAACTAAGTGAAGCGGAGGCTGACATAAAGCACGCCTTGGCTAAAGCGCCTACCGAAGCCTATCTATATGTGCTGCGCGCCCGACTCAATAAATTGCGTCATCTTGAAGGCGAAAAAGAGCGCGACATACAACTCGCTATGAAATACGGCATTAGCCGAGAAATGGCGCTATTCTTTATAAAATAGTTTTGCCAAAAATGGTGCTTTCGTTTGGCGGTGTGCAAAATTTTGAGTAATTTTGTTTACGATGACAAATATAGCACTTCATATTGAATATTTACTGACCAAGCACGATTGCGTAATCTTGCCTGGATGGGGTGCTTTTATTGCTCAACATTCAAAGGCTTTTTCTTTCGAAGATTCGTGCCAGTTTAAGCGTCCAAGCAAGCATATTACCTTCAATCAGTCGTTAGATCATAACGATGGAATGCTTGCGCATAGCATTATCCGTCGCGATGGGGTGACCTACGAAGTGGCTAATAAGATTATAAGCGACTTTGTGGCATCGCTCAAGAAGCAGATTGAGGTGGATGGCGCTGTGGCTTTGGGCAAGATTGGCTGTTTCAGAATTGGCGCAGAAACTAAGGTTTTTGAGCCATATAACAATGCAAACACTTGCGATTATAATTTCGGTCTTACCGACCTGAATATTCCCACATTAAGCCAGTTGATGCACGAAGTCGCTACGCAGGACGATAGCGCCAGCGAAAGCCGAGGTGTGATTGCATCAGGATTTGGACGCAAGTTCATACAGATAGCAGCATCGATAGCCGTTTTGCTATGTATGACATTTATGCTATCCACACCATTAAACTACGATTCAAATGCCGATTATGCTGCTCTTAATTCATCGATTAGGGTTAAGCCGGGCACGCCAAGAGTACCTCTCAACGAAGATGGGTGCCTCAGCATAGCATTGCCTAATGCAGAGACTTCGCAACCGCTGATTGCTGAAAAAGATGAAGCAAAACCTGCAGTCAATGAAGTGAAGTCCGAAGAAGCAAAGTCCTCCACAAAGGTTGAGGCTCAAGAATCAAAAACTCAGGTAGAAATTCCGCATAACGCCAATGGCGTTTATTATTTGATAGTTTCGTCGCTCGACACCCGAGCTCAAGCCGAGAAGTTTGTTGCACAGCATAACGACGACTTGCGCATCCTCGAAAGCGATGGTCGCTATCGCATCTATGCTGCTCAAAGTAATTCACACAAAGCCTTAAAAGCCGCCAGCAAGCAGTTGGAAAGCCGTTATCCCGGCTGTTGGATTCTTCGATAGGAATTTCAAGTAAATTGCATAAATAAAGATAGGGCTTGCTGTTTCAGTAAAATATTCCGATATAATTAATTGTTTTGTCTGAATTAATTGCTATCTTTGTCACGTTAGTTGCCGCTATTTTAATATTTAAGTAATATAGAAATGGTGGAATTAAAACAAGGCAAAAAGTATTAATTACCTATTATTGCTTAATATCACAAATATCATAAGTTTGCATTATTGCGAAATTAGTAGTTGAACTAAACCGCATTTATTATTGCATTATGGCAAAATCGGAACTTATAGGCAAATCTAAGTCGATAATTAAGAGTAATGCCGCTAAAAAGGTGTTGCTTTATCTGTTTTTTGTGCTGGTGTCGGCAGTATTCTGGGTGTTTAATACTGCAAATAAGCCTCAAATACATGATGTGGAGTTGCCATTTAGCATAGTGAACATTCCCGACTCGGTGTTGTTTCTGTCTGATCCGCCTCAGCAAATCAATGTGTCGCTAAAGGAGACAGCCATAAATGTGATGTTTAAGAAAAAAACAAAGATTGAGATAAACTTTGCGGAATACGATATGAGCAACAGCGTGTTCAGAATCAATGAACAGCAGCTGAATGCAATAGTTCGCGATAAGTATGGCAAAGAATCGCTTATCAATAGCATAATGCCCGACTCGATATCGCTTCGTTATGTGGATCCGCGGCGAGATGTGAAGCAAGTGCCTATTTCGCTCGATTTTGTGGCTCGTTCGAATATTCAATATGAGATTGTGGGCAATGTGGTGATGTCAACCGATTCGGCTACGGTATATGGTAGCCACGACGTTTTGTCGGGCATCAATGAAGTCTATACCTATCATGTAGTAGAGAAAGAACTTAAAGATACCTTGTATAGAAAAGTGGCAATATCACCTCTTAGCAGTGTGAGAATAGAACCGAGAGAAATCACAGTGATGGTGCCTGTGGAAAAACTCATCAAAAGAGAACGAGTAATCCAGGTTGTGGTTAAGAACAAGCCAGAGAATGTGAATGTGATTACTTTCCCGTCAACGGTTAAGGTGTCGTATCTCGTTCCTCAAAGCCAATATAACAATTTCGACAAGCGTATTTCGGCGATAGTTGATTATAACGACATTCTCTATTCACCAACGCTAAACAAGGTGGAGGTGCGAATAGGAGAGATGCCGATGATATATAAAAATGTGTCGCTGGATGTGGACAGTGTAGAGTATATCATCGAAAAATTCGATTTATGAAACTGATAGCAATATGTGGTGGAATCGGTAGCGGAAAAAGTGTGATTTCTCATATTCTGACATTGATGGGATATGAGGTTTACGACTGTGATTCGCGAGCAAAGGCCCTTATGGATGGTTCAGAAGAGATAAAGGCTGAATTGTGCAATGCTTTTGGTGACGAAGTGCTGACTTCCGATCGCAGGATAAACAGAAAATACCTGAGTGAAAAGATTTTTGGCAACAAAGAGTCCCTTAGCAGAGTTAATTCGATAGTTCATCCAAGAGTTGTTGCTGAGATTATTAGCCTTGCGCAGAATTGCCAAAGCGACTACTACTTTTTTGAGACTGCTTTGCCGCAAGAAAGCGGACTCGACAAGGTGGCTGACGAAGTGTGGCTTGTAACTGCACCAGTGGAAGAGCGTATTGCAAGAGTGCAACTCAGAAATGGCTTGAGCCGCCAGCAGGTGCTGAGTAGGATCAATAGCCAGGATTATTCTAACATCCAGAATGAAAACGTTAAAACTATCGTTAATGATGGGGTACAATCTGTATTATGTCAATTAATTAAATTATTAACAATATAAAAAAAATAAAATGATTAAACAAATAAGAGTATTCTTGTCATTGAGTTTATTGCTAATG
>CALZAF010000047.1 GCA_945612775.1 uncultured bacterium | reverse complement strand
AGGGGTAAATTTATAGAAATAAGCACCTGCTTACCCGCCTCTAAGCGTTCTGAAAATAGCCTCAATAGCCGCACGAAAGGTCATTCCCCATTGAGCGCGCAGTCGAGGAAGTCTTTCACTTGATTCATCAGCCACATTGGCGTAGATGTAGCACCACATATGCCTATATGCTCCTTGCCTTCAAACCAACTGAGATCGATTTCGCTCTCATTACTAATCAGATAGCTCAACCGATTCACCTTGTGACATTCTTCAAAGAGTATGCGGCCGTTGCTGCTCTTGCTTCCGCATACAAATAGTATTACGTCGTGATTTTGAGCAAATTCGCGAATCTGAGGTATGCGATTAGCCACACGGCGGCAGATGGTGTCGTAGCTCTTAAATTGCACCTTGTCGCTATCCACGCGGCTATCTATCTCCTCCACCACCTTCTTAAAGCCGTCGAGCGACTTGGTGGTCTGCGAATATAGGTAAATATTGCGGTTGAAGTCGATTTTATCCACCTCGTCAACGCCTTCTATAACAAGGGCATTGCCTTCGGTCTGACCCACAAGGCCGTTTACCTCGGCGTGGCCTTTCTTGCCATATATCACCACCTGCGGCTCGGCTTCAGCCTCATCGTGATAGGTGTTGCGTATGCGGCGCTGTAGCTGCAGCACCACCGGGCAAGTGGCATCTATTATCTCAATGCCGTTTTGGGCAGCCACTTCGTAGGTTTCGGGCGGCTCGCCGTGGGCGCGAAGCAGCACTTTCACGTTGTGCAACTGCCTCAACTGCTCGTGGGTGATGGTTTCCAGACCTATCTTGCGCAAGCGCTCCACCTCGTTGCTGTTATGCACTATGTCGCCGAGGCAATACAGATGCCCCGACTTCTCGATTTCTTCTTCGGCTTTCTGAATGGCTGTCACCACTCCGAAGCAGAAGCCCGAACCGTTGTCAATCTCAATTACTGCCATTGCTGCATTGGGTTTGTTGTTTCGCCTGTTAATTCTCGCTATTTGACCCTACTGCACCCATTTATCGGGTAGCAATCTTTTCGTAGAGGTCAATCATCCACTTGTTTTGCTCCTCGCGGCTCATGTGGCTGTTGTCGAGTTCCACAGCATCGTCGGCACGGCGCAATGGGCTCTCCTCGCGAGTGGTGTCGAGATGGTCGCGCTGCTTCACATTCTCGAGCACGCTCTCGTAGGTGACTGTGGTGTCGCCCTTTGCCACAAGTTCGTCGTAGCGGCGCTGAGCACGGGTTTCAGCCGATGCATTGACAAAAACCTTCATCTCTGCGTCGGGGAATACGGTGGTGCCTATGTCGCGGCCGTCCATCACTATGCCCTTGTCGCGACCCATAGCTTGCTGTTGCTTCACCAGTTCGCGGCGAACGAATGGAATGGCTGCCACGGTGCTAACCTTGCCCGACACGCGCATGTCGCGAATCTTGCCTTCCACATTCTCGCCATTGAGATAGGTCTCGGTAGCGCCTGTCTCGGCATTTACGCCGAAACTTATCTTAATGTCGCCAATAGCGGCTTCGAGTGCTGGCAGATTCACCTCGCCGGCATCGTTAATCAAACCGTTGTCGAGGCAATATAGCGTCACGGCGCGATACATTGCGCCGCTATCGATGTAGGCATAACCTATATTCTTGGCAAGAACCTTTGCCATAGTGCTTTTTCCCGACGATGAGAATCCGTCGATTGCTATTGTAATGAGTTTTTTAGTCATGATTTGAGTATATTATGTTTACCTTCTACAAAATTACACAGAATTATTGAATTAAGCATCATTCTATGGCTACAGCTCTTGTCTGCGGCGCTGAAAGTCCTCGAGATGCGCCACCACGTCGGCTATTTCGTCGGTGAGGCTCAAATCGAGGTTGCGATACTTCGATGTGGCTGTGAGATACTCGAGCATGGGGTAAAATGGCATCTCTTCGCTCCAAAACTGTTTGCCGAGGAATATCATCGGACTCGACACTTTGAGCGACAGATAGTGATTCTGCACTGCATCTTGAAATATCTCTTGCACCGTGCCTGCACTGCCTGGCGAATACACTATTCCGCCCATGGCTATGGTGAGAATACCGTCCTCGCGTATGCTGTTTTGAAAGAGTTTGGCTATATGCGTGGCAAATGGTGTGGCTGGTTCGTGGCCGTAGAGCCATGTGGGCACTCCAAGACTCTGATAAGTGTGCTGCGGATATCGCTCGCGCACCGCCATGGCGCTTTTTAGCCAATCGGGGTCGCTGAATCGTGGCGCGCACTGCAGCATGGCGAGGGCATCGGCAAGGTCGGCATCGCTGCGCCCTGCCATCCATGCGCCTAAATGCGTGGCTTCCATAGCACCCGGGCCGCCACCGCTAACCATGGTGTAGCCCATCTCGGTGAGCCGCTTGCTCAGGGCTGCTACCTTGGCATACATCTCATCGCTGCGCAAAGCTCCGTGGCCGCCCATCACGCCCACTATGCGCATCACGTCGCGCTCTGCCACAAATCGGTCGAGCGCCACCTCTATGTAGTGGTCGTGTAGCGTGCGGGCAAGTTTTTCCTTGGCGCAAGAGGTGAATTTGCCCGTGTCGATGTAGTGCTTATACACTCGCGCATCGTAGCAGCGCTGCATCGAGGCTTGTGCGTCGCTGGCATCGTAAGCGTCGTAGAGGTCGCTTGCGGTGTAGAGCGTGGCGCGAGTCACATCGTAGGGCACTTCTTGCAGATATTCGCCCACAGCTTCTATCTCTTTGAAGTCTGGTTTGCTTATCATAGTGGAGTAATTTGTTTTTTTGCAGTTATTTCAAGCCGAAAAGGCGTCGCGCATTGGCATCGGTAGCATCCGACACTTCCTGCGGCGTGATGCCGAGATGGCTCGCTATGCAGGCATTGATATATGGGATATTGGCGCTCTCGTTGCGGCGGCCGCGGTTGGGCACCGGCGCCAAATAGGGCGAATCGGTCTCAAGAAGCAGTCGCTCGAGCCCCACAGCGGGCAGCAGCAGCGGAATGGCTGATTTCTTGAAGGTAACGATGCCATTGATGCCGAAATAGAAGTCGCCGCGGCGGCGTATCTCAGCCACCTCATCTACTGTGCCGGTAAAACTGTGGAACACGCCTTGCGGCAGTTCGCCCTCGAAGGAGTCCATCACTTCGAGAATGGTGCTGAGTCCTTCACGGCAATGAATTATCACCGGCAGGTGCATTTCCGACGCCCAATGCAGCTGGGTGTCGAGGGCTTGCATCTGCTCGCTGCGATAGGTGGCGTCCCAATAGAGGTCGATGCCTATCTCGCCCACTGCCACGTAGCTGCGCTCGCCGAACCATCGCTCCACTTGCGCCAGACTTTGGCGAAAATCGCCATTCACCTCGGTGGGGTGAAAGCCCATAGCCATCGACGTGACGTCGGGGTGGGCATCGTGCAGATTGTGCATCGGCTCGATGGTGGTAAGATCCACATTAGGCAACAGCAGGTGGCTCACGCCACTCTCTATGGCGCGCTGCACCGCTTCATTGCGGTCGGCATCAAATTCCTCGAGATAGAGGTGCGTGTGAGTGTCGATCATCGCTCTATCCCCTATCGGTCACGCTTCACAAGGCGCTGTATGAAGTCGATAAATGCCTTCTTGGCGTCGTCATCGACTGCGGTTTCAAACACTGCCGAGATAGCCTTATCGTTATATTTTTCAATCTCTGCCTCCGAGAGTTCTTTCAAACCGAGGCGCTCGTAGATGGCTGTCACCGATGGCACTTTCACGGCGCGGCTGGCATTCTTGGTGTTGAGCCATAGGGCAAGTTCTATGCGATTATCGTCGGTGGCGCGCTGGCATGCGTTGATGAGCAGGAATGTCTTCTTATTGTTCATAATATCGCCGCCGATAGCCTTTCCGAAGGTTGCTTCATCGCCCCAAACGTCGAGCATATCGTCCTGCAACTGGAATGCAAGACCCAAGTTCTCGCCTATCTCATAGAATTTCTGCGCTTTAGCTTCGTCGGCACCGCCTATGAGCGCACCCATCTTGCATGCACAACCCAGCAGCACCGATGTCTTCAAGCGAATCATATTGATATACTCATCCACAGTCACATCGTCGCGATTCTCGAAGTCCATATCGTATTGCTGACCTTCGTAGATTTCCATGGCTGTGCGGTTGAAGAGTTCCATCACCTGCGGCATCACAGCGGCATCGGTTCGGGCTATCAACTGTGTAGCCATAGTGAGCATAGCGTCGCCCGACAGGATGGCTGTGTTGTCGTCCCACTTAACGTGAACGGTTGGTTTGCCGCGGCGAATGTCGGCTTTGTCCATCACATCGTCGTGCAGAAGCGTGAAATTATGATACATTTCCAATCCCACGGCAGGCAAAATGGCTTTCTCGATGTCGCCACCTACTGCGTCACAAGCCATAAGTACAAGCACCGGGCGTATGCGCTTGCCGCCGAGCGCCATAGTGTAGGAAATCGGTTCATACAGGTGTGCCGGAGCTGCAGGATAAGGCAGACTCTCGATGGCTGCGTTCACACGCTCAAGATATTCGTTGAATGTTAGCATATCGTTATGGAGTTATCGTTTATTATTTTCAATGTATTAATTATCGATGTTATTTGGTGCCAAAGAGTTGTGCGGCAAGGTCGGGCTTGCGCTCGCTAAGTGCCTCCTCAAATGCTTCGCGGAATGCTTCAGCAGCTTCTTTATCGCCAGATAACACATACTCGCTTTCCACCGCCTTAGCCATTAGTATGGCACGTTCGAGGGCAAACGAATCGACCGGCTGCACCGTATCTACCGCAAGCACCATTTCCACCACCTGACGGGCACATTCGCGTGCCTCTTTATTCTTTTTGCTCTGCTCGCTGCACGAAGTCGCAAACACTATCGCCACAAGGGCTACTATGATAAGTTTCAACAGATTTTTCATCGTCTCAATATATGTTTTCTTTATCTTAAGCAAGATTACAAATATAGCAAAAGGGCGGGAAATACAAAAGGTTATTCTTGCACAATTTTTAGATGTCAGGCATCATATTTCGCCGCGGCGTATGGCTTCCATAATGTTGGCTGGCGGTCGCTCGTTTTGGAGTTCACGTTTCATATAGTCCATATAGGGCGCCACGTGCTTGAAGAACTGATAATAGCCTCGGCATAGATAGTTGAGCCCGGGCTCGCCTGTGGCGGTGCTGATGATGCGGTTTTTGGGACATTCACCGTTGCAAGCGAATAGAAATTCGCACTCGCGGCACTGCGTGGGCAGTGAGGTCTGCTTCTGCTCGCCAAATTGGCGCTGACGTTCGCTATACATCATCTCGGTAAGGGTGCTGGTGTAGATATTGCCCAATCGGTACTCGGGAAACACAAAGTGGTCGCAGCTGTACACGTCGCCATTATACTCCATTACGCCTGCATGGCCGCACTGTTTGGCAAGGCTGCACACGCCGGGCTGAACGCCCACCCAGTTGGCAAGCGTAGAATCGAAAATCTGCACGAATATCTGCCCTACATCTTCCTTTACCCACTCGTCGAACACTCCACAGAGGAAATTGCCCCACTGCTCGGCGCTGACCGAGAAATCGGCAAGGCTGCCTTCGCTTTCGTCGGGCGCCGCCAAGTGGCGACCGTCGGAGTGCTTGAGTATGCGCTCCACAATGGGCGCAAACTGCAGGTAGCGGCATCCCATCTCTTTAAAAAATCGGTAGAACTCCACAGGATAGTCGGCATTGTAGTCGTTGACCACCGCCATAGCGTTCCACTCCACGCCGTGCTTATTGAGCAGGCGTATGCCGTTCATCACCTTGCGCCACGAGGGTCCTCCGCTCTTGGTGCGGCGATATTCATCGTGAAATTCCTGCGGACCGTCGATTGAGATGCCCACAAGCCAGTGATTTTCGGCGAAAAAGCGGCACCATTCGTCGGTGAGCATCGTGCCGTTGGTCTGTATGCTGTTATCCACCACGCGGCCGCGGGCATATTGCTTTTGCAGTTCGATTACTCGCTTATAGAACGAAAGCGGGCGCATGAGCGTCTCGCCGCCGTGCCAGCAAAATAGCACTTCGTTCATGGTCTGCGACGATAGATACTGCTCGATGAAGCGCTCAAGCAGTTCATCGGTCATTATATGGCGTGAATCGGGGGCATACATGTGCGCTTTCTCGAGGTAATAGCAGTAGTCGCAGCGCAGATTGCACAGCGCTCCGGCTGGCTTAGCCATCACATATAGGGGTTTCGCAAAGGGGTCAAATATCGGCATATCGAGGTTATACTGGTTTGATGTTTAATCGGTTAAATGTAAAATATTAGTGGCGATGGCTGCGATGCTCGCAGCTCTTATCGGCATGCTGACATTGCTGGCGGCTGATATCGCAGTGGTCGCAGCCCTGGCAACGGCATGCTCCGCCACCTGTTCGGCGCAGACGGCGCAGCACCCACAGCGCCAAGAGCGCCACTATCAATATTATCACCACACTGGCTAAATTCATCACATCAGGCTATCAAGTTCCACAAGGTATATGCCACAAATGCGCATATCCAAGCTATCACGCACTGGCATACTACTATCATAACAGCGGCGTGAGTATTTAGTTCACGGCGCACGCAAGTGATGGCAGCCACACATGGGGTGTAGAGCAGGCAGAACACCAGCAGCGCAAACGATGTGCCTGTGGTGAGCACGTCGGCAACGCTCGTGCCGGAGCCAAATAGCACGGCAAGGGTCGATACCACGCTTTCCTTAGCCATAAAGCCCGAGATGAGCGATGTGGTGATGCGCCAATCGCCAAATCCGAGGGGCTCGAAAATAGGCGTGATGCTACCCGCTATGGTGGCGAGAATGCTCTGGCTTGAGTCATCCACCACATGCATACCGAAGTCGAAGGTCTGCAAGAACCAAATCACTATCGATGCCAAAAATATCACAGTAAAGGCGCGTTCGAGGAAGTCTCTTGCCTTGTCCCAGAGCAGATGAAGCACATTTTTATAGCCTGGCATGCGGTAATTGGGCAGTTCCATCACAAATGGAGTGGCTGAACCCGAAAATTTCATTCGGCTAAGCACAAAGGCGCAGCACAAGCCCACCACTATGCCTATCAGGTAGAGTGCCACCATCACAAGCGCAGCATTTTCGGGGAAGAAAATGGCTGTGAAGAACACATAGATGGGCAGCTTGGCGGTGCAGCTCATAAATGGGGTAAGTAGAATGGTGAGTTTGCGGTCGCGCTGCGATGGCAGTGTGCGACTCGCCATGATGCTGGGCACGCTGCAACCGAATCCTATGAGCAGCGGCACTATCGAACGGCCCGAAAGACCTATTTTTCGCAGCAATTTGTCCATCACGAAGGCTATTCGCGCCATATATCCGCTATCCTCGAGCATCGAGAGGAAGAAGAATAGCGTGATGATGATGGGCAGGAACGACACCACGCTCCCCACACCGCCTATCACGCCGTCGAGCACCAGCGATTCTACTGTTGGCTCTATGTTCCATTGCTCAAAGAGCTCAGCAAGTCCGTTGGTGAGGCTGTCGATGCCCATTTCCATCCATCCTTGCAGAGTGCCGCCTATCACGTCGAAGGTCATCCAGAATGTGAGTGCCATAATCATGATAAAAGCAGGAATAGCGGTAAATCGGCCGGTGAGGAAGTTATCGATGCGGCGGCTGCGCACGTGCTCTTTGCTTACGCGTGGCTTTACCACCGTCTTGTGGCATAATTGACGGATAAACGAATAGCGCATATCGGCAATGGCGGCTGCACTGTCAAGGTGGCTATGCTCCTCGAGCTGTGCCTTTATCTGGTCGAGCATATCCATCTCGTTGGGCGATAGATTGAGCTCTTGGCACAGCAATTCGTCGCCCTCGATGAGTTTGCTCGCCGCAAAGCGCTTAGAGATGCCACGCTCGGCGGCATGGTCCTCGATGAGGTGCATTATGGCATGTATGCTGCGATGCACTGCTGCATTGGTCTCGGGGCTGCAGAAGTCGGTGCGCTTGGGTCGCTCTTGATAGCGCGCCACATGCATGGCGTGCTGCACAAGTTCCTGAATGCCGGCACGCTTGGCTGCCGAAATTGGCACCACCGGAATGCCGAGCAGCTGCTCCATCAAGTTCACACGTATGGCACCATGGTTGTTTTCCAATTCGTCCATCATATTGAGCGCCAGCACTATGGGCACATCGAGCTCTATGAGCTGCATGGTGAGATACAGGTTGCGCTCTATGTTGGTGGCATCTACTATATTGATGATTCCCGAAGGTTTTTCGCGCAAAATAAATTCGCGCGTCACCATCTCCTCGCTGGTATAAGGCGAGAGCGAATAGATGCCCGGAAGGTCGGTGATTTCGGTATTGGGATAGCCCTTAATCGACCCACTCTTGCGCTCCACCGTCACGCCGGGGAAGTTGCCCACATGCTGCTTGCTGCCGGTGAGTTCGTTGAAAAGTGTGGTCTTGCCGCAATTCTGATTCCCGGCAAGGGCAAATGTAATAATCTGATTTTTGGGCAGAGGGTGCTCGTCCTCGGAATGGTGCGAGGGACCCATTTCGCCAAAACCGGGGTGCTCGGCGTGATTTTCTATCACTTCTTCGGGTATATCGACTTGGGGAAGTTGATCTCTATCGAGCAATTCTACTTCGATAAGCGCAGCGTCGGCAAGGCGTAGCGTAAGTTCGCAGTCGTTTACTCTAAGTTCCATAGGGTCGCCCATCGGGGCGAACTTGATGAGGCGCACCACTCCACCAGGAATGATGCCCATATCGAGAAAATGCTGGCGCAGCGAACCCTCGCCGCCAACTTTCAGCACTTTCGCCGACTGTCCTATATTTAATTCTGATAATACCATAGCCGTTTTGCTTTAGCTGTTTGTCATTTTGCTTTTATTACTGCAAATATACGCCTAATTATTGTGCATTACAATACTTAAATGCTATGATTTTGCCACTTGGCGGCTATGATTTGCGGCGCGGCTATGCGGCATCGTTGTGACCAACTACCCATCGGTAGAAGTTGCATCCCACAAAGTTTCCTGCCACTATGCAGGCATAGAGCAGCAGCACTTGTGCGCAATTCGCCATCAGAAAGTCGGTTGGCACGGTGAGGTAGTAGAATACGTCGGCCACGCAGTGCGGAAAACCGCATACTATGAATAGCGGCACGCCGAAAAGCAGTGGCAGAAACTTGCCTTCGCGACCCCATTTCACTGCTGTGGTCATGATGAATCCGCAACCTATGGCAAGCACTCCGCATTGCCAATATCCGGCATTGAGGCGTGCCTGGAGTATGCCTTGGGCGGTTTCTTGCAGCGGCATGGGCGATAGGCGCGCCATAAGTGCCACAAGCAGGCATCCCACTATGTTCATGCCCAAAATGGCGCACAACTGGGCAAATTCGCCCTTCACGAAGAATCCTGCGGTGCCGGTGTAGAGTTTCAGGCGATAATGCACCACAGCGAGAAGCCCGAATGCAAATGTCACTGCTCCCACTATGCCTCCTACGGCAAGATAGCCGAAACCGGCTATTCCTATGCACACTCCGGCAAGCAATGCCGACCGTACAAGAGTTAAATTCTTGATATTGCTCATGTTTTGTAACATTAAAAAAAATTTCAAAAGCGAAGCATAGTAGTCGTTGCTCACTTGCCATGCTTCGCTTGTTGCCTTTATTCTTTTGTATTTTGGTGTTTTTAATAGCTATATGATTTGCCTTCGCTCCACTCTTCGAGCAGATAACCGTGCTTGTCGGTGCAGTGGTCGTGAAGCCATTGCTTTTTTTCGAGTTCTGTACTATTCCACCATTCGGTGCACTCGGGATATACCACCACAGTAGGCGTACCGCTTCGCTTGGTAACTGCCTTGCTGGCTATTCTTTCTTTCTGGCCGCGGGTGAGTCCGCACCACCAGTTGTTAAGTTCTTGCTCTGTCATAATAGTATCTGATTTTTAAGTCATTAGGTTGATTATTTCGATGGAATTGTCAATTTTTGACCTATGCTCAGGCGGTCGCTCTTGAGCCCCGAAGCGCGCTTAATGGCTCTTACTGTGGTGCCATAGCGTGCTGCTATCGAACCGAGGGTGTCGCCGCTGCGCACTTTGTAGGTGGTGGTGCTGCCGCTGCTCTTGGCTGCCGACTTGCCACCCTTTGCCTTGCCTGATATCTGCAGGGTTTGTCCCACCTTTATCTCGCTGTTGCTCATGCCGTTGGCTTGCATAATGGCATCTACGGTAGTGCCGAATTTATCGGCTATCTTGCCTAGGGTGTCGCCCTTGCGGACTTTATAGGTGGTTGGGGTGGCTTCTGCCTTGGCTGACTGCTTGGTTTCTGCCTTATCTTCGGTTGCCGAAGCTGCCTGCGAACCCTTTTCTACCACTGGAATCATCAGCAACTGTCCGCGTTGCACCACATCGTTCTCAATGTCGTTGAGTGCCTTGATGTCGTCGGTGCTTACGCCATATTTGCGAGCTATCTTGGCAAGTGTTTCGCCGCGCTTCACCACGTGCTGCACTTGCTTAGGTGCTTCGGTCTTTTCAGCAGCCGATTTATGGGTCTCCGAGGCATGCACAGCCGGACGAGTCTCGGCAACAGCTGGTTTGGTGCCTGCCGATGCGTGTGGAGTGGGCTTATAACTTGGGTCGGGGATGGTAAGCACCATTCCTGCCTGAATTTCGTCGGATGTAAGGCCGTTGGCGGTCTTTATCTGATCCACGGTGAGTCCGTTTGCCTTAGCCAATGAGTGCAATGTCTCGCCAGCCACCACGGTGTGTTTCACCACTATGCCGTCGTGCGATTTTGCAGGCTTTGGAGCGACCTTTGGCTCGGTATTTTCGGTTTGCACCGCATTTTCGGCATCGCCAGATTCAGCCGATTCCACTTCTTCGCCATTTTGTGCCAATAGTTCGTCGCCAACCTCCTCTTCGGTGTTCTCGATAGGCACTTTCACACGCTCGGTGGTGACAATTTTAAGCGAGCGGCCGCGTCTTACGCTCGAACTGCGCAATCCGTTGGCTTTCTTGATGCTCGAAGTGGTTACGCCGTAGGCATTGGCGATTTTGGCAAGGGTCTCGCCGCGGCGCACCTTGTGCCACTTGGTCACCGAGCGGGTTTCGTACTTGAAATCTACGCCTTCCACGCCATTGACATCATCGTTGCGCGCCACACCTGGCTCTACCACGGTGCGTGGGAACGAAACGCCGTTGGTGTAGTTCTTGATGCTATCCTCGCTCATGATGAAGCTGCCCACTTGGTGCATAGGCAAACATAGGTCGTAGGGGTGGCTGTTGCCCGGAATCACGTCGCGGCGGAATTGTGGATTGAGCACGCGAAGTTCTTCGATAGGTATGTTGAGCACATCGCTAATCTGCTTGAATGCTATGCGGTCGGTCACGCGCACGCGGTCGGTGATAAGCGGCTTCTTGGCAAGGCTCGGGCTGATGTTGTGATTCTTGAAATAGGTCATCACATAGTTGGCTGCAATGAATGCAGGCACATAGCCGCGGGTCTCGCGTGGCAGATATTCATATATTTCCCAGAAGTCGCGCATCTCGCCTTCGGCAGCTCCTGCGCGGCGCAATGCCTGATTCACCTTGCCGGGACCGCAGTTATAGGCGGCTATGGCAAGCGACCAGTCGTGATAGATGTTATATAGGTTCTTGAGATATTCGGCTGCCTTTTCGCTTGAGCGATATGGGTCGCGGCGCTCATCTACGAGCGAATTCACTTCGAGGCCCAACCCCTTGGCTGTGCTTACCATAAATTGCCACAAGCCGGTAGCGCCCACGCGCGACACTGCATCGGGGTTGATGGCCGACTCTATCACTGGCAGATACTTCAATTCGAGCGGAAGTCCTTGGCGCTCAAGGGCATCCTCGAAGATAGGCATATAATAGAGGCTCATGCCGAGCATCTCTTCCACGAGGGTGCGGCGACGATTGACATACATCTCGATGTAGCTCTTCACCACCGAGTTGAATGGCATCTCAATGGTGGTGGGCATGGCTTGCAGGCGCTTGATATACACCTCATCGCTCACTTGCTCGTTCTCGGTGTTGTAGAGATAGGTGTCGAGCACGGTATAGTTCTTGAGATACCAATTATTCATCATCGCCTTGGTATCGGTCTCAAAACTCTCGGGATAGACTATCGACTTATCGGTAATCGTTGTCCTGATGGTGTTTACATCGGTCTTTTCCTTGGCAGTGGCGGTGACTGAGGCTATTGTTATCGCCGACATTGCCAACACTCGAAATATTGTTTTCATCCGTTTCATATTATTCTCTAAAAAGTAAATGCACACGCCACACCCACGCTCGGCAGCTTGCCTGTGCTGCTGGGCTCGATGAGTGTAGGCTTCACTTTCATCGACAGGTCGTCGCTAATATCGAACTTCGACATCGCTGCATCGACATAAGCATCGACCAAACATATCAAATATACGCCGGCAATGCCTATGATACATAGGTCGCGATTGCGGCGGAAAAAGTCTTTTTTGGCTTTGAGCGTCTTTTTAAGGTACTCGGGGTCGATATCGCTCTCGCTCACTGTGGGTGGATAGAAGTCCATATAGCTCTTGGTGTTGGGGTCGTTGTCCATAATGTCGCTATATGCCTTGGTGTAGTCCTTGAGCATCTTGTTGTTCCACGATATGGCGTAACCCATTCCCACAAATCCGCCCACCACGATGGGCAGCTTCCAATATCGGCGGTTATACACTTGTCCGAGTCCGGGACACAGCATCGATAGCCACAGGGCGCGATTTGGGTCGATTTTCATCACGCGCTGCTTGCCATAGTCGGCAAGTTCGGCTGAGTCGCGCTGCTCCTGTCGGCGCAATTCGAGCATCTCGGCTTCCATAGCCATGCGCTGAATGCTATCCATGTCGGCTATATGCACGGTGTCGCCGCTCATGTCCACCACGGCGTTCTGAGTGCTGCGCGATGTCTGCTGGTCGTCGCCTACGCGAGTACGTCGGCGGCGATTGGTGCGGTCGGTATTGACATCTACGGTGCCTCCGGGTGGGGTCAGCATCTGCTGCACTCCGCCTTGCTGCACAGCGCCTGCTTGGGTGGCGGTGCCGTTGCCCTTTTGCTCCACCTTCACATCCTGTGCCGAGGCTTCGCCAAAGCACACAAAGGCGCAGAGTAGCATTATTGCCACACTGCACACCATGCGTCGTTTCTTCTCTATGTAACTCGCTATAGCCGTAATAGTCTATTAGTTTTTAATCAACATATCGGCGAGGAAGATGCCACTATGGTGACGCCCTCCTCTCCGCGTTTATTCCACTTTTAGTTTGTCAAAGATACGAATTAAATTCTCAAGTTCTTCGTCGTTTTTAAAGGAGAATGTTATTTTTCCTTTACCGGAGGCATCTACCGAAAGCTTTACCGGAGTCTTAAATGAGCTGTTGAGATGCTTCTTGAGAATGTCGTAGTCGCGGTTAGACGCCTGACGTTCAGCAGGTTTCACTTCGCCTTCGGCGGCGGCTTCGCTTTCTTGAAGCTGCTTTGCCATCGCTTCTACTTGGCGAACCGATAAACCTTTTTTAATAATCTCGTTATATAATTTTAACTGGAGCGAAGCCTTGTCGAGCGACAAAAGTGCTCGAGCATGGCCCATATCCACCTTTCGGTCGCGCAATCCTATCTGCACTTCGGCTGGCAATTTCAGCAGTCGCAGGAAGTTGGCTATGGTGGCGCGCTTCTTACCTATGCGCTCGCTCAGGCGCTCCTGCGTGAGATTATACTGGTCGATTAGTTTGCGGAATGTGAGGGCTATCTCTATGGCATTGAGGTCCTCACGCTGAATGTTCTCGATGAGTGCCATCTCGGTAATCTCGCTGTCGTTGGCTGTGCGCACATAGGCTGGCACCGAGTCGAGTCCAGCCAAGCGGGCTGCGCGATAACGGCGCTCGCCCGAGATAATCTGATAGCTATCTACGCCCACGCTGCGCAGTGTGAGCGGCTGAATGATGCCGAGTTCGCGTATGCTCATTGCAAGCTCTTCGAGCGAATCGCCGTCGAAATTGGTGCGAGGCTGCTCGGGATTGGGCGAAATCTGCGATATAGGTATCTCGTTGATTGCCGACGAACCGCTGGTCTGCACTTCGCCTATCGAGATAAGCGAGTCGAGGCCGCGGCCCAAGGCATTTCGTTTTATCGACATATCTGTTCTATTTGTTTATTTGTTGGTTTAGGTTTATTTTCTCTCGATGTGCCGCCTAAGGTCACTTTTTGCGATTGCGATTCTTGGCAATCAGCTCCTTGGCGAGAAGCATGTGGCTTGTAGCGCCCTTGCTTTCAGCATCATAGAGTATGGCTGGCAAGCCGTGGCTCGGAGCTTCGCTAAGGCGAATGTTGCGCGGAATCACGGTGTTGAACACCATATCGCCGAAGTGGGTCTTTAGTTCCTCGTAGATTTGGTTGGCAAGGCGCAGACGAGCGTCGTACATTGTCAAGAGGAAACCCTCAATCTCAATCGAAGGGTTGAGCTTCGACTTGATGATGCGAATGGTGTTGAGCAGTTTGCTGATGCCCTCGAGGGCGAAATACTCAGCCTGAACGGGGATTATCACCGAGTCGGCTGCAGTGAGAGCATTCACAGTAATCAGTCCTAACGAAGGGCTGCAGTCAATTAAGATAAAGTCGTATTCGTCGCGAACGGGCTCGATGGCGCGGCTCATCACGTGTTCGCGGCTGCTCTTGCTCACAAGTTCGAGTTCGGCGCCCACCAGGTCGATTCGCGAGCCCACGAGGTCGAGCTTCTCCACGCATGTGCTGTTGCGGCTACTTGCCATAGGATATTCATCAACCAGACATTCATAAATCGACGAGTTGATTTTCTTTGGGTCGATGCCCAATCCTGATGTGGCATTGGCTTGTGGGTCAGCATCGATGAGCAGCACTTTCTTGCCTTTGGTGGCAAGCGACGCTGCCAAGTTAATAGATGTGGTGGTCTTTCCCACTCCTCCTTTTTGGTTTGCTATTGCTATTATTTTTCCCATAAATACTTTCGCGTTTCAAAAATATTTTCCGAGTGCAAAGAAATTGCATTTTTTCCGCAATTACGAACGTTTTCGCAAGTTTTTAACCAAATTGTTGATAAGTGGCGCTTTTTGTTAATAACTCTGCCGTGAAACATCGAAAA
>CALZAF010000046.1 GCA_945612775.1 uncultured bacterium | reverse complement strand
GTATGCCATTGAGTGGAAAACAGAAGGCGATGTCATAGAAGGAAAAACCGTATATGCCAACAGCCCCAAACCTGATAATCAATACAACGATGTGCTAACTTTCAGCAATAAATCCGGAGCGAAATACAATTTAAATCAATTAGCTTCGACAGTTACTCTAAATAGAGAAACATCCACCACATCATGGTTGTCGAGATTTGAATTTTACTGTGATGGACTTAATAAACATCACGATTCTTCGAGCATCCTTTCGGCTTATGTCAACAATATCTACAAGCTAACTTGCGATTGCAGTATGCTCGACGAATATGAGCTCAGCCTTGTGCAAGAGCAATTGGAAGAACTTTTCGAAGAGTTTGAAGACGAAGATGTGTCGATAGTGGTGAAGGGACTTCTAAAAAAGTCGATAAAAAACATCGAAAATGCCATTAAAACACTGAAAAATGCCGAAGAAGGTGAATAGGATTAAAAAGATATTATTTTTGGTTGTCTGAAATTCGATATTTCGAAAATATTAGCGTAACTTTGCAAGAGTAAAAGCGAAAGCTGATACGAAACTTACATAACTAATACATGGGGTTGACTGGATTTGACAGCGTGTAGAGGTGGTAAGTAAGCATGCAGAGCAATGATGGCTAATCTCTTTAATCCTTGACATCGAAATTTCAAATGGCGAAAATAACTACGCTCTTGCTGCATAACTGAAGTACAGTAGGTTTGCTTAATCTTCGTCACAGTGGCGGAGACAAGACATCACCCGATTGCCCGGTTCCGAGACGTTTCGATATGGTGGTGCTCAGAAATTCGGAAATAGGAGACAGTACGCTACGGACTGAATCTGAAATTTAGTAGATAAGCCATGAGTTGGTGGTCTCGAGCCTGCTCCTGGTCGAAAACCAAGTCAAGACTAAGCATGTAGAAAGCTTATTAGTTCCACGTTTGGACGAGGGTTCGATTCCCTCCAGCTCCACCAGATGCATCGATATTTGATGCAATTAGTAATTGCAGCGCACGCATTATTTTGCTCATTGGGAGTAATTAATGCGTGCGCTGAGTTGTTTTATGGTCTTGATTGTGTGCGTATTGAATATTCGTGTGCGCGGATTCTCTCCGTTTTGAGGGCGGAAGTTTAAAAGTGATCTGGTAGATTATCCCGACTTTAACGGGGGCAGGTGAGTTTAAAGCAAATCGAGAGCATTTAGCCCTGCAAAGATATTCTTTAGTGTTGTGATTATGAAGAATCTTGCTACAATTCAGCAACAAAATTTTGAAATGAGTCGCTATTTCGAGTTTATATCTATAGTTTTCTGTATCAATTCTTTGTAACGATATTAAAAATTCTTAACTTTGCATCACTAACCACTTTATATAAGCATTTGATTTGATATGAAGAGATATTGCCAATTACTCAATTTGCCTAACGACGAAGAGTTGATAAAAGGTTACATTGAAGAGCATGCTCATGTATGGCCAGAAATACAAGCTGGAATTAGGGAGGTGGGTATCCTTGATATGCAGATTTATTTACTGGACAATAAGGCATTTATGATTATGGATACGACCGACGAATTTGATTTTGTCAAAGATAACGCCCGATTGGCTACTTTGCCGCGACAAGCAGAATGGGAGGCACATGTGGCTAAGTTCCAAGGTTGTAATCCCGATTCGGTATCTACAGAAAAATGGCAGTTGATGACAAAAATTTTCGAATTAGATAAAACTCAAAAATAAATATAGTACTGGATGAGCAAAAAAGTGTTTGTATCGGGCTGCTACGATTTATTGCATAGCGGTCACGTAGAATTTTTCCGACAAGCTTCGGCTTATGGTGATTTGTATGTGGGTATAGGTTCCGACGATACTATCTTGAAATACAAGAATCACCAGACTGTATATAAAGAACAGGAACGCCTGTTCATGGTAAAGTCGATTAAGTATGTTAAAGATGCGTTTATCAATCAAGGTAGCGGTATTATGGACTTTATTCCTACCGTAGAGTTCTTGAAACCAGATATCTTGGTGGTAAATGAAGATGGAGGCAATGATGAAAAGCGCCGTTTCTGCGAAGAGCGCGGCATAGAATATGTGGTATTGAAGCGAACTCCAGCCGAAGGTCTTGAGGCTCGCTCAAGCACATCACTCAAATCGCAGACTTGCTGCATCCCTACGCGTCTCGACTTGGCAGGAACTTGGATTGACCAGCCATATGTGAGCTGCTATTGCCCCGGATGGGCTATTACTATTAGCCTTGAGCCAACATTCGAAGTGCGCGATCGTTGCGGTCTTTCTACTTCTACTCGAAATATGATTCAGAAGATTTGGCCAATGAAGTTGCCTGACATGGCACCTGAGATGTTGGCTAAATTGGTGTTCTGCTTTGAGAATGACCCAGAACGCTCGGATGGCATTATTAGCGGTGCTCAAGATGCTATTGGCATCTGCATTCCTGGTTTGTGCCGCCACTACTACGAGGGTCGTTATTGGCCAACAAAGATTGAAAAGTGCACCGATGGAAATGTGCTTTCATGGCTCGAGCAGCACCTATGCATGATTCCTATGGAACCCCGTCGCCCCGGTTGCTCTGTTGTAGTGGGTAAGGATATTACCGAACCTAAGGTGCGCAATCTGGCTAATGCTGCCGAGAAGTGCTGGAATGCAATACTTAATACCGATTTGGCTGAATTTGCAACTGCCTACCGCGAATCGTTCGAAGCCCAAGTGTCGATGTTCCCGGCTATGATTCGCGACTGCGTGCAAGGCTATATCGACAAGTATAAAGATATGCCAGGTGTACTTGCCTACAAGATGCCAGGTGCAGGCGGTGGCGGTTATTTGGCTCTTGTGGTGGATGATGCTGCCAAATTTGCAGAATTTCACCCTGAAGCAATTCGACTTACTATCCGCAGAAAATAATTTGCTTGTAATATGATAAAAAGTCCCGAGAGAATCATTCTTTCGGGACTTTTATCATTCTTATCTATTGGGCTAATCGAAAATCTTATCCCAATCTTTCCATACCACTTCGTAGCCGAGACGACGAATGTCGTTAGCCACGTCTTGGGGTGTGCGGCTGTCGCTCACTTCAAATTGTTCAAGGGCGTCGGGTGTGCTGGCATAGCCGCCTGGTTCGGTTTTACTTCCTGCACTCATCGATGTAACGCCAAGTTTCATCATGTTTTCGCGGAAAGTGGGGTCTTCGCGAGTGGAATATGAAATATCCACATCGTGGTCGAAAAGGCGGAAAGCGAAGGTTAATTGAGCCAACTCTTTTTCTGTCATCACCACATTTGGCTGATAACCACCTTCGGCTGGGCGCATTCGTGGAAAGTTAACCGAAAAACGAGTTTTCCAATACTTCTTCTGCAAGTATCGCAGGTGGTAAGCCATCATAGTTACGTCGGTGCGCCAGTCTTCAAGACCTATAAGCACTCCCATACCTATTTTATGCACTCCTGCACCGCCCATGCGGTCATATCCATTAACGCGCCAATCGAAAATCGATTTCATGCCTCTCGGGTGATAAATGTTGTAGCGCTCCTTGTTGTAAGTTTCTTGGAAACAAACCACACCGTTGAGCCCCGATTTTGTTAGCCGGTAATAATCCTTTTGCCGCATTGGCATTACCTCGATGGTGAGGTTGTTGAAGTAAGGACGGGCTATCTGAAGGGCTCGTTCCAAATAATCTACGCCGGCTATCGATGGCCATTCGCCTGTTACTATAAGCAGATTCTCGAATGGACCTAATTTTCTGATAGCTTCACATTCCGTCTTTATTTGCTCCTCGGTGAGGGTGGTGCGCTCAAACTGGTTGTTGTAGTTAAATCCGCAATACACGCAGTGATTAGAGCACTGATTGCTGAGATAAAGCGGAATATACATGCTGATAATTTTTCCAAAGCGTTCTTGCGTGTAATATTGCGACTTCCGAGCCATCTGTTCGAGATATGGCACAGCAGCAGGAGAGATGAGCGCCATAAAATCATCAACGGTTAAACGCTCTTTTGACAATGCTATGCGCACATCGGCATCGGTCTTTGATGCGATGCGCTCTGTGGTGCCTTGCCAACTGATTTTCGCTAATTCTTCGGAAAACATTATTTGTTATCTCCCTTCTCTTGACAAATAGATTGAGTTATACGCATAGCGCAGAAGTTAGGACCGCACATTGTGCAGAACTTTTCATTTTCGCCATGGCTTTGAACATAATATTCTTTTGCTCGTGCTGGGTCGAGCGAGATGTTGAATTGGTCTTTCCATCTAAACTCAAATCGCGCCTTGCTCATAGCGTTGTCGCGAACTTGTGCACCCGGATGACCCTTTGCTAAGTCGGCTGCGTGGGCAGCTATCTTATAGGCAATCACGCCTTGGCGAACGTCCTCGAGATTAGGTAGAGCAAGGTGCTCTTTAGGTGTAACATAGCAAATCATAGCGGTGCCAAGCCATGCTATTTGAGCAGCGCCGATGGCCGATGTGATGTGGTCGTAGGCTGGTGCAATGTCGGTGGTCAACGGACCAAGTGTGTAGAATGGAGCTTCGTGACATGATTTTACTTGTCGCTCCATGTTTTCCTTAATCTTTTGCATAGGCACGTGTCCGGGACCTTCGATAATTACTTGAACGTCGTGAGCCCAAGCCTTCTCGGTGAGTTCGCCAAGCACATCAAGTTCGAGGAATTGCGCGCGGTCGTTGGCATCATGTATGCTGCCAGGGCGCATGCCATCGCCGAGTGAGATGGCCACATCATATTGGCTGAGGATATCACAAATTTCATCGAAATGGGTATAGAGGAAACTTTCCTGATTGTGGAGCACGCACCATTCGGTCATAATGCTTCCGCCACGCGAAACGCATCCAGTGAGTCGGTCTTCAAGTAGGTCGGCATGAGCTTTCATCACGCCGGCATGAATTGTGAAGTAGTCAACCCCTTGTTCGCATTGTTCTATAAGGGTATCACGATATATTTCCCAAGTCAAATCCTTAACTTGTCCGTTTACTTTCTCCAAAGCTTGGTAGATAGGCACAGTTCCCACCGGCACAGGGCAGTTACGGATAATCCATTCGCGAGTTTCATGTATGTTATTTCCGGTAGAAAGGTCCATAAGAGTGTCGCCACCCCAATAGCAGCTCCACACGGCTTTGTTAACTTCCTCCTCGATTGACGATAGAAGCGCCGAATTGCCAATGTTGGTGTTAAGCTTCACGCTGAAAGCTTTACCTATAATCATAGGTTCGGCTTCGGGGTGATTGATGTTGGCAGGAATAATAGCACGACCTGCAGCCACCTCTTGGCGTACAAATTCGGGGGTAATGTGACTCTCGATGCCGAGTTCGGCGTTGTTCATGTTCTCGCGAATAGCCACATACTCCATTTCGGGAGTGATTTTGCCGGCGCGAGCATAAGCCATCTGAGTGATTTTCTTGCCCTCGGCAGCTTTAAGTGGACGGCATGTGTGGGGGAAGCGAATGGCGTCGAGCGACTTATCGGCAAGGCGCATACGTCCATATTGCGAGGTTATGCCTTCGAGTTCTACCACATCGCCACGGTCCTTAACCCACTGTTCGCGCATGCGAGGAAGTCCTTTGTTGATGTCGATTTCTATATTTGGGTCGGTGTAGGCACCACTCGTGTCATACACCACAAGGTCGTCGTTTTTTGTCTCGATGCGTTCGCCATCTTTGTATTTAACGGTAGGGGTGAGTTTAATTTTTCTCATCGCCACCTTGATTGGGTAGAGCACTCCGTCGAGATAGATTTTTTCCGACGAGGGATAAGAATCTACTTTGATAGTGTTAATTTCCATATTGGGGATGAATTACATAGTTAATAATCGAGGAATGATGTCAAAGGGCTTGTGGCATTGCCGGGAGCAGAAACAGCACCTAAGCCAGCCAAATATGCCATACGGCCTGCTTCAACCGATAGTTTGAATGCTTTTGCCATTTCCACAGGGTTAGGAGTTAGGGCAATGGCTGTATTCACCAGCACAGCGTCGGCACCCATTTCCATAGCTTCGGCAGCATGCGATGGCGCGCCTATGCCAGCATCTACCACCACTGGAACATTCGATTCGGCAATGATTATTTCGAGCATATCTCGTGTCAAAAGACCTTTGTTAGTGCCGATTGGCGCTCCGAGTGGCATGACTGCAGCCGTACCTACATCTTCGAGTCGTTTGCAAAGCACTGGGTCGGCTGGAATATAGGGAAGAACCACAAAACCGAGTTTAACAAGCTGTTCGGTGGCTTTTAGCGTTTCCACAGGATCGGGGAGCAGGTACTTGGGGTTGGGGTGAATCTCAAGTTTCAGGAAATTTGTTCCGAAACATTCACGCGACAATTTTGCGGCGAGTATAGCCTCCTCGGCATCGCGAACACCCGAAGTGTTGGGTAAGAACTGCACATGGTCGCGGTTGATGTGATTGAGCATATCATCTTCTTCTTGATTCTCCATGTCGATGCGCTTCATAGCCACTGTAATCATTTCAGAGCCAGATGCCACTATCGAGTCGAGCATCAGTCGATTTGAAGAAAACTTTCCTGTGCCCATAAATAGGCGCGACTTGAATTCGCGACCTCCGATTTTTAGAATATCTTCTTTCATCACATTGTTTATTTTATAATAAACCTCTTTCTGCGAGGCGAACTTTTAATATTTCATTTAATTGGTCAATCATTTGCTTGGTGGCTGCTGTGGTATCGTCGGCATTGATAAGAGCGCCCGAAACTGCCACGCCATCAACTCCGGTGGACATAATTCGCTCAATATCACTGTGCTCGATGCCGCCTATAGCCACTATAGGAATCTCGCGCTTGCTGTTGGCAGCTACTTTCACTATGTTGGCATAGCTGTCGAGTTCTATAATTGGACTTAGATTTGCTTTGGTGGTGGTGAATTTATAAGGCCCGAGTCCAATGTAATCTACATCAACCGGAGAGAACGACATTACATCGTCTAAAGTGTTGGCTGTAGCGCCAATTATAAATTTTTCGCCAAGAGTCTCTCGAGCTTCTTTCACGTTCATGTCGGATTTTCCGAGATGTACACCATCGAGCTCCAACTCTTTAGCTATATCTACATGGTCATCAATTACCAATATGGCTTCAGCTTCGGCGCAAATTGGTTTAAGGGCTTTAGCAGTCTCGATAATTTCGTCGCGCGACGCATTCTTCATGCGAAGCTGAACCCACTTGCATCCACCCGCCAGCACAGCTTGCACTTGCGCAATTATCGCAGCCTGGCTTGTTTCGTTTGTTATGAATTGTAACATTATATATTATTTATTATTCTATTAATTCGTCTATTAAGTTCTGATAATGATGGAGATTGCATCAGATAGCCAAGAAATGCCGCTCCTCCGAACCCGATGTCTCGTATTATAGACACGTTGCAATCCTCTATTCCGCCTAAAGCCACCACTTTGGAGAGCATTCCTTCGTTGGCATATTGCCGCAGGGTATTCTTGCTGAATTTCGACTGATATCCACACTTGGAAATGCTGTCGAAAATAGGACTGAGAAAAACGTAATCAGCCCAAACACAGCTTTGCTTTACTTCGTCGATGCTATGGCATGATTTGCTTTTGCGCAGCTGGCTGGTAAAGGTCTCTTCAGATGGTTCTGAATCGGTGCTCTTAAAATGAATGCCGCCCACAGCAAATTCGTCGGCAAGCGAAATGTGCGACCCGAGCGTTATGTTTGGCAAGTACTTTTCTGGAATTGAGCCGAGGTAGAGGCGCATCTCATCGATACTAAAGTTTGGCTTGCGAATATGGACATAGTGAAAACCGCCATCGATGACGGCTTTCACATAGTCAATTTCGTTTGTGCCGGCTTCAGCCGATGTAATGGCTATCAATTTCATCCGCCGTAGAAAGCTCGAATCACTGTAATTGCATCACCATCTTTCACTATTAGGCTTTGCCAGTCGGTTTTGGGAACCACATCGCCATTCACTGCCACTGCTATTCCACTTTGTGGAAGATTTGGCACTTGTTCGAGAACTTGGCTTACGTTCAAACCGTCGCTCAGCTCGTGTTCGATTTTGTTAATCTTTACTTTCATAGTTGTTTATTATTTGTAGTTGACGAGGAGCAAATAAATGATTCACCGGGCCGTTACTGCGGCCGAAAGTTACATCTGCTCCATAGTATATAGCTTTAGAAATATAGTCTTTGGCGAGAGCCACACTTTGCTGCATATCGTAGCCAAGTGCTAAATGTGCTGCTATAGCCGACGATAGTGTGCAACCTGTGCCATGGGTGTTGGTGGTGCTAATACGCTGCATCGCAAAACTTGTGCTTCCGGGTCTATCGGCTTCGAACAGGTAGTCGGTAACGGTATTCCCATCGCTGTGTCCGCCTTTAATAAGCACTGCTGGGCAGAGTTTTGTAAGCGCTTCGCCAGCAGCATTCAGACTTGCCATGTCGTTGATTTCGAAACCTGCAAGAGCTTGCGTCTCTGGCATGTTTGGCGTGGCGATATTGCACCTCGGCATCAATTCGTTCTTTATCAAATCCTCGCAAGACGGCGACAATAGGGCACAGCCCGAGGTGGAGATCATCACAGGGTCGAGAACTATGTTTTGAGGCTTGTAGTCGTCGAAGGCGCGGAGCACTACCTCTATCAAGCTTTCATTGTGGAGCATACCTATTTTTACCGCATCGGGAGTGACGTCGGTAAACACTGCCTCGAGCTGGAGCCGTAGGTTTTCGGGGGTGGTGGGGAGTATGTGTAGTACACTCTGAGTGTTTTGCGCAGTAAGGGCAGTGATTGCCGTCATACCATACACGCCCAGGGCCGAGAATGTCTTTAAGTCGGCTTGAATGCCAGCGCCGCCTATAGAGTCGGAGCCTGCTATAGATAATACTGTGCGATATGTCCTCATAACAGAATCTGTAGGATATGATTTTCTGAAATAACCTTTATGACAAAAAGGAGGACACCAAAAGAATAAGTATATCAACAATTCCTACGACGGTACTAACCGTTTCAGGTTCATAGGGTATAATCTCAGCCTAAAGGCACCCCTTTGTCACTGGCAAAGTTAACAATTAATTTGCAAATATCACTTCACTCTGCAAGATTTACACATTATTAACTTAATATTGGCATCCGAAACTGCGCTCAGATCACGCCGAAGCGCTTGTTAAAAACTTTTGACATTTAATTATTCGTAAATGTGCATTGCTTTTTGTAATTTTACAATCTCTAAACACATTCGCGAACAAATAATTTCAGCATTTATGCAACCATTTATACACTTACATACTCACACACAATACTCTGTGCTCGATGGTCAGGCTTCTATCAAGAAACTTGTATCGAAGGCTATGAAGGATGGTATGCCGGGCATGGCTATCACCGACCACGGCAATATGTTCGGCATTAAAGAGTTTTTCGATGAAACCACTAAAGTCAATAAGGAAACTAAAGGTGAGATAAAATCACTGAAAAAGGAGCTTGAAGAGCTCGAAGCAGCCGAAGAACGCGACGAGGCAAAGATTGCGGAGACCAAAGAAAAGCTTGCAGCGGCCGAGAAGCGCATATTTAAACCCATTTTCGGATGTGAGATGTATGTGGCAAAGGGCGATATGCACGACACATCCGACAAGACCGACCGTGGCTATCACCTCATAGTGCTTGCCAAGAATTATAATGGTTACAA
The DNA here is from genome assembly GCA_945612775.1 of uncultured bacterium. Lineage (GTDB taxonomy): Bacteria > Bacteroidota > Bacteroidia > Bacteroidales > Muribaculaceae > SFTJ01. The sequence continues at coordinate 5,567 of CALZAF010000046.1, read as the reverse complement.
AAACCTTATTAATATTGTGTCGCTTGCATGGACCGAAGGTTTATATAATCACCCTCGCATCGACAAGAAGCACCTTGCTGAGTTTCATGAGGATTTGATAGTGTGTTCGGCGTGTCTTGGCGGCGAGGTGCCTAAACTCATCACTTCTGGACGCATCGATGACGCCCGAAATACCATTAAATGGTTTAAGAGTGTGTTTGGCGAGGACTACTATCTCGAACTCCAACGCCATAAGGCTAATCCTGCCCAGCGAGCCAATTTTGAGGTATATCCTTTGCAAGAAGAAGTGAATAAGGTGCTTATCGAACTCTCTAAAGAGCTTGATGTTAAGCTTATTTGCTCTAACGACGTTCACTTTGTTGACGAAGACGATGCTGAGGCTCACGACCACTTAATATGTCTCTCTACGGGCAAGGAACTTAATGACCCCAAGCGTATGCTCTACACCAAGCAGGAGTGGTTTAAGAACACAGCCGAGATGAATGCGATATTTGCTGATGTGCCCGAAGCGCTGAGCAATACGCTTGAGATTCTCGACAAGGTGGAGTTTTATAGTATAGAAAACGACCCAATCATGCCATTCTTCCCGATTCCTGAAGAATTCGGTACAGAAGAGCAGTGGCGAGAGAAATTCACTCAAGAAGATTTGTTTAAAGAGTTTACAAGCGACGAGAACGGTGAGAATCAGTTGCCGCAGAAAGAAGGCGAAGAAAAAATAGCTAAACTTGGCGGCTACGATAAGCTGTATAGGATTAAGTTCGAAGCCGACTATCTCACAAAACTTGCTTATGAGGGCGCTAATCGACTATATCCTACGCCTCTCGATAAGGAAGTAGATGACCGCATAAGATTCGAACTCCACATTATGAAGACTATGGGTTTCCCGGGCTACTTCTTGATTGTGCAGGACTTTATTAACTCGGCACAGTCGGAGCTCGGTGTGATGGTGGGTCCGGGTCGTGGTTCTGCCGCTGGTTCAGTGGTAGCATACTGCCTCGGCATTACCAAAATCGACCCGATGAAATATGACTTGCTGTTTGAGCGTTTCCTTAATCCCGACCGTATATCGTTGCCGGATATCGATACCGACTTCGACGATGATGGTAGAGCGCGAGTGCTCGAATGGGTGGAAAATAAATACGGCAAGGAAAATTGTGCCCATATCATCACATATAGTACGATGGCAACCAAGAACTCCATCAAGGATGTGGCTCGTGTGGAGAAACTGCCACTCTCGGAGTCGAATGCGCTATGTAAGGCAATTCCTGACCGATTGAATGAAGTTAATGGCAAAGTGCCTAAGATGAACCTTCCGAATGCAATTGCACAGATTCCAATGCTTCAGGAAGCGGAAAATTCTTCCGACCCACAGATGCGCAATACCATTAAATATGCTAAGAAGCTTGAGGGAAATGTGCGTGGAACCGGTGTGCATGCATGCGGCTTCATCATTTGCCGTGATCCTATTAGCAAATGGGTGCCTGTAAGCACCGCCGAAGATAAATCTACTCACACGCGAGTAAACTGCACACAGTACGACGGCCATGTGATTGAAACCACAGGTCTTATCAAGATGGACTTCTTGGGCTTAAAAACTCTGTCGATTATGAAAACAGCCCTGGAGAATATCAAGAATACTCACGGCATTACGGTGGATATTGACAGGATACCTATCGACGATGAATTGACCTACAAACTCTATCAAGAGGGTAGAACGATAGGCACTTTCCAGTTTGAGTCGCCAGGTATGCAGACTCACTTGCGCGAACTCCACCCAACTGTGTTTGAAGACTTGATAGCGATGAATGCACTTTATCGTCCAGGTCCAATGGATTATATACCTGACTTTATTCAGCGTAAAAAAGACCCTTCGAAGGTGAAGTACGATATCCCATGCATGGAGAAATACCTTAAAGACACCTACGGAATCACTGTATATCAAGAGCAGGTGATGCTTTTGTCGCGACAGCTTGCCGACTTTACGCGTGGCGAGAGCGACAAACTCCGTAAAGCTATGGGTAAGAAGAAAAAGGATATCGTAGATGCCATGCGACCAAAATTTATCAATGGTGGCGTGAAAAATGGTCACGACCCTGAGGTGCTGAGCAAAATATGGGCGGATTGGGAAAAATTTGCGTCATACGCTTTCAATAAGAGTCACGCCACTTGCTATAGTTGGGTGGCTTATCAGACGGCTTACCTAAAGGCTCACTATCCAGCCGAATATATGAGCGCAGTGATTAGCCATGCTGGCGACATCGAGAAGCAGATTAAATTCATGGACGAGTGCAAGAGCCTTAAGATTGCCGTTAAGGGTCCTGACGTAAACGAATCGTTCAAGCAATTCAGTGCCAATAAGAATGGCGATATTCGATGCGGGTTGAGTGGCTTGAAAGGCGTGGGCGAGAAGGCTGTGGATGCCATCATCGAGGAACGCAACCGCAATGGCTTGTATAAGAGCGTATTCGATTTTGTGGAGCGCGTCGATCTTACGGCTTGTCCGCAAGGCATGCTCGAAAAGCTCGCTTTGGCTGGCGCTTTCGATTGCTTCGCCGATATTAAGCGTGAGGACTGGTTTGCTCTTAACGACAAAGGCGAAACAGGTGCACAAATCATAGTCAACTACGGTAAGAAGTTCCAGCTCGACCAAAAGGAACATGTGGCATCGCTATTCGACGACGATATAGAGACCCTTACATCTCAACCGGAGATTCCTCGAGGAGAGCCTTGGAGCGCTGTAGAACGCCTTGATAAAGAAAAGGAACTCGTGGGCATGTACCTATCGGGACATCCGCTCGACCCATTCGACCTTGAGCTGAAGTTTGCTTGCAATATCACTCTGGAAGAACTTGAAGAAGCTCGCACAACAAGAGTGGATCAGCCTCTTGCTTTCGGTGGCGTGATAGTGGATTATATCACCCGACAAAGCAAGAACGGAAAAACTTACGGTAAAATCACGCTTGAGGACAAAACTGGCACATACGACTTGATGCTGTTTGGCAAAAATTTTGTCGAATTTAATAAATATGGCATCAAAGGCGAATTTGTGCTTGTGAGAGGTTCGTATCAGGTGCGAGAATATCGTAAAGATTCACCTGCCGAATTCCAGATTTCTTCGATTGAGATGCTGCACGATGTGAAAGGAAAAATGATACACAATATAGAAATCGACGTCGTTCCGTCGCAAATGACTAATTCGGTGTCGAAGATGCTCACATCGTTTTTGACAGCCTCTACCGAGAATCAGAGTGAACTTGTGTTCAATATTATTGACCCGGGTACCAATAAGGGCATAAAGCTGGTTTCTAAAGAACGAATGCCGGTAACCAAGGACTTGCTGGCATATCTCGACGAACTCGGATGGAACTACCGAGTGGAAGGTCGTGAAAATCCTGACAGGAAGCAGCGCGATGCCGACTTCGGTGTGGAAGAAAAGGAAGCAGAGATGTTGGAAATCGACGACTAATTTCTCGGCGCGTTATTGGGAATTCAGCGATTTGTTATTATCTTTGCAAAAGTGCTGCCAAGCAGGCGGTGACGGGTCGCTTGCCTCGTCAATAGGCGATGAAGCTTCGAGAACATATAAATACAAACAATATAAATCAATAAAAATTTCAAGATTATGGCATTTGCTTTTAATGATGAAAACACTGCTGCTATTATCGAATCAGGTAAGCCAGTAGTAATCGATTTTTGGGCTGAATGGTGTGGTCCATGTAAGAAAGTTGCTCCTATTGTCGATGAGTTGGCAAAGGAATATGAAGGTCAAGTGACAATTGGCAAGTACAATGTAGATGAAGATTCTGATATTGCCACTCAATATGGCATCCGAAACATTCCTACAATCCTATTCTTCAAGGACGGCAAATTGGCAGATAAGAATGTTGGTTCTATATCGAAAGGCTCGCTTGAAGAAAAGATTAAGGCACTACTTTAATGACGAATATTAAGATATATCGACGGATAACTAAGGTAAGAAACCCGATGTTGTTCGTCGATTTCTTTGTTTTTAAAACTTTTTTATAACGTTTGTTACATTTTGACAACGATAGAAGTGCTAATTCAACAAAATTTCGTATATTTGCTTTGCATATAACGCAAAATAAATAAAATAGGAATATTAACATAATCATAAAATCTAAAACTAACCATAATGAAAGAGAGAATCAAGGCTGAATTTGCTCAGCGTTTTGGAGAAGGCGGCACCATGTATGCCTCGGCTGGTAGAATTAACCTAATAGGTGAACACACCGACTATAATGGCGGTTTCGTGTTCCCAGGTGCAATCGACAAATGCATTGCTGCTCAAATTAAAGAGAACGGAACAGAAACTGTTCGCGTTTATTCTATCGACATCGATGACTATGCCGAATTTGGCCTGACCGAAGACGCTGCACCAAAGGCTCAATGGGCAAGATATATTTTCGGCGTTTGTCGCGAAACTATTAAGCGCGGTGGCGTGGTTCGCGGTTTCGACGCAGTGTTTGCAGGTAATGTGCCTCTTGGTGCTGGCCTATCATCGTCGGCTGCACTCGAATCATGCTTCGCTTTTGCCATGAACGATATGTACAACGACAACAAAATCGACAAGTTTGAATTGGCAAGAATCGGACAATCTACCGAACACAACTACTGCGGTGTTAACTGCGGTATCATGGACCAATTTGCTTCGGTATTTGGCAAGAAGAACTGCTTGATGCGTCTCGACTGCCGCTCGATGGAGTTCCAATATTTCCCATTCGAGCCTAAGGGCTACAAGTTGGTGCTTGTTGACTCTGTGGTTAAGCATGAGTTGGTTGACTCTCCTTATAACAAGCGCCGCGAATCGTGTGAACGCGTGGCTGCTAAGCTTGGCATTGAAACCCTTCGCGATGCAGAGATGGAAGACCTCGAAAGAATCAAGGCTGAAATATCTGAAGAAGACTATATGCGCGCTGAGTATGTAATCGGAGAAAAGCAACGCGTACTCGACGTTTGTGCTGCTCTTGAAGCTGGCGATTACGACACAGTGGGTGAGAGAATGTATCAGACTCACGCAGGTATGTCGAAGCTCTACGAAGTAAGCTGCGAAGAGCTTGATTACCTTAACGATATAGCTAAAGAATGTGGCGTGACAGGTTCTCGCATAATGGGAGGCGGCTTCGGTGGTTGCACTATCAACCTCGTGAAGGACGAACTCTATGACAACTTCATCGCTACAGCTAAGGCTAAATTCAACGAGAAGTATGGTCATGAACCTAAGGTTTATGATGTGATTATCTCTGACGGTGCTCATAAAGAAGAATAAACGATGAGAATAGAAACAAAGAGTGTAGTGTCGCAAAAGGGCGACATTACACTTTACACATTAATAAATGACAAAGGTGCAAGCGTGGTTCTTTCGAGCCTCGGATGTGCTATTGTGGCTGTAAATGTTCCTGACCGTGACGGAAAACTTGCTGATGTGACTATCGGCTATGCCGACCCAACATCATACTATTACGATGGGCCATGTGCCGGCAAGGTGCCTGGACGCTATGCCAACCGCATTGCTAAAGGCCATTTGGTGGTAGATGGAAAAACTTATC
>CALZAF010000045.1 GCA_945612775.1 uncultured bacterium | reverse complement strand
AAGTGGGAGAGTAGGTAACCGCCCCCTGAGCCCCGGACTGAAAAGCCCGGGGCTTATTTCATTTATCCACGCCCCGGGATTAAACACAGATTTCCACGATGTTCTTTTTAACACGGATTACCACAAGATTTTTAAATTTCAACACGGATAATCACAATGATTTGGGTTTTAACACTGATTTCCACAAAATTTTTTAATTTCAACACGGATTATCACAAGATATTTCGGTTTAGAGCGTAAGAGCGGGCGATTGTCAGCATCTCGTAGCTGGCTTGTCGTAGGGATGTAGTGCACCACACTGATCGCTATCGCTTCCTTTGTGTGGTGTTAATTAAGTGGATGATTGTGAAATTTGATTGAACAGTGTTGTAAATTATTAATTTTATTACAATTATGCAGTTGATGATTAAACTGAATTGGTTAGGGCTGGTCTAAATTTGTGAATGCTCGGTAAACTTTTTCGGTTTTGCTGTGTTATTAATAGTGAGTAATGGGATTGTTTGGTCCCATAATTCTCGACATGGTGGAGAAATGTGGCTTGGGCGTAATGAAAATAAGTAAATGAATTTAAAACTGTTTTTTTATGAAGAAGTATGTACTATTGGTTGCGATGTGTGTGGGTGCAATGGCGCTCAATGCACAGGAAGCAATGGAAACCAGCAAATTTTTTGATAATTGGTCGCTTACGCTAAAGGGCGGTGGAGTGTCGCCGTTTCAGAACTATAGCGTAATAAGCAATACTCGAGGCTTGGTGGGCTTGGAATTGCGCAAGCAGATTACGCCGGCATTCGGGTTAGCATTGGATTACTCGGCTGCGGTGAATAGCTCAAGTTGGAATCTAAAGCAGGGCGGCATAAAGAGTCCGAATGTGTTCGACGTTACCAATTTGGCTCTAATGGGTGTTACCAATCTTAATAACCTCTTTGCAGGCTACAATGGCGCACCGAGGGTGTTTGAGATAGAGACTGCAGTGGGTCTTGGTTGGGGTCATTATTTCTTGCCTAAGAGTTACGGCCCAGACGGTAACGGCATCACCGCCAAGGCAGGACTTAACTTGAATTTTAACCTTGGCGAGAGCAAGGCGTGGACGCTCGGCTTGAAGCCAGCCGTAGTGTGGGATTTGTCGGAACCATCGGCACAGAACACCAATTCGTTTAACGCCAATAGAGCGATGCTCGAATTGACGGCAGGCATCACTTATCACTTTGGCAATTCAAATGGCACACACTCGTTTAAGTATGCCGATTTGCGCAATCAGAGTGAGATAGATGCGCTGAATGCCAAAGTTAATGACTTGCGCGCCCTGTTGGCACAGGCACGCCGCGAGCTTGACGATTGCAAGAGCCGTCCAGCCGAAGTGAAGGAGGTAGTTAAGGAAGTGGTAAAAGAGGTGCAGGTTCACAAGAAGAGCGATGTTCCAGAGACGATAATAACCTTCAATCAAGGCAGTTCGGTGGTATCGAAGGCTCAGTATCCAAATGTGCAGCGAGTGGCAACGTATTTGAAGAATAATGCCAATGCACGAGTAAGAATTTTGGGATATGCGTCGCCAGAAGGCAGCAAGGAGATAAACGAGCGCCTATCGTTGGCGAGAGCAAATGCAGTGAAGGATATGCTCGTGAGAATATACGGAATCTCTACAAGCCGTATCGAAGCTGTAGGACAAGGTGTGGGCGACGTATTTGAGGAGCCCGACTGGAATAGAGTCTCGATATGCGAGATTGAGAAGAAGTGATTAGTGAAAGTGATTTGTTATTATGACGATCTCGGTCAGGGGCAGTGATGCCGGGCCGAGATTTTTTTATTTTTGCTTTTTAGAGTATCGGGCGTAGGCGTTAGCCATGCGAGAGGCGTAGCTTTTGGCTCGTTTTGAGCCGTTGTAGATTCGGGCGAAGGCGTACCAATTCTTGTTTTGCAGATGCTTGAGCATGTTGCCAGTGGATATGAATTGTGCAAAGAGTTCTAATTGCATAAGTTCGGATTGCGACATCTTTTGCGCAAATTCTTGAGGCGAGGCGCATCCGCAGCGCTTCCAGTTGAATCCGCCTATCTGAAACATGCCCCAATAGCACGAAGTGATGGCTGCAACCGAGTCGATTGCCAAAGCGCTCTCCAACCGGGCATGCTGAGCAGCACCGTAGGAGCCGTATTTCTTGCGATTGAGCGGCAAAAAAGCAGCCTCCTTTTTGCGTGTTGCTGCCGTAACGGTTATTCCGCGTTTGCGAAGGTTGCGATTGAACATATTTACCGAAAAATAGAGAGTAGGTTGCCCCACGGCAACAAATCCGATATGGCTTTTGCCGGCTTCGATTTCGCTGACAGCCTTGATTGCGGCAATCTCCACGCCCAATTCATCGGCAACGCGAGCATAGTCGTCGTCGGTGAGGCGATTAATCTCGGCGAGCGAGATGGCTGGTTTGTCGGCAGTGGCGAGGGTGTCGGTGTCGGATGTTTGAGCCTGGGCGCCAAGGAGAATGGCGCATACCGACAATGTTAAAAGTTTGGGATATGCCATGATATATTTCGGTTTAAGGGGTAAAAGAAAGGCAAGGCTAAAAGTGAGATAGCCTTGCCTTTATGCAATGGCTAAAAAGACGGATTAACGCTTCTTTTTAGCAACGGTTTCGATGATTGCCACCAAAAGTTTCCAGAACTTCTCGACAGCTGGGATGTGCATTTTCTCCTTAGGCGAGTGAACGCCGCGAAGAGTAGGACCGAACGAAATCATGTCGAGGTTAGGATAGTTGATAAGGAAAAGTCCGGTTTCGAGACCAGCATGGAGTGCCGAAGTGATAGGACGGCTTCCGAATAGACTTTCGTAGGTGTCGGCAGCGATGTTAAGGATAGGTGAATCCATGTTAGGAGCCCAGCCAGGATATGGGTCGCTGTGAGTGACAGTAGCGCCAGCGAGAGCGAAGTGAGCTTCAACGATTTGCGCCATTTCGTCCTTACGGCTTTCTACCGAGCTGCGTTGCAGAGTTTCTACATGGATTTCGTTGCCGCGAATCTTCACCGAAGCCAAGTTGGTGGAAGTCTCAACGAGGCCTACAATCTCCTTGCTCATGTGATAAACGCCATGAGGAGCAGCATAAACGGCAGCCACTACGCGCTTAGCAGTGCAGTCGTCGATAACAGTGGCAGGAGCATCGATTACGGTGCCGATAACCTTCATATCCTTTTCGGTGTGCTTATATTCATTGCGGATAACGGCGTAGAATTCGTCGAGTTCGGCAAGAGTGGCATCTACCTCATCAGCCTTAACGCCGATAACGATGTCAGCCTTAACGGCGATGGCATTGTGCTTGTCGCCGAAGTCGATGTTTGCCACCTTCACGTCGCGCTTCTTCATCACGCTATCCACAAATCGCATCACGAGCTTGTTGGCGCAAGCGCGTTCGAGGTGGATGTCAGTACCCGAGTGACCGCCTTGGAAGTCCTTGAATAGAATGTCGATAAACTTGTAGCCTTCAGGAGCAGCAGTAGGAGTGAAAGGGAAAGTGGCGTGAGTGCCCACACCGCCAGCGCAACCCATGCAGATTTCGCCATCTTCTTCGCTGTCGAGGTTAAGCAGGATGTCGCCATCTATCATGCCTTCGCCAAGGTTGTTGGCGCCAGTCATAGCCACCTCTTCATCTACAGTAAATAGAGCCTGGATAGGGCCAGCCACGATGCTATCGTCGATCATGGCAGCCAGACCGGCAGCCACGCCTATGCCATTGTCAGCACCGAGAGTAGTGCCATTGGCGCGCACCCATTCGCCATCGATAACGGTTTCGATAGGGTCGTTGAAGAAGTCGTGATTAACGCCATCGTTAGCCACGCACACCATGTCCATGTGACCTTGAAGGATGATGCGAGGAGCATCTTCGCAGCCAGGGGCAGCCGGGCGGAACATAGCGATATTGCCAGCAGCATCTTTCTTATACTCGATATTGTGTTTCTTGGCAAAGTCGATTAGAAACTCGATTACTTTTGCTTCGTGCTGTGATGGGCGAGGAACCTTGGTAAGTTGGTCGAAAATCTCCCATACGAGCGATGGTTGTAAGTCTTTGATAGTCATTATCGTGAAAAAATTAGTATTTATAGAATTCTTTGGCACTAAATTACAAAAAATAAATGAATTAGCGCATAGCGAATATGGGAATAATATAAAATATGTGCCGTACGTTGGCTGTAGGTCGATTTTTGGCAAAAAAATCGCTCCGCGGTGCGAAGAGCATCGGGGAGCGATGAGTTTTAATATATAAGATGTGTAAAAAGTGCGAATCGGTGGGTGGATTAGCGAGTCAATTTAGCCACTTCTTCGATTATAGCCACTGTGAGTTTCCAGAACTTCTCTACGGCAGGGATGTGCATCTTTTCGGTAGGAGAGTGCACACCGCGGAGGGTAGGACCGTAAGAAATCATGTCGAGGTGAGGATAGTTGGTCAAGAACAGACCGCACTCAAGTCCGGCGTGGATGGCAGTAGCCTTAGGACGGCAGCCGAAAAGGCGTTCGTGAGTGTCCATAGCGATGTTGAGGATGCGCGAGTTCATGTTAGGTTCCCAGCCCGGGTAAGCCGAAGAGTGAGTAACAGTGGCGCCAGCGAGAGTGAAAATAGTTTCAATCTGGTTAGCGGCGTCGAACTTGCGGCTTTCTACCGAACTGCGTTGCGAAGTTACCACGAGGATGGTGTTGTCGGGCTGCATCTTAGCCGAAGCCAAGTTGGTGGAAGTTTCTACAAGGCCTTCGATATCCTTGCTCATCGAGAGCACGCCGTGAGGAGCGCAATAGAGGGCGTAGATAAAGTTCTTGGCAGTAGCATCGTCGATTACAAATTCAGGAGCGTCAACCGACTCGATAGTGAACTTAACGTTAGGTTCGGTGCGCTTGTATTCATTCTTCACGTCGGCATCATATTGGTTGAGAAGCACACTGAGGGCTTCCTTGTCCTTCGATTCAACGCCAATTACCACTTCGGCATCGCGAGCTATGGCATTACGCAAGTTGCCGCCATTGAACGAAGCGAGGGCGAAGTTGATGCTCTTGCCCAGGTTGAATAGGAATCGAGCCATCACCTTGTTGGCGCAAGCGCGTTCGAGGTGAATGTCGGCGCCCGAGTGACCACCATTAAGACCGCCAAGCACAATCTTGAAGTAAGTGAAGGCAGGTGCAGGAGTAGGAGTGTAGGCAAACGAAGCCGAAGTGCCGAGACCGCCGCAGCAACCGATGCAGATTTCGCCATCTTCCTCGCTGTCGAGGTTGAGGAGGATGTCGCCTTCAATCATGCCATCGCCGAGGGCATTAGCGCCAGTAAGTCCGGTTTCTTCATCTACGGTGAAAAGTGCTTGAATAGGGCCAGCCACGATATCCTTATCGATAAGTGCAGCCAGACCAGCAGCCATGCCTATGCCGTTGTCGGCGCCGAGGGTAGTGCCGTTGGCGCGCACCCATTCGCCATCGATGATGGTTTCGATAGGGTCGTTGTCGAAATCGTGCTGCACGTTAGCGTCTTTTTCGCACACCATGTCCATGTGGCCTTGCATCACGATGCGAGGTGCATTTTCGCAGCCTGGGGCAGCGGGGCGGAACATAGCCACGTTGCCGGCATCATCCACCTTATAGGCGATATTGTGCTCTTGGGCGAAACGGATAAGAAATTCTCTGATTTTACCCTCTTTTTTCGAAGGACGAGGCACCCGTGTGATATCGTAGAATATGTTCCACACAAGTGAAGGTGTTAAATCTTTAATTGTCATAAGTAATAATATGTTTAGGATAAATGTTATTGAGTCTTGCTTGCTTTAAAAATATGTTAAAAACTTGGTTTTCGATGACTAAGTTACGAAAATAATTTGAGAAAACTCAAAATAAAACATTTACCTTTCCTATATTTGCATAAACTTTTTGAAATAAGGTGAAATTAGTAATTATCTGCATAGTATTGATGGGAATTGCGATTCTTCTCTTAGGAGTAAGAATTTTTTTCGTGAAAGGGGGAAAGTTCCCCAACACGCATATCCACGGCAATAAGGCGATGCAGCAAAAAGGGATTTCATGCTTATCGAGCGAACTGAAGAAAACAAATAAATAACGAAATAGAGTAACAATGAAACTAAGAAAACTTACAAAGTGTGCATTTATCGCAGCCCTAATGATGATGGTAGCGTCATGCTCACAAACAGAGAAGGCTAACACAACAACAGAAAAGGCAGCAGTAGCCGCAACAGGTGCTGAGGGCATGAATATTCGTTATATCGACGAAGACTCATTGCTATCGAAGTATAACTTGGCAAAGGACCTGAGCGAATCGAACTTGAAATTGTCGAATAAGTTTGACGCAGCCCAGCAGCAGCGTGCTACTGAAATCAATAAGTTCGCGAGCGAGGTTCAGCGCAAATACCAAAACAATGGCTATCTCACCGAAGAAAGCTTCAACGTTGACCAGCAGAAGTTGAACAAGATGCAAGCTGATGCGCAAAACTACTTGGCTCGCTTGCAACGCGACATCGAAAATCAGGTAATCCAAAACAATATCCAGCTCAACGACTCAGTTAACAATTATCTTAAGGTATATGCTAAGGAAAAGGGCTACGATATGATTCTTCGCAAATCGGCTGCATTCTTCATCAACGATAAGTATGATGTAACCGACGAAGTATTGGAAAATCTCAACAAGCGCTATACTAAGGTAGAAAAGAAATAATAGAGATTTAATAACCAAGATATAAGTGGCCTCCTTATGCGAATAGGGGGGCTAACTTTTTTCGAGAGATTTATAGTTACAACAACTAAAAACAAAAGAGTTATGAAAAAGTTACTTTTAACAATTGTTAGTGTGGTGGCTGTGACTTTATCGGCACAGGCACAGTTGAGTTTTGGCGGCAAGGGCGGTTTGAGCCTAACCAACTTTATTGGCGAAGGCGCAGCGCACGATGTTCGTGCCAACTATCACATCGGCGCATTCTTGGAGTATCAGGCAAGCCCATTCTTTGCTATAGCTCCCGAAGTGATGTTTTCGGCACAAGGCGGTGGCGAAAAGTTGGCTGACTTACAAATTGGCGACATCGTGAACAAATCGGCAAAAACAAAGTGGACCACAAACTATGTGAATGTTCCTGTGATGTTTAAGTTCTATCCAGTGAGCAAGTTTTCGATAGATTTTGGCCCTCAATTTGGCTTTAACGTATATTCAAAGGTACAAACCACTACCAATGAGACAGATTTTGACCCTAAAGACAATAAGGACAATACAAAGGCATTTGACCTCTCGTTAGGAGCAGGTTTTACCTATTATATTACTAACAGTATCTTCCTTCAGGCACGTTATAACGTTGGCCTTACCAAAGCGTTCGACGACGTGATTGAGGGTATAAAGAATAATGCTCGAAATGGCGTTGCCCAAATTTCGATAGGCATTAAGTTGTAAAACCAGGAATTACAAAAATCAGATAAGCGTATGCGACATCCTAAAAACAAAGCAGTGGGCGGAGTGAAGCGCGTGGATACGAAGTACACCCAGTTTGTGGCGCGCGAAGAAATGGGACTGCTCGACTTTGTGATGAAGAAACTCGACGGCATAAGCCGCTCGAAGGCGAAATCGATACTAAGTGGCGGAGGCGTGCTTGTGGAGCACGAAGTGGAGACCCACTTCGACTTCAAGGTGCAGCCCGATATGATAGTGGAGATAAGCAAGCATCCAGGAGGGTCGCGTGCGCGTTTCGACTACACCCCATTCTTCGATGTGGTGTATGAAGACGACGATGTGATAGTGGTGAATAAGGCCGATGAGGTGCTCTCGATGGGTGTGGGACGCAACAGCTTGAATATGAAAGACCTGCTCGACCGCTACTTTGTGGAGACCCGCCAGCGCTGCACGGCGCACGTGGTGCATCGCCTCGATGCCCGCACCACTGGGTTGATGATGTATGCCAAGAGCGTGGAAGTGCAGCAGATGCTCACAGCCGACTGGAAGAAAACCATCATCGACCGCCGCTATGTGGCTGTGGTAGAGGGTGAAATGGAGCAAGACGAAGGCCATGTGAAAAGTTGGCTCAAGGACACCGAGAGCATGAAGATAATAAGCAGCCGCACCAATAACGGCGGCAAATGGGCATGGACCGACTGGCGACTGCTCAAGAAGCAGAACGGACTGTCGCAAGTGGAGCTACATCTGCACACAGGGCGTAAGAACCAGATAAGGGTGCACATGTCGGTGATACATCACCCAATAGTGGGCGACTATAAATATGGAGCTCAGATGGAAGGCGCAAAACGCATGTGTCTGCATGCCTTCCGCCTGGCATTCCATCAGCCCCGCACTGGCGAGGAACTTCACTTTGAGACCCCATTCCCAGCCTATTTCAACTCGTTCTTTAAGTAAATAACAGAATATTAACCCGAATTCTCACTATCACAAACACATTAATGAAGAAATTAGCGATATTTATGTTTGCCGTGGCGAGTGCATTGGCAGCTACAAGTTGCCGCAACGCCGAGACCGCCGAAGCAACGGTGATTGATATTACCGCCTACGGCGCGAAGTGCGACACCGTAACCGACAACGCCGAAGCCATCAACCGAGCCATTGCCGAAGCGCCAGAAGGTGCTGTGGTGAAGATTCCTGCCGGAACATATATGACGGGAACCATCCATCTCAAGAGCAATATCACGCTGATGATCGACGAAGGCGCCGAACTGATAGCCAGCAGCGACCTCGATGCTTACCAGTCGTATGAACCGACACGCGACATGTCGAAATACGACACCGGCGAAGGCACTCGCAATGCCAATCTGGCATCGGATAAGCGTTGGACCAAGGCGCTGATACTCGGAGTGGGTGTAGAAAATGCCACCGTTTGCGGCAAAGGCACTATCAATGGCAGACACGTGGTGGATTCGCTTGGTGAGGAATCGATGCGCGGTCCGCACACCATAATAATTGCCGAAAGCAAGGCTGTGAAGATAGAAGGACTGCACATAAAGTGCGCGTCGAACTATGCAGTGCTCGGCTATGAACTCGTGGATTCGGAAATCGACGGCTTGACCATCGAAGAAGGATGGGACGGCGTGCATATCAGAGGCTGCGAGAATGTGGTGATAAAGAATTGCGACATCAAGACCGGCGACGACGCCATAGCAGGCGGATATTGGAAAGGCATGACGATAGAGAATTGCAGCCTTAACTCATCGTGCAACGGAATAAGAATGATCGAACCAAGCGAAAACGTAGAGATAGGCGATTGCAAAATCTATGGACCAGGCGTGTATCCACACCGCACAAGTGGCGCCGAGAAGCGCACCGGCACCATCTATGGCATAGTGCTCGAACCAGGTGCGTGGGGCGATGCTCCGGGTCATACGGAGAATGTTTATATCCACGACGTTACTATCGACAATCTGCTCAGTCCAGTGGTGTATAGCATGGGCGAGAACAACACCTGCTCAGGTTTGACAATCGAAAACCTCAAGGCAACGCACATCACCTATAACACCACACCGCTCAACCGTCAAGACTGCGTGAGAATGTGGGATAACATCTGCATCAAGAATATGAGCATCTCGCAAGGCGAATAATTGTTGAGGAAAATAGAAAAATTAATCAGGAGGTAAGCAAATCGAAAGTGATGGGCTTACCTCCTGAATGTTTGTTATGCTAATATGTGGCTATTGCTTAGGCGCGAACTTAATGCACACTGGGCGAGGCACGCTGATTGCCTTGCCTGTGGGAGTGAGAGCACCAGTGGCAGCATCGCGGAGTAGCACTTCGATGCTATTGCTGTCGCGGCAAGCCACGAGCAGGTATTTGCCGTTAGGCGTGATGACGAAGTTGCGAGGGTGAATTCCGGTTTTGTAGTAACCCACCTTCGAGATGGTGCCGTCGGCCTGATTGATGGCGAAGATAGATATGCCATCGTTGATTAGACGGTGCGAAGCATATAGAAATTTGCCGTCGGGGCTAACCACTATGTCGGCGCTGCCGCGGCCATTGGCTTCGTCGGCGTGAATGTCTTGCAGGGGCGAGAGCGAATGGCTGTTCTGCTCGTAGCTGAATGCGCTGATATTGCCGCTGAGTTCGCCCAGCAAGTATAGCATCTTGCCGTCGGGCGAGAATGTGCTGTGGCGAGGTCCATAACCGGGCGCTAACACCACATCAGGCTCTGCGGTTATGCTATCGCCGCCTATATTCACGCGGTGTATGCGGTCGGTGCCGAGGTCGTTGACAAAAAGCATCTGACCGTCGGGTGAAGGCAGCGAGAAATGAATGTGCGGACCCTTTTGCCGAATAGTGTCAGGACCCAAAGGCGCATCATAAGCGATGCTGCAGAAGTCGTCAGACACCGAGCCATCGTCGGCAATGCGGTAGATGCCCACAGTGCCGCCCGAGTAGTTGGCAACGCTCAGACGGTTGCCCGGCAGCAATGTTATATGGCAAGGATCGGCGTCGGAAGGCACGGTATTGATTAGCGAAAGCCTGCCCGAAGCCGCATCGAAGTCGAAAGCGCTGATAGAGCTGTTTTCTCCCGATTCGGTCACGCTATACACGCGCTTGGCGTCGTCAGAAATGCACAGATAAGACGGATTATCGATTTTCGCCGAGTCGAGTGGCGCGAAAGAGCCGTTTTCCTGGTCGAAAGCGAAAGAATAGATGCCATGACTTGCATCGTAGGTATAAGTGCCCACGAGCATGGTGATAACGTCGCCGCTCGAAGCTCCAGTGCACGATGAGAGTGCTGCAAGAGCGGCTATTGAAACTAATTGCGTAGATTTATTCATAATGTAGAGTTATTATTGCCGATGCGAATATAGTGAAATTTCTACGGCGAGGCAAAATAATAAGGCAAAATCGCTGGGATTCCGCCTTATTATAGAAACATTTATCGATTGTAATAGAAAACTGTGTCAATCTTGAAGTTTGCCTTGAGCACGCAGAGCCGGGCGCTTGATGAGATACCATACCGCAAGGGCAGCCACTGAGGCAGTGCCAATGATGTTGGCAATAGTGGGCGGCAGAGCTAATCCTTCGCGCGCCAAGAGGATGTAGGTGATGCATACCCAAGCCATCCACAGCGCGGGGATAAAGGCTATAAGGTCGTTCTTACCACGCTTGGCGAGCCATACGGCTACGGCAAATAAGGTGCATGTAGCCAAGTTTTGGTTAAACCAGAAGAAGTATCTCCACAGGATGTCGAAATTCACGCACATCAGCACGGCGCTCACGGCAAACAGCGGAAGGCTAACCACTACACGGCGCCAAATCTTGTTCTGCTTGAAGTTTGCCATATCGGCAGAGATGAGTCGAGCGCTGCGGAATGCAGTGTCGCCGGTGGTGATAGGAGCAGCCACAACGCCGAGGATAACCAAAACAGCGCCAAATGTTCCAAGCCAAGAGTTGCAGATGGCGTTGACAATGATGGCAGGGTTAGGGCCAGAGAAGCCACCATTGGTCATCACCGCCCATAGGCGACCGTAAGGCTTGGTGATATCGGCAGCGAAGTCGGGAGCTAAAGCTATCTTGGAAATGTCGAACGAATCGGCAAACTTGATGGCAGCCGCAGCCCATATAAGAGCGATGAGGCCTTCGGTAATCATAGCGCCGAAGAACACAGGGCGGCCGTGGCGTTCATTCTTGATGCAACGAGCCATCATAGGGCTCTGAGTGGCATGGAAACCGCTAACGGCACCGCAGGCAATGGTGATGCATACGCAAGGCAAGATAGGCAGCGACTGGTTTGGATGGTGATTGATAAACGCATCGGTGATTTCAGGCATACCGCCGGGTTGGGTGAAAATACCCCAGAACAAGGCAATCGCCATAATCATCAATGCAAGTCCGAAGAGAGGATATACCTTGCCTATGAGTTTATTGATAGGCAGCAATGTGGCTAAAATGTAGTAGAGCAGGATGATGACAATCCATGTGTTGGCGCTGCTTAAAAGTTCGCTACCGCCAGTAAGGTTGGCAAGCAATCCCGCGGGGGCTAAAGTGAAGGTGGTTCCCACCAGAATCAAGAGAATAATGGTGATGAAGCGCATAACGATGCGAGCAACCACGCCCAATTCGTTGCCTATAATCTCAGGCAGACTTGCTCCGTTGCATCGCAGGCTAATCATGCCCGAGATATAGTCGTGCACGGCACCGCCGAAGATACAACCAATCACAATCCAGATAAATGCCGAAGGACCGAACAGAATGCCCTGAATAGCACCGAAAATTGGTCCGGTGCCGGCAATGTTTAGGAATTGGATAAGATAGATGCGCCAAGTAGGCATCTCGATATAATCGACGCCGTCGGCATGGGTGTGGCATGGAGTAGGGCGCTTGGCATCGGCGCCGAACACACGCTCAACAAATGCGCCATAAATCATATATCCGGCTATAAGGCATAGCACGGATGCGATGAAAGTAATCATAATTGCTGTGAGTTTTTTACAAAAGTGGTGCAAAGATAAACATTTTTGTGCGAAAATGAATATTTTTACGGCAGTTTTGCTTAGTATCTGCAAGTTTTGGTAAAATTTAAGGCTAAATGGCTCGGATATATTGAATTATAGGGGGAGTATTTGCTGTGCGAAGGTTTTTGCTCAGATTTTTTATGGCTATAAAATCTATAGCATCGGCGTAAATAGCAAAATTTTGAGTATTTTTGTGAGCAGAATGGAAATGCAATTATAAACCCCAAACAAATACCATAGTGATAACGTCAATCATATTATCCCTAATGCTGCTGATGCCCGCGAAAGGCATGGCGGCAGTGAGTGCGGCAGATGTCCAGCCCGAGGCAAGTGCCAATGTGGCTACCAACGCTGATAATGCATCGCGCTGCTATACCTTATATATTCAGAGCCCTAAAGGTGCTGAAGTTAGCGCCACATACGATGGTGCCCCGGTTGTGCAAGGACAAGAATTCCTGGAAAATGAGTTTGATGCCGACCTATTTTCGGCAAACGAGATAGATTGCCACTTTTGGCGCGTAGTGGTGGATAGAGATAAGCGAACCATCACGATAAAATACACAAAATCGAAGGATGAAGTTAATCCGGCAGCGATAGTTGCCCTGATAAAACGCATCGGAGGCAATGATGCCGCACGCCGATTTAAGTTTGTGCTTAATCCCGCTATGAGTTCGAAAGCCGAGAAGTTTGTCATCTCAAGCGAAAAAGGCAAAATTCTCATCAAAGGCAGCACATTGAGCGCCATCACCACAGGCATTGGGTGGTATCTCAACCATATAGCGCACATCAATATCGCTTGGAACTCCTTGAACGAAAAGCAATTAGGTGAACAATATGCCGATTTGAGCAACTTGCCGCTACCTGCTGAGGCAGAAACGCACATTTGCGATGCACAGTATCGATATTATCTCAATTATTGCACTTTCGGTTATTCGATGACCTCGTGGACATGGAAGCGCTGGCAGCAGGAAATCGACTGGATGGCGCTGCATGGCATCAATATGCCGCTGCAGATAGTGGGCATGGAGGAAGTTTGGCGCCGATTCCTCACGATGGAGGAAAACGGCGAGAGAAAATATAATTATTCTGATGCCGATGCTAAGGCGTTTGTGGCAGGTCCGGCGTACACAGCATGGTGGGGCATGAATAACCTCGAAGGGTGGGGCGGAACAGCGTCTGACGGATGGGGCGGTGTTCAAGATGATGCTTGGTATCGCCGTCAGGCAAAACTTGCCAAAGACATCTGCGCCCGTCAGCGCGAACTGGGTATGCAACCAGTTTTGCCTGGTTTTTCGGGTATGGTGCCACACGATTTTGCCGAAAAGACCGGAGCGCAAACCTTCGACAATGGCGGAAGTTGGTGTGGCTATGTGCGTCCGCATATCATCTACCCAACCGATGCCCGATTTGCCGACGTGGCGCGCGACTATTATACTTGCCTGCGCGAAGTGATGGGCGAGAGCCACTACTACAGCATGGACCCATTTCACGAAGGCGGTAGCATAGATGGATATAAATATAGCGAGGCATATCGGGCAGTGTATGACGCCATGGATGCTGCCGAGCCCAATTCGCAATGGGTGATTATGCAATGGCAGTGGACCAGCAATCAGCGACTCTCGGTGGGTGCAGTGCCTATGGGCAAACTCATAGTGCTCGACCTCTTTTCCGACGGCAATCCAGCCTTCGATTGGTATAAGGGTTATGCTCCGCAGCATGCCGTGTTCTGTGCAATACCTAATTTCGGAGGTCGCTCGGGCGTGATGGGGCGTCTGCATAATCTCACCAATAACTATTTCCATTTTAAGGAGAAATTCGCGAGCATCAAAGGCATCGGAGCTGCTCCGGAAGCCATTGAGCAGACTCCTGTAACCTACGACCTGATTTTCTCATTGCCTTGGCTCAACGGAAAGAAACCCGATGTGAAGGATTGGATAAACGATTATGCTACAAGTAGATATGGAACAAATAATGCCACAGCGCAGCAGGCATGGCAACTGCTCGGCGATGGCGTGCTGAATTATGGCGCTGATGGCATACAGGGACCAGTGGAGGATGTTTGGGCTGCTCGCCCGAACCTCGATTGCGCTCCTGCAAGCACTTGGGGCGTTACAATCAACCACGCAGGACAAACCTACACGCCAGAGCGTCGCCAGATGTTGATAGCTGCCGTGAGCAAACTGATGAGCATATCCGACGAACTAAATTTGGCAGCGGGTTCGTTGCAGGAAAGCAACTATCTCTACGACATCGTGGAATATGGCAGTGGCGTGATGGCTGACTATGCCTACGATTTGCTCAAAGGTATAAAATCGGCTAAGGAGTCGGCTGGCGAAAATTTTGCTGCCGATGCCACATATCAGGCTCGGCGCGATGCATTTCTTGCGCTGATAGCCGATGTGGATGCGTTTAAGGGCACAAACTTAAATTTCCGTTTGGGCAAATGGACTCAAGAGGCGCGCGATGCAGCTGCTGAGGTGGATGGCGCTACTACAGCCACGCCCGACTGGTATGAGCATAACAATGCGCGCACGCTCATCACCACTTGGGGCGACCAAAAGCAGAGCCGTGAGCTGAGAGACTACTCTTACCGTTCGTGGCAAGGGTTGCTCAAGGATTTTTATCTGCCTCGTTGGAAGTATTATTTCGACAACGATTGCAAGAACGACTGCAACTACTTCTTCTTCGAGTGGAACTGGGCGCATGGCATGACTCACCGTGTGGGGGATTCACAAAAGAGCACCACTCGCATCGCTGAAGGTCAGGCTGGATATAGATATGACCGCAATCCCGAGGGAAATACTCTGCAGTTGGCTGGACTACTGTATGCTAAATATATTATCCCTGTGGAGTTGGGCAATGGCACTCACTATGCTTATCGCCATCTGGATAACGACCTTACCGATAAGTTGACCATTGCTGCTAAAGCTGGAGAAAAGGTGAATTTGGCATCGCATTTTGGACTGCTGAAAGAGGCTGCTATCGGTGGAGATTGCTTTGATGGTGTTTCTGCGGATTTGAAGAATATTCCGGTGAGGGATGACGCAGCTGCAGGGAAGCATAAATGTGTGATAACTTTGAATGACGGAACTTCGATTAGATTTTGCGTGGTGATTTAGTTTTGCACATAGGTGGGGCGCCAAGATTCGCTTCGCGCATCTTGTTCGCTGCCGCGGGGTTGACTGAAAACAAAT
>CALZAF010000044.1 GCA_945612775.1 uncultured bacterium | reverse complement strand
AGAACACGTTTTCGTTGAAAGTGGTGTTGTAGGTCATAGCCACTTCCACGGGTATTCCCTGCTTCTCGGTAGAGATGTGTATAACGTCGTCGATAAGAGGTTCTTTGCTCGAATCGATGTAACGAACGAAATCGTTAAGACCAGTTTCTGAGTAGAAACGTTCGCTGTGAGGGTTGCCGTTCTCGTCGCGGTCGCGGAGGTCGGTAAGAGTCAGTTCGATGCCTGCATTCAGGAATGCGAGGTCGCGCAGACGGTTGGCGAGGCGAGAGTATTCATAAACGGTCTCGGTGAAAATTTCAGGGTCGGGCGAGAAGTAGATGGTGGTGCCGTGTTCTGAAGTTTCGCCGGTGATTCTCACAGGGCTTGTGGGCTTGCCATAGGCATATTCTTGCATATATGTCTTGCCATCGCGACGCACTTCGGCGCGGAGGTAAGTAGAGAGGGCGTTAACGCACGACACACCCACACCGTGAAGACCGCCCGACACCTTGTAAGAACCCTTGTCGAACTTACCGCCAGCGTGGAGTACGGTGAGAACCACTTCGAGCGCCGATTTGTGGAGCTTCTCGTGTTCATCTACTGGGATACCACGGCCGTTATCGACCACCATAATCGAGTTGTTCTCGGTGATAGTGACGTCGATGTGGTTGGCGTAGCCAGCAAGGGCTTCGTCGATAGAGTTATCAACAACCTCCGACACCAAGTGGTGAAGACCCTTCACGCTGGTGTCGCCGATATACATGGCAGGACGTTTCCTAACGGCTTCAAGACCTTCAAGCACCTGAATGTTGGATGCTTTGTATTCGCCGCTCTGATTTTCTAATTCTTCTAATTCTTCTGTCATTTCGTTTAATCTAAAATCCGTTGCCGCAGTCGCCGTCTGAAATTGCCTTATTTGGTTCATAAATGCCGCTGTTTGGACGATTGGCGGACTGAAGGCTAAAAATCATACAAATTTAATAAAAATCGTCGAAATGCCGAAATTTTAGCCTCCGAATAATGTGAAAAAGTGATAAAATGGCGATAAAGAGTGGATGATGCGGCAATAACAACGCGGGTCAGCCGCCAGAGGGGCGCAAGTGCGAGCAGTAGGTGCGGCAAAGCGCGGCAAGTGAACTATAAAATCGGCCTATTCTTGCGAAAGCTCCCAATTTGCACTATCTTTGCAGACAAAGCTGCGAAAATGGGCTGTGCCTCGGCATAACGCACAAGCTTGCGCTTGGCGATTATGCTTGCGGTTTGCGCCATTGTTGCAGCAGGATGCAAATAATAGACAGTTATGGAATTCCGGACGTCGATAAAGACAAATGAAAATCGAGGACTTATCAGCCACAGCGACGTGGTGGTGATGATGGGGTCGTGCTTCTCCGATAACATAGGAGCACGGTTGCGCCATGCGATGTTTAATGTCGATATCAATCCGTTTGGAACGCTCTACAATCCCTTCAGCATAGCCTCCTCGCTGGAGCGCATAATCGACTGTGCGCCAGTGGATGGGTCGCACATGTTCCAGAGCAATGGGGTGTGGAACAGCTTCTTGTTTCACTCAAAATTTTCGCGAGTGGACAAGATGCGCGCCATGGATCTGATGAACGAGCGCATAATAGCGGCGCACCATCATCTGCAGGAAGCCAAGGCGCTGGTTATAACACTCGGCACGGCGGTGGTGTATCGTCTGAAAAGCACCGGCAAGGTGGTGAGCAACTGCCACAAAGTGCCGCAGCACGAGTTTGTGCGCAAGATGGAAAGCATCGATGCCATGACCGAGGTGCTCGACCACTGCCTGACCCGACTCCACGAGTTCAACCCCGAACTGAAGGTGATAATCACCGTGAGCCCTATACGCCACATAGCCGACGGCCTTGAAACCAATATGCTGAGCAAGGCATCGCTGCGCGTGGCTGCGAGCAGGCTTGCGAGTCGATTTAAGGGCGTAGTGACCTATTTTCCTGCATTCGAAATAATGCTCGACGACCTTCGCGACTATCGCTTCTATGCCGCCGATATGGTTCATCCCAGCGACATGGCAATAGAATATATATGGCAAACCTTCCAAGCCACCTATTTCGACGACCGCACAGCGCAAGCCGCCGCTCGCTGCGAGCGCGTGTATAAGCGCCTGATGCACCGACCGATGACCGACAATCGCGAAGCCATAGAGCGATTTAATGCCGACACCCGCACCGTGGTGGGCAATTTGATTAAAGAGTATCCGTATATCACAAGTATAGCAGAGATAAGAAACCTATTGGATTAAAACAATGAAATATTCCATTCGAGAGATTGCTTCGATATTAGGGATTGACAGTGCCGACTTGGCGCATGAGGACGATGTGGTAAGCCATCTGCTCACCGACTCGCGTTCGCTCACCTATCCCGAAGAGACATTGTTTTTCGCCATTAAGACAAAGAACAACGACGGACACCGCTATGTGTGTCACCTATATAACCTCGGCGTGCGAAACTTCGTGGTGGAGCACACCGACGGACTCCCTGCCGACGCTAATTATCTGAAAGTTAGCAGCGTGATAGATGCGCTGCAACGCCTGGCTGCCTATCACCGCAGCCGATTCCAGATACCTGTGATAGCCGTCACAGGCAGTTGCGGCAAGACCACCGTTAAGGAGTGGCTCTATCAGCTGCTCAGCCCCGACTTCAATGTGGTGCGGTCGCCCCGCAGTTTTAACTCTCAGATAGGCGTGCCACTATCGCTGTGGGACATCGACGGCAACACCCAGATAGCCATCATCGAGGCAGGCATATCGCTGCCAGGCGAAATGGCGGCACTTCATCACACCATCAAACCCACGCTCGGCATATTCACGATGCTCACCGACGAACACGGCGAGAATTTCGCCTCGCTCGAGGACAAAGCTTGTGAAAAAGCTCGCTTGTTTGAGAATTGCGAAGCCGTGACCTATTTTGCCGACAATCAGCACATTGCACGAGCCTTGGCGACTTGCCGGGCGAAGAAAGTGCTATGGTCGGAGACCGATGCCTCGGCAGCAGTGGTTATAGAGAGCAGCATAGTGCATCGCCGCAGCACCGAGGTGCAATATCGCTTCGGCGGCGAGAGTCATAGGCTCATAGTGCCCTTTATCAACGTGGGTAGCGTGACCAATGTGATGAACTGCGTGACCATGATGCTCCACTTGGGCATTAGCCCACAAGTGATAGCCAGCCGCGTGGAGCAGTTGACGCCCGTCAAGACCCGCATCAATGTGATAGAAGGCATCAACGGCTGTATGGTGATAGCCGACAGTTATCCCAGCGACTATAATTCGCTTGCTCCGGCGCTTGGCTTCATGTCGCGCCGAGCCATCGAAAAGTCGCGCCAGACCGTGATTTTGAGCGATGCCGCACACGAGTCGTTCAGCACCGAGATGATGTATTCGCACATAGCCGAACTGCTCAAACAGAAAGGCGTGAGCCGCGTGATAGGCATAGGCGAGGAGATAAGCCGATATGCCCATCTATTTGAAGGAAATACGTCATTCTACCGCAGCGTGCCCCACTTTATGGATGCTGTTTCGCCGGGTGACTTCGATGCCGAAACCATACTTGTGAAGGGGTCGCCGCACTACGATTTCAAGCCAATAATCGATATGCTCGAGGCAAAGCAGCACGAAACCGTGATGGAAGTGAACCTCGATGCTCTGGTCAACAATTATAATTTCTTCCGTTCGCTGCTCAAGCCCACCACCAAGATGGTGTGTATGCTCAAAGCATCGGGCTATGGCGCAGGAAGTTACGAACTTGCCAAGACGCTTCAAGACAGTGGCGTGGCATATATAGCCGTGGCAGTGCACGACGAAGGTGTGGAGCTGCGCAAAGCCGGCATAACCGCCAAGATTATGGTGCTCAATCCGCGCGTGGAGAATTATAAGGCGATGTTTGCCTATCACCTTGAGCCCGAGGTATATTGCCTCGACGAGTGCAAGATGATTATACGCGAAGCGCAGAAAAATGGCATCAGCCACTATCCTGTGCACATAAAACTCGATACGGGCATGCACCGACTCGGATTCCTCGAGGAACAGTTGCCCGAACTTATCGACTTGCTGCACAGTCAGGACGCCATCACGCCGGCATCGGTGTTCTCGCACCTTGCCGTTGCCGATGAACCCGAGCAGGACGCCTACACCCAGCTGCAATTCGACTATTTCGACCGCTGCTGCACCAAGTTGCAAGCCGCTTTCCCGCACAAGATTATCCGCCACATACTCAATACCACAGGCATAGTGCGATTCCCCGAGCATCAATGCGAAATGGTGCGCGTGGGCATAGGCCTCTATGGCATATCCACCACCACCGACGGCAGCGAGTCGTCGCTCGTGCCCGTTTCATCGCTCCGCTCGGTGATAATATCGATTAAAGAGTGGGACGAAGGCATCACCATAGGCTACGGCCGCCACGGAGTGCTTCACCGCAAGTCGCGCATCGCCACCATCCCGGTGGGCTATGCCGACGGCATCGACCGCCACTTCGGAAACGGCAACATAAGCATGTGGGTAAACGGCACCCTGTGCCCTACGGTGGGCAATATATGCATGGATGTGTGCATGATCGACGTTACCGATGCCGACTGCCAAGTGGGCGACAATGTGGAGATTTTTGGCGAACATATAGCCGTGGAACGCCTTGCCGAGGTGCGAGGCACCATACCATACGAAATATTAACTTCGATATCTACCCGCGTGAAGCGCGTGTATTATCGCGAATAGCATCAGCAATAGCATTATGAACAACAACGATGACGAAAAATATATGCGCATGGCGCTTGACGAGGCGCAGAAGGCCTACGAAGCCGATGAAGTGCCTATCGGGGCAGTGATAGTGAGCCGCGGCCAAGTGATAGCCCGCGGTCATAACCTCACCGAGACCCTTACCGACGTCACAGCCCATGCCGAAATGCAAGCCATCACATCAGCCACCAATATGCTCGGCGGCAAATATTTAGTGGATTGCACCCTATATGTCACCGTAGAACCCTGCTTGATGTGCGCCGGTGCGCTCGGTTGGAGCCAAATATCGCGAGTGGTGTATGGCGCAGCCGACGAAAAGCGCGGTTATCACACATTCTGCCCAAATCCATTCCATAAAAAGACGGTGGTGCAGGGTGGAGTGCTTGCCGACGAGTGCGCCAAGATAATGACCGACTTTTTCAAGAAAAAACGATAAAAAACTGTTTTAACTATAATATACTGAAATACCGATGAAAGATATGTTGAATGGCACCAGCCTTAGCCCACTGAGATATAAAAACGGCACGCAGCTCTATTTGCTCGATGCGCCACATCTCACCAACAAGTATTATGTGGCATCAAATCCAAGCAGCACCAAGCTGATGATGTATCCCGAAGTGGTGGGCTACGACACCTATGAGTGCACCCTTGCACCCACAATCACTGCCTTAGAGTATTTTAAGGAGAATAATCTCACCACCAAGGCGAATATTCTCACCATTTTGCGCGGCGGACTCAACTATCCGCTCGAAGAAGGTTGCCATAAGTGCGGAATACAAGTGGATAACATGAGTTTCTTGTCGTGCGAACGAGTAATCTCGCCCGAACGCGTGATAACAGGGCTCGATATCCGCTATAAGAAGAATCACATCGATGCCAACGCTACGCTGCTCGTGGGCGACATCATCGCCACTGGCGACACGCTCGTGAAGTGCATCAACTATATCTTCGACGAGTATCATCAAGCCGGCGTGCAGTTGCGCCGAATGATATTTTTCACCGTGGGCGGTACTCGTGCCATCAGCGTGCTCGAGGCTCTCACAGCCCGTGCCCGCGAATTGTGGCCATCGTTCCAGGGCATACATTGCGTGTTCTACGAAGGTATTTTCTCGGTGTATTCCGACCATGGCGTTACGGGCGTGAATGTGCCTAATATCGACTTCTATTGGAGCGACGGCATCGTAGCACCAGAATTTCGCAAGGCGGTGATTACCAACGGCAACGCCATCTACGAAAAGTGCATAATCTACGACGGCGGCGCTCGCCGATATGAAATTCCCGACCACTACGAGGAAGCCACAGAATATTGGGAAAGTCTGCACAAAGTGGCTGGCGATGTAGATGTAAAGGCGTTCACCGAGGAGAAATTAGGCTATAAGGAAGGCATAACATTTGAGCAATGGATAGAGATTAACCACTATCAGAAGCTCAAGAAAGTGGAACTAAAGCGCCAATACGAAGCCGAGCAGACATTCTTGGCAAAATCGGCATCGCTCGACCTGAAGGAACTGTGCGAACTCCGCTTGCAGCAGATACGCCTTGCTTTGGGCAAATATGTGTAAATAAATAGATGGAGTAATAGAAAAATATTGAATACTGCAAAACAATTCACTGAGAGTATGAGCAACGAAACAGCAAAAGTGGATATCGACTACACCAACGAGCAAGTGCCACAATCAGCGCGCCGTGGGTTCTGGAAAATGTTTATGATAATGATGGGCTTCACCTTCTTCTCGGCGAGTATGTGGGTGGGGCAGAAGTTGGCTGAAGGGCTCGATTTCTGGCAATTCTTGGGTGCATTGCTGTTTGGCGGCGCCTTGCTTGGAGCCTACACTGGCGCCCTGGGCTATGTGGGCGGCGATAGCGGACTGTCGCTCGACAATTTGGCGATTCGCAGCTTCGGCCGATATGGCAGTTATCTGCCCAGCGCCATGATTTCGTTCACCCAGATGGGTTGGTTTGGCGTAGGTCTTGCTATGTTTGCCATTCCGGTGGCAACCCAGCTTCTCGGCGGCGATAAACTGGTGGAATACATACTTGTGGCTGTGGCAGGCATCTGCATGACAGCCAGCGCCTATCGAGGCATCAAGAGCCTCACGATAATCAGCTTCATAGCCGTGCCGTGTGTGGCAATACTTGGCACCATAGCCATGGTGATGGCAGTGATGCAAGGCAACGGCTCGATAATCGAACAATTTGCTGTGAGCACCACCGACCTCGGCATAGTGGGCGGCGCAGGACTCGTGATAGGCAGCTTCGTGTCGGGCGGTACGGCTACACCTAATTTCACGCGCTTTTCCAAGAGTGGCAAGATGGGGTGCATCATCTCGGTAGTGGCATTCTTTATCGGCAATAGTTTGATGTTCTCCTTCGGTGCAGTTTCGTCGATTTTTGTGGGCGGCAACGACATCTTCGACGTGATGCTTAAACTCAACCTATTTTATGCGGCAATTCTTGTGCTTGGACTAAACATTTGGACCACAAACGATAACGCCCTCTACTCGGTGGGACTCGGACTCGCCAACATCTTCAAGATGAAGAAGAGCACCATGGTGCTTGTGGCTGGTTTGATAGGCACTGTGATGGCAGAGTGGCTCTACTACAACTTCTGCGGATTCCTAAATATACTCAATTGCACCTTGCCGCCAGTGGGCATCATCTTGGTGGTGGCATATTTCACCAATCGCAAGGCATTTGCCGACGGGGCAGAGATAAAGAATGTGAATTGGGGCGCAGTAATAGGCGTTATAGCCGGCGCAGTGGTGGCTAATTTCATGACGTGGGGCGTGCCATCGATCAACGGTATGGTGGTGGCTACGCTTTGCTACCTCGCCGGATGCCTTATCGACCTGCGTAAAGAATAAGAGCTAACAAAGAAACAACAAAAGATAATAAAATGGTTAAGAAAATCAGAACAATCAGCAGCCTTGCAGTAGTCCTAATGCTGCTATTAGCG
Organism: uncultured bacterium; assembly: GCA_945612775.1. Taxonomy (GTDB): domain Bacteria; phylum Bacteroidota; class Bacteroidia; order Bacteroidales; family Muribaculaceae; genus SFTJ01. The sequence continues at coordinate 8,090 of CALZAF010000044.1, read as the reverse complement.
CTACCAATGATGGCGCAAGAGGCACAAATCACCACATTGAGCGTGAAGGCATCTAAGATGAGTGCCCCGGTGGAATGTACCGTGGTAGTGCCGGTGGAATATAACGATGCGGATTGCCAAAACACCCAATATCCGGTGCTTTATCTGCTTCACGGACACGGCGGCGACCACATGAATTGGGTCAACAAGAAATCCGACTTGCCCGATTTGGCAAGCCAGTATGGTGTGATTATAGTATGTCCAAACGGCCGAGCAAGCTGGTATTGGGATTCGCCAGTGGATAGCGAATCGCAGTTTGAAACCTTTGTGGCAAAAGACCTTGTGGAATTTGTGGACAACAATTTCCGCACCATTCCCGAACCCGGCATGCGTGCCATCACAGGCCTCAGCATGGGCGGCCACGGCGCTTTGTTTGTGGGTCTGCGCCACCCCGATGTGTTCGGCAGCTGCGGCAGCATGAGCGGCGGTGTTGACATTCGCCCATTCCCTGATAGTTGGGGCATGAAAAAAGTGCTTGGCGAATACGAGAGCAACAAGGAAGTGTGGGACAGCCACACCGTGATAGAACTCGTGAAAGGCGGCTTGACAACCACGCAAAATATAGCCTTTGAGTGCGGCGTAGATGACTTTTTCAGCGAGGTAAACCGCAATCTGCATAAGGCAATGGTTGATGCCAAGATTAAGCACGACTACACCGAGCGTCCCGGTGGCCACACATGGGCTTATTGGTGCAATGCGCTCGACTATCAGATGCTCTTTTTCTCGAAGGCTTTCGATGCCTGCTTGGGAGAATAATCATAGCGAAACCATAATAAAATCAAGATATTAGCATAACCTAACGATATGGCACTATCTCACGAATTTATCAATCAGCTTCGCGCCATAATGCCCGACGAAGCCACCGACTTGGCAAATGCCATAGAGCATACCCAGCCGAGCGTATCGATAAGAGTGAATAAGCGAAAAGGCGCTTCGCCAAGCGCCGATTGCCGCCGTGTGCCTTGGTGCGACGAGGGAGTGTATCTCGATGAGCGTCCGCAATTCACTTTCGACACCGATTTCCAGTCGGGACGCTATTATGTGCAAGATGCCTCGTCGATGTTTATAGGTTATGCCATTAAGCACTTGGTGCACGAGCCGGTGCGCTATCTCGACCTCTGCGCAGCGCCCGGAGGCAAGACCACATCGGCTATCGATGCCCTGCCAGATAGCTCGCTCGTGGTGGCTAATGAGATAGTGCCACTCCGCGCCAAGATATTGAAAGAGAACGTGGTGAAATGGGGGTCGCCATACTCTGTGGTGACCCATAATCGCCCGTCAGACTTCTCGAAACTGACCCATTTCTTCGACGTCATAGCCACCGATGTGCCTTGCAGCGGCGAAGGAATGATGCGTAAGGACGATGAGGCGGTGGAGCAGTGGACTCCGCAACTCGTGGAGGAGTGTGCAGCCCGTCAGCGCAGCATTATTGCCGACATCTGGGATTGCCTGCGCCCCGGAGGTCTGCTCATATATAGCACATGCACCTACAATCTTGAAGAAAATGAGCGAATGGTGCAGCACATCTGTCAAGAATACGGTGGCGAGACAATAGACCTCGGCGTTGATGCCTCGTGGCACATTCATCCCTCGCTCGAGGGCTCTAACCACTGCTATCGGTTTATGCCGCATCGCACCGAGGGCGAAGGCTTGTTTCTGAGCGTAATACGCAAGGCAGGCGATGCGCCGAGAATGACGGTGCAAACCAAGGCGCGCAAGGGCGGCGGCAAGACTAAACCCCAGCCAGTGCCAGCCGAAGCCACCCGATGGCTTGCCGAAGCCGAAAAATATGACTACAGCGTGGTGGGCGATGCCGTGATGGCAATGCCGGCATGCTACGCCTCAGAATTGGCGCTGCTAAGCAGCACCCTGCGCGTGATGCACCACGGCGTGGAACTCGGCACGATAAAAGGCAAAAACTGCGTGCCGATGCAGTCGCTGGCGCTATGCAGTGCACTCCGCAGCGATGCTTTTGTGCGCGCCGACGTCGATTATGCCACCGCAGTGGCATATCTGCGAGGCGAATCGGTGATTTTGACCGATGCTCCGCGCGGCTATGTGCTTCTATGTCACGATGGTAGCCCCATAGGATTCGTCAACAACCTCGGCAACCGCGCCAATAATCTCTATCCAAAAGAATGGCGCATACGCAGCACCTACGTTCCTGCCGAAAAGCCCAAAATAGTGGGGTGAACGATTAAAATAAGTTAAAAGCGTGGTTGGCTGTGACAAAAGTTGCAGTCATGTCGTCTAATAAGCAAAAATTAATTGGAGTTATAACCGGAAATTGCAATAATTTGCTATGAAACTAATGAATTTTAAGACTTTATGTATGATGCTATTTGTGGTGTTTGGGTCGGCATCGATGAGTGCGCAGAGCAGCGCGTATCAGGTGCAAGGAGTTTTGATTGACTCGGTTAGCGGAGAGACCGAACCTTATGCCACAGTGCGAATCTATGAAGTAAAAAATCAGAAACAACCCATAAAGGTAGATGTTACCGACACCGACGGCGCCTTCGACGTGAAGATGACGAAGGCGGGCAGTTATCGCATAGTGCTATCGAGCGTGGGCAAGAAGAATGCCGTGCGCGACTTCACGCTTGTCAGCGAGCGCGTGGTGAATCTGGGCAGAATAGCCATCGGCAGCGCCGAGAATGTGCTTGGCGAAGTGGTGGTGGAGGCGGCACGCCCGTTGGTGAAAGCCGACGTGGATAAACTCACCTACGAGGTGGCAGCCGACCCCGACTCGAAGAGCAACACCCTCACCGAGATGCTCCGCAAGGTGCCTATGGTGACCGTTGATGCCGAGGACAATATTCAGGTGAAAGGTTCGGGCAGTTTTAAGGTACTCGTAAACGGCAAACCCAACACCATGATGAGCAACAATCCTAAAGAGATATTCCGCGCCATGCCGGCAAGCGCCGTGAAGCGCATCGAGGTTATCACCGACCCGGGTGCCAAATACGATGCCGAGGGAGTGTCGGGCGTGCTCAATATCATCACAGGCGATGCCGAAGTTAAGGGCTATAATGTGAGCCTAAATGCCCGCGTGGATACCCGTCAGGCAGGCGGTGGCGCATTTGTCACTGCACAGTCGGGCAAATTTACCATTGCCACCAATGTGAACTATACGCGCGGCTTCGACACCAAGGTTCACAGTTTTTCTACCCGCAAAGACTTCACCAGCGAGCAGTTTGCCAATCTTACGGGCGACAGCTTCACCAAGAATCATGGCGACTTCGTTTTCGGGTCGATTGAAGCCAGTTATGAGGTCGATACGCTCAATCTTATCACCTTGTCGGGCAACATTTTCGGCGGAAAAACCAAGTCATCGGGTTACATCGACTATGAGATGCGCAACAGCCAGATGCAGCGCGAATATTTCTACCGCAAAGGCTCCGTAGCCCGAGGCGATATGGGCGGCTCTAACTTAGGAATCGACTATCAGCACACATTCGACAAGAAAGGCGAATTTCTCACCGTGAGCTATCGTTTGGATTACAGTCCTGCGGGTTCGAGTAGCGACACATGGTACGATGAAACCCAAGATGTGCCATATCCATTGCTGCGACAGGTAATCGATAACGATGCCCACACCGAGGAGCACACAGCCCAGAGTGACTATGTGAACCCCATTAGCGACATGCACTATGTGGATTTCGGCGCAAAATACATCTATCGCAAGAATGCCAGCGACGTGGCTTTCAGCCAAGCCGACGAGAGTGGCGCCCTGCACGACATAATTGACCCTAACGGCAAATACAACCAGCTGCGCAACATCGTGGCAGCCTATGCCGACTATCAACTTAAATACAAGAGCTTTGGTGCAAAGGCAGGTGTGCGATATGAGTATTCGTTTATGGACGTGAACTACGACAATAATCCCGAGCGAAACTATTCGGCACGAATGCACGACGTGGTGCCATCGTTGACGATGTCGTATATGGTTAGTCCGATGTCAACGCTCAAGTTTGCCTATAATATGCGCATCAACCGCCCCGGCATCGACTACCTTAACCCATTCGTCAACGATAGCGACCCTACCAATGTGTCGTACGGTAATCCAGATCTCGACACCGAGAAGAGCCATAACCTCGAACTGTCGTTCAGCCGTTTCGCGCAGAAGTTTATGATTAATGCCGGATTAGACTATTCGTTCACCAACAACGGAATCGAGCGATATTCGGTGGCTAATGGCGGTATCATGACTTCTACCTACGGCAATGTTACGAAGCGCAACCGCGTAGGCTTGAACGTGTGGTGCAATTGGAATCCTTGGCCCAAGACACGATTGATGTTGAGTTTCAACGGCTCATATCATAGCTACAAGAGCCAGGTGCTCAACAGCGAGTTGGATGGTTTTTCGGGCAATCTGTTTGGAAATATTCAGCAGACACTGCCGCATCAGTTCACCATCTCGGCAATGGCGTTTGGCAACACCGGTCATGTGGAATTCCAAAACAAATCGAAGGGAATGGTGTCGTATGGCTTTAGTTTAAGCAAATCGTTCTTTAAGGACAAGAGCCTAACCATCACGCTGAATGCTATGTCGCCATTCAAGAAAAACATAAAGGTGGAGAACAACTCAGTCACCAACACCTATGAGCAGCATAGCGAGATTTGGGTGCCAATGCGCCGATTTGGTGTGAGCCTGTCGTGGCGATTTGGAAATCTGAAGGCTTCGGTAAAGAAGACCTCGCGAAGCATTCAAAACGACGACGTGATGCGTCAAAGCAGCAACAGCAGCGGCGAATCAGCCGGTGCTACAGGCACAGGAATGTAAAACACTGAGATAATTATTAATTTGCCAAACTTGCGCCATTCACAAACCGTGACTGCCCCTTCCGGGTGGGGCAATAAGATTGCTCTACCTTAGGAGATTACCATGTCGTAGAAGCTTGCCACTTGTAAGAAATATTTGGCAATGTGGTTGCAAATTGATATATTTGCAGCCACATTTATTGCTAAATTTTACATCTTGAAATGAAAGAATTTACCTACGACGAACTAATGCGATACGACCGTCACATTAAGTTGCGTGAATTTGGAGAAAAAGGTCAGAGGGCACTGTGTGAAGCCCGAGTGCTTGTGATAGGTGCTGGAGGTCTTGGCTCACCTATATTGATGTATCTTGCAGCAGCAGGCGTGGGAACGCTTGGCATAGTGGATGGCGATGAGGTAGATGTGTCGAACCTGCAGCGCCAGATAGTGCACGACAGTGCTAACGTGGGCGTTGCGAAGGTCGATTCGGCTGAGCAGCGCATAGCTCAAATCAATCCTCTGGTGAAGGTGGAGAAGCACCCCATATTTCTCACCCCCGACAACATACGCCAGGTGATAGATGCCTACGACTTCGTGATAGAAGCCACCGACAACTTCAAAGTGAAATATATGGTAAACGATGCCTGCGTGGCAGCAAGCAAGCCCTTCTGCTTGGGCGGAATTTTGCGATTTGAGGGTCAGGTGATGACCTATGTGCCCGGGTCGCCATGCTATCGCTGCCTATTTCCCGAGCCGCCGCAGCCCGGCGATGTGCCATCGGGCAAGGTGGTGGGCGTGCTTGGCGTGATACCGGGCATAACAGGCACCATTCAAGCCACCGAGGCGATAAAATGGATTACCGGCACAGGCGAACTCCTAACAGGCCGATTGCTCACCTTCGACGTGCTGAAAATGAACTTCGACGTGATTCCATTCGACAAATCGGGCAAATGCCCCGCGTGCAGCCTGTAAAACTACAGCAAAATTCGTTGCAAATTTTTTGAAAATAAGCAATTATCGAGTTGCTTATTTCACGCGTTTGCACTACTTTTGTGTATTATATATAACCAGAAATTTAATTATGAAAAAGAAAGTTCTCCCCATCATCAAGAATGACCCATGGCTTGAACCTTTTGCCGATGCAATCAATGGCCGCCATGAAGACGTAATAAGAAAACAAGCCGAACTTGTGGGCGAGGAAGGTAGCCTTACCGACTTTGCCAATGCGCACAACTACTTCGGATTACACCGCACAGCCGATGGCTGGGTGTTCCGCGAGTGGGCTCCTAATGCCACTGCCATCAACATGGTGGGTACATTCAACGATTGGGTAGAATGTGAGGCATACGGCCTCACCAACATCGGAAACGGTGTTTGGGAAATAAAGCTCGATGCCGATCAGATGAGCCACGGCGACTTGTATAAGCTACGCATCTATTGGCCAGGCGGCAGCGGTGAGCGCATTCCAGCCTACGCACGCCGCGTGGTGCAGGACGAAAAGACTGCCATCTTCTCGGCACAAGTGTGGGATGTGGCTCCTTATCAGTTCCAAGCCAAGAAATTTAAGCCAAATGTAGAACCTCTATTGATATATGAGTGCCACATAGGCATGGGTCAAGATGCCGAAAAGGTGGGTTCGTATGAAGAATTCCGCAAAAATGTGCTTCCTCGTGTTCATGCCGACGGCTACAATGCCATTCAGATTATGGCTATCCAAGAGCATCCATATTATGGATCGTTCGGCTACCACGTGTCGAGCTTCTTCGCTGCTTCAAGCCGCTTCGGTACTCCTGAGGACCTCAAGGCGCTTATCGACGACGCTCACTCGCGCGGCATAGCAGTGATTATGGACATCGTTCATAGCCACGCCGTGAAGAATGAGGCAGAAGGCCTCGGCCGCTTCGATGGCACCTACAACCAGTATTTCCACACCGACGCAAGCCGCCGCGAGCACCCGGCATGGGATTCGCTCTGCTTCGATTACGGCAAGAACGAAGTGCTTCACTTCCTGCTCTCGAACTGCAAATTCTGGATTGACGAATATCACTTCGATGGCTTCCGCTTCGACGGCGTGACCTCGATGCTATATTACAACCACGGCCTCGGACAAGCATTCGGTGGATATGGCGACTACTACAACGGCGGTCAGGATGTTGACGCCATAGTATATCTCACCCTTGCCAATAAGCTTATTCACGAACTCAATCCTAAGGCTATCACCATAGCCGAAGAAATGAGCGGTATGCCGGGTTTGGCATTGCCATTCGAGAAGGGTGGTATGGGCTTCGACTATCGCATGGCGATGGGTATTCCTGACTATTGGATTAAGACCATCAAGGAGAAAAAAGACGAATATTGGCATCCAACATCGATATTCTGGGAACTTACCAACCGTCGCGCCGACGAAAAGACCATCAGCTACGCCGAGAGCCACGACCAGGCACTTGTGGGCGACAAGACCCTTATCTTCCGCCTTATCGACAGCGCTATGTATTGGCACATGATGGTGGGCGACAACGACCCGACTGTGGATCGCGGTATGGCACTCCATAAGATGATAAGAATGGTCACTGCATCTACCATCAACGGCGGTTACCTCAACTTTATGGGTAACGAATTCGGTCACCCAGAGTGGATTGACTTCCCACGCGAAGGCAACGGATGGTCGTATAAGTACGCTCGCCGCCAATGGGAACTCGTTGACCGCGTTGACCTCAAATATCGCTTCCTGAATGCCTTCGACAACGATATGATTCACCTTATAGGCGGTATCAAGAAGTTCGAAAAGCTTCCTGTGACCAAGATGTGGGAAAAGGACGACGACCAAGTGCTCGCTTATCGCCGTGGCGAATATGCCTTCATCTTCAACTTCAGCCCTAACCGTTCGCACCTCGGCTACAAGATTTTGGCTCCGATAGGCGAATATGTGGGCGTGATGAATAGCGACGACGTTAAGTATGGCGGTTATGGCAATATCGACAACAGTGTGCACCACTTTACCGAAGCCGATGAACTGTATGCTAAGCACGGTCTCGGTTGGCTGCAGCTTTACTTGCCGGCACGCACCGTGCAAGTAATCAAGATGGTGAGCGCGCCAGTGGAAGTGGCAGAAGAGAAGCCAAAGCGCCGCTGCGGAACCAGGGCAGCCAAGGCTGACGAAAAGAAGGCGCCAGCCAAGAAACCAGCCGCTAAAAAGGCTGCAACCAAAAAGACCACCACAAAGAAATAATTGAGTAGTGAAATCATGATAATAGAGATGCCGGGTGCAATGCAGTGCCCGGCATTTTTTT